>NZ_JAWUEA010000026.1:0-259173 GCF_036663475.1 Rouxiella sp. T17 | reverse complement strand
GCTTTCTGCACGGCGTCCATGCTGAGTGCGCGGATAGCGTTCGCAAGCTCTTTACGAGAGGACATGTTCTACTCCAGGTCGGATTAAAAAAGCAGTCGAAAAATTCATTTTCTCAAACTACGGATTAAAACGGCAATCTCTATTACGGCAAGGAACACACTTTGGGAAAGCGGCGCAGAGGGCATAGAGTTTTTAGTCTTCCCAACTATATCGCCCCCGCTGATAAAAACCAATCATGGCACAGAGCTTATAAGGAGATGTTATTTGCCGTTCGGTCGCATTAGAAAAAAATAAAAAAACCCGGCATCGCCGGGCTTGATTAAACGTTCAATCGGATAAAAGGCTTACGCGCCCTTCTTGTCCGCCTGCACGTGCAGCATTTCCAGCGCCAAGGTAGCCGCCGCCAACGCCGTGATTTCTGACTGATCGTAGGATGGCGCGACTTCAACAATGTCCATGCCGACGATATCAAGATTCAGATTTTTCAGACCCCGTACCAGTTTCAACGCGCGATCGGACGTCAGGCCGCCAATCACTGGCGTGCCCGTACCCGGCGCGTGCGCGGGATCCAGACAGTCAATGTCGAAGCTCAGATACACCGGCAAATCGCCAACGATCTGCTTAACCTGCGCCAAAATATCATCCACGGTGCGATCGTTAACCTGCGCCGCGTCGAGCACGGTGAAGCCCAGATCTTTGTCGAATTCGGTACGGATACCAATCTGCACCGAATTCTCGGCGGAAATCAGCCCTTCTTTCGGCGCATGATAGAACATGGTGCCGTGGTCGAATTTGCTGCCGTTGGAATAGGTATCGGTGTGGGCGTCGAAATGCACCAGCGCCATTTTACCAAATTTACGGTGATGCGCGCGCAGCAGCGGCAGCGTTACAAAGTGGTCGCCGCCGAAGGAGAGCATGCGTTTACCGGCCGCCAGCAGGCGATCGGCGTGCTCTTCGAGGTTATCGATCAGACTTTGTGCGTCGCCGAAATCAAACACGACATCGCCGCAGTCCACGACTTTCAGACGCTCGCGCAGGTCGAAATCCCACGGCCAGCGTTTGCCTTCCCACGCCAGATTGACCGAAACCTGACGGATTGCCGCCGGGCCTAGACGCGAACCTGAACGACCCGAGGTCGCCATATCGAAAGGAATACCGGTGATAACCCACTCGGCGTCGCTATCGTAAGGTTCGAAATTTACTGGAAATCGCAGGAATCCAAAGGCGTTGGAAACCAGCGAGTTATCGAATTTATGCCCCAAAGTGCTCATAACTTTTCCTTTTATGAAAGCCTCGCAGGCATTCATGGCGCTGCGAGGCTCTTGATCTACACGTTTCTGAACTGTTGGTATTCAGTTATTCATCTTCAAGATAGGTATAACCGTACAGGCCGCTTTCAAACTCTTCGATAAACTGCGCCTGCAGATCATTATCAAGGTCAGTCTGTTTCACCTGATCGCGGAAGCGGGTCAGCAAGACATTCGGGTCAAGCTGCACGTATTCCAGCATGTCGGCGACGGTATCGCCCTCGTCGGACTGCTGCACTTCAACGCTGCCATCAGGGAAGACAAACACGTCAACCGCCGCGGTATCGCCGAACAGGTTGTGCATGTTGCCCAGAATTTCCTGATAGGCACCGACCATAAAGAAGCCCAGCGCCGGCGGATTTTCAGGGTCGTACGGCGGCATTGGCATGGTGGTGGTCACGCCGTCGCCATCGATGTAGTGATCGATAGTGCCGTCGGAGTCGCAGGTGATGTCGAGCAGCACGGCGCGGCCAACCGGCGGTTTGTCGAGGCCTTCCAGCGGCAGTACCGGGAACAGCTGATCGATACCCCACGCATCCGGCATCGACTGGAACAGCGAGAAGTTGACGTAAAGCTTGTCGGCCATACGCTCTTGCAGCTCGTCGATAATCGGGCGGTGCGCGCGGTTGCTCGGGTCGAGCTGTTTCTGAATCACGTTACAGATGTTCAGATAAATTTCTTCGGCCCAGGCGCGCTGAGTCAGATCCAGAATACCGTGCGCATATTGCGAGTGAACGTCGTGCAGGTCCATCTGGCAGTCGTGCAGCCACTCACGCAGCGAGCGACGGTTTTCCGGGTCGTGCATTTCATTCCAGGTATCCCACAGGCTAGCCAGGGCGCGCGGGGCGTCATCGGCAGGGGCAACCGGTGGAGTGAATTCGTTGCGCTCGACGCCAATCACGTTGGAAACCAGCACCGTGTGGTGCGCAGTCACGGCGCGACCCGATTCGGTAATCACCGTCGGATGTGGCAAACCGTGTTCATTACACGCGTCGCCGATACCCCAAATCACGTTGTTGGCGTATTCGTTCAGGCCATAGTTGACCGAGCAGTCAGACTGCGAACGCGTGCCTTCGTAATCGACACCCAAACCGCCGCCGACGTCGAAGCACTGAATATTTACGCCAAGCTTGTGCAGCTCGACATAAAAACGTGCCGATTCACGCACGCCGGTGGAGATGTCACGAATGTTGGAGAGCTGCGAACCGAGGTGGAAGTGCAGCAGTTGCAGGCTGTCGAGGCGATCGGCGGCACGCAGCATTTCTACCAGCTGCAACACTTGCGCCGCGGCCAGACCAAATTTGGACTTTTCGCCGCCGCTCGACTGCCATTTGCCCGAACCCTGCGAAGACAGGCGCGCACGCACGCCCAGACGCGGGATCACGTTCAGGCGCTCGGCCTCTTCCAGCACCAGCTTGATCTCGGTCATTTTTTCGATGACCAGATAAACCTTGTGACCCAGCTTCTCGCCGATCAGCGCCAGTCGAATGTATTCACGGTCTTTATAGCCGTTACAAACGATAACCGAACGGGTCATGCCCGCGTGGGCCAGAACCGCCATCAGCTCGGCTTTTGAACCAGCTTCAAGACCCAGCGGCTCGCCGGATTCGACCAGCGATTCAATCACGCGGCGATGCTGGTTTACCTTGATCGGATAAACCAGGAAATAGTCACCGTTATAGCCGAAAGATTCGCGCGCGCGTTTGAACGCGGCGTTAATCGAGCGCAGACGGTGCTGAAGAATTTGCGGGAAACAGAACAGCGCCGGCAGACGTTGACCGTCCTGCTCGCGCATGTCTTTCACCAGTTGCGCCAAGTCTACGCGGGCCGACGGTACGTCCGGATCGGGACATACGCTAATGTGGCCAAGCTCATTGACGTCATAATAGTTGTTGCCCCAATAGGCAACGTTGTAAGTACGCAGCATTTTGCTGGCATCACGGTCGTTCACGGCAACCTCCTGCATGGAGCGCAAAGAAACACTGTCGCCCGCATGAGACGGACGGTGGGAATGCATGTCATCAGACATAGTTAATACCCTTTTCTACACTGACAGCATGGCCAGCCACTATCGCAGTAACAACAGGTGAGAACAACTCGGACAAAGCTGATAAACGGCGGGCAGAAACCGGTCGTCTCACGCTCGGAACAAATTGATCGCTCATGTAATTGTAAAGCACGTTGTCAGACTCGGTGGAACGAGTCGGGAAAAAGCTTGGGGGAAATCAGAATTTTTTCACAGTGGCGGTACGCAGAGAGGACATGCGTGTGCTGAAGATGCGGCTTAAATGTAACAAGCGGTAAAAAGTGGGTCATTAACCTAACCACCTCCACAGATGTCGTGCAGAGCAAACGGACATCCGGCCAAATCGGCCATAAAGAGAACAGTAATTACTGGAATACGCTGATTAATCACTAACTGGAGAAATAGTGCGGCGCGGAGGCGTTTATACCGCTAAGACTGGGCAAATGCAAAATGAAAGTGAGCCAAAAACCGTTTCTGTCAGTGAATGTCACGCCTGTAAGGCACTAAATGAACACGCTTGCAGAAAAAAAGGGCTGGCAATCACCTTATAAGCTGTCCTAAAATAGACGTCCAGATGTTAATCCGTCTATTTTGCAAACCGTCAAACGGCTTCACGGATGGGCTTCAAATCTGTCCTTTTTCATGCTGCCTAGCTTGGCGGCAATCTCTAACCGTCGTATGAAAGGTAAAGAAGATAATGGCTAAACACCTCTTTACGTCCGAATCTGTTTCAGAAGGACATCCAGACAAAATCGCAGACCAAATCTCTGATGCCGTTCTCGACGCGATTTTAGAACAAGACCCGAAAGCACGCGTCGCGTGTGAAACTTACGTCAAAACAGGCATGGTTCTGGTTGGCGGCGAAGTGACCACCAGCGCCTGGGTTGATATCGAAGAGATCACCCGTAACACCATCCGCGAGATTGGTTACGTCAACTCAGAAATGGGCTTCGACGCCAACTCCTGTGCCGTGTTGAGCGCTATTGGTAAGCAATCTCCTGATATTAATCAGGGTGTTGACCGCAGCGATCCGCTCGAGCAAGGTGCCGGCGACCAGGGTCTGATGTTTGGTTATGCAACCAACGAAACCGACGTGCTGATGCCAGCGCCAGTGACTTACGCTCACCGTTTGGTGCAACAGCAGGCTGCTGTGCGTAAATCAGGTTCACTGCCGTGGCTGCGTCCGGACGCAAAAAGCCAGATCACTTTCCAGTATGACGACGGTAAAATCGTCGGTATCGACGCGGTTGTGCTGTCCACTCAGCACTCTGAAGAGATTAGCCAGAAAGACCTGCAAGAAGCGGTGATGGAAGAGATAATCAAGCCGGTTCTGCCTACCGAATGGCTGAATGCGTCGACCAAATATCACATCAACCCGACTGGCCGTTTCGTTATCGGCGGACCAATGGGTGACTGTGGTTTGACCGGTCGCAAAATCATCGTTGATACCTACGGCGGCATGGCGCGTCACGGCGGCGGTGCATTCTCCGGTAAAGATCCTTCAAAAGTTGACCGTTCAGCGGCTTACGCTGCGCGTTATGTGGCGAAAAACATCGTGGCTGCCGGTCTGGCCGATCGCTGCGAGATTCAGGTTTCCTACGCAATCGGCGTGGCAGAACCGACCTCTATCATGGTTGAAACCTTCGGTACCGAAAAAGTTTCTACCGAGCAGCTGACTCTGCTGGTTCGCGAGTTCTTCGACCTGCGTCCATACGGCCTGATTCAGATGCTTGACCTGCTGCACCCAATCTACAAAGAAACGGCTGCCTACGGTCACTTCGGTCGCGAACATTTCCCTTGGGAAAAAACCGACAAAGCAGCTCAGCTGCGTGAAGCGGCTGGACTGTAATCAATCCTGTCGAGTAGCGAATAATTCTTAAAACGAACCCTGCCCTCACCGGCGGGGTTTTTTTATCGCTATTATTCAGCAAGCTAAAACCGGAATCTTCCTGAAATGAAAACGGTTACAGAATATATCTGCTTAATAATGAGGTAATTACGATTAAAGCAAGCAATGCATCAGTAACAATTGATTGATTTAAATCAAGACTTAGACTAGTAATCTATAACGCTAACGCGCCCGTCATAACAAAGTCTTACAAAAGCTCGCCATGACTCGTTATTTTATGCAACAAGAAGTGTAAGCGATTACAACTCTGTGATCTGGCGCACTTTTTGGAGAGGCGTGCGCACATAACATAGCGAGCAAAGTATTCCGCGTACAAAAGTTAGAAAATCGACGCAGTGAATAGCAGAATTTACGATTAAAAGAACTATAGCCATTTTTTCGGAGGCAGGATGAGTATCTCAACGTCTTATAAGGCAGAGAAGCGCTCCAACAAGAGCGTGACCTTTTTTGTCTGTTTTCTCGCCGCACTGGCCGGACTGCTTTTCGGTCTGGACATTGGGGTGATTGCAGGGGCACTACCTTTTATCAGTCATGATTTCCAAATCACCAACCACCAGCAGGAATGGGTGGTCAGCTCGATGATGTTCGGCGCGGCGGTCGGTGCTGTCGGCAGCGGCTGGATGAACTTCCGCATTGGTCGTAAATACAGCCTGATGATTGGTGCCGTGCTGTTTGTTATCGGCTCACTGGCTTCTGCTTTAGCGCCTAACACCGAAGTGCTGATTATCGCGCGCGTGTTGCTGGGTCTGGCGGTGGGCGTGGCCTCTTATACAGCGCCACTTTACCTGTCTGAAATTGCTCCCGAGAAGATTCGCGGCAGCATGATTTCGATGTATCAGCTGATGATTACCATCGGTATTTTGGCCGCTTATCTCTCTGATACCGGCTTCAGCTACACCGGTTCATGGCGCTGGATGCTGGGCGTGATCACCATCCCTGCCCTGCTGCTGCTGGTTGGCGTCTTCTTCCTGCCAGACAGTCCGCGCTGGTTGGCGGCACGTGGTAACGATGAGAAAGCGCGTCGCGTGCTCGAAAAACTGCGTGATACCAGCGAGCAGGCGAAAAACGAGCTTAACGAAATTCGTGAAAGCCTGAAGGTAAAACAGGGCGGCTGGTCACTGTTTACCAATAACAAAAACTTCCGTCGTGCCGTTTACCTCGGCATCCTGCTACAGGTAATGCAGCAGTTTACGGGTATGAACGTCATCATGTATTACGCGCCTAAAATCTTTGGTCTTGCGGGCTTTGCCAGCAATTCAGAGCAGATGTGGGGCACCGTGATCGTGGGTCTGGTCAACGTGCTGGCGACCTTTATCGCTATCGGTCTGGTTGACCGCTGGGGCCGTAAACCGACGCTGATCCTGGGCTTCATGGTAATGGCCGTCGGTATGGGCGTGCTGGGCACCATGCTGCACATTGGCGTGGAATCGATGGGCGCGAAATACTTCTCCATCGCTATGCTGCTGATGTTTATCGTTGGTTTTGCGATGAGTGCAGGTCCGCTGATTTGGGTACTGTGTTCAGAAATTCAGCCGCTGAAAGGCCGCGATTTCGGGATTACGGTTTCCACCGCGACCAACTGGATTGCCAACATGATCGTCGGCGCAACCTTCCTGACCATGCTGGACAGCCTCGGCAACGCCAACACCTTCTGGGTTTATGGCGGCCTGAACGTGGTGTTTATCTTCATCACGCTGGCGCTGATTCCAGAAACCAAAGGCGTTTCTCTTGAGCACATCGAACGTAACCTGATGAGCGGCAAGAAACTGAAAAACATCGGCGAATAATTCCTGCTTTTGCATGATGCTCATTTCCGTATGTCTCGAAAGGCGCTCACTGAGCGCCTTTTTTTTGCCTATCGTCGAGCCGCGTCGGCTTTTAACTTGCGTCTTCCCCCGTCGCAGATTTATGCTTTAAGACATGAAAAGCACCAGAATCCCGATAGCCTTACAGCAGGCGGTCATGCGCTGTATGCGCGAAAAACTTCAGCTCGCCAACCAGAAGCTGAACGCCTCTTATCCCGAACCTGAAATCAACTATCAGCAGCGCGGCACCAGCGCGGGCACGGCGTATCTGCAATACTGGCAGATACGGCTTAATCCGGTGCTGCTGCTCGAAAATCAGCAGCCGTTCGTCGATGAAGTGGTGCCGCACGAGCTCGCGCACCTGCTGGTTTATCGTCATTTTGGTGCTGCCGTTCCGCCGCACGGCAAAGAGTGGCGCTGGATGATGGAGTCCGTTTTAGGCGTGCCCGCCAGTCGAACCCATCAATTTACCGTGGCCTCAGTGCAGAGCAAAACCTATCCCTATATTTGCCAATGCCGCGACCACCAGCTGACCGTGCGCCGCCACAATAAAGTGATGCGCAAAGAGGCGGAATATCGCTGTAGTTACTGCAAGACGCTGCTGCGCTTTAAAACGGGCTAAGTCATGAGGCGCAATCTTGCTTAAAGCCAGACGTGGCGCGCGTTACCGCGTTAACTTACTCGTTAAAAAAGCTTAATCTCTCATTGATAGCGCCCCGTACATCCGCTAACCTGCCTCTTTTAAGCCATCGAGTTGATTAGACCATGTCGCGCACACTGTCCCGCACGCTTCTGCTGTTGATCTCTGTTATCACGTTCTCTTCGTTTAATGCTTTCGCTGAACCTTACGATCACATCAAAATTAATAATTTCACTCAGGCGAAAGCGGCGGCAGTCAAAATCAACCACGATGCACCGACCTTTTATTGCGGTTGCAAGGTGAGCTGGACGGGCAAGAAAGGCACGCCAGACCTGCAATCCTGTGGCTACACGCCGCGTAAAAACGCCCAGCGCGCCGGCCGCATTGAATGGGAGCACGTCGTTCCTGCCTGGGAATTTGGCCATCAACACATGTGCTGGCAAGACGGCGGCAGAAAAAACTGTAATAAAGACGCGACCTATCGCCAGATGGAAACCGACCTGCATAACCTGCAACCGTCGATCGGCGAAGTGAACGGCGACCGCAACAACTTCCAGTACGGCATCGCCAACATTCCGGCGGGTCAATATGGCCGCTGCGAGATGAAAGTCGATTTCAAGAACAAGGTCGCCGAGCCGCCGGTCCGTGCGCGCGGCGCGATTGCCCGCACCTATTTCTATATGCGCGACCAGTATCACCTGAACCTTTCGCGCCAGCAGACGCAACTGTTTACCGCGTGGGACAAGATGTATCCGGTCAGCCCGTGGGAGTGCGAGCGCGATAACCGCATTGCGGCCGTGCAGGGCAATCACAACAACTATGTACAGCAGGCTTGCAAGTAGGGAAAAAGCTAACCTACTATATCGGCCCATAGCGCTTTTGGTTTATTAAAGCTGGCGGCCCATAAAAGCTTTCGGTTTATAAAAGCTTTCGGTTTATAAAAACTTGTTACGCGTACTTGGCCTTTTAACACTCTGTCTTTCAACAGCGCCGAGTGCGCTGTTTTTTTATAATAGGATTACAGTCGTCTATGCGCATCCCCCGCATTTATCATCCAGAGCTTCTACGCGCCCATTCCGAGATTGCGCTTTGCGAAGACGCCGCCAACCACGTGGGCCGCGTGCTGCGCATGCAGCCGGGGCAGCTTATTCAGCTGTTCGACGGCTCCAATCAGGTATTTGAAGCCAGCCTGAGCCACGTCGACAAGAAAAGCGTACGCGTACAGGTGGGTGATGCCGAGCTGGCTGACAATGAGTCGCCGCTGCATCTGCATCTCGGCCAGGTCATTTCTCGTGGCGAGAAGATGGAATTTACCATTCAAAAATCCATCGAGCTGGGCGTTAACACGATTACTCCGCTGTTTTCCGATCGCTGCGGCGTGAAGCTCGACGGCGAACGTTTGGCCAAAAAGCTTCAGCAGTGGCAGAAGATTGCCATCGCCGCCTGTGAACAGTGCGGACGTAATCGCGTGCCCGAAATACGCGAAGCCATGCCGCTGGAGCAGTGGTGCGCCGAGCAGGACGACAGCCTGAAATTGAACCTGCATCCGCGCGCCAGCCACAGTATCAACACCTTGCCGCTGCCGGTTGAGCGAGTCCGTTTGCTGATTGGCCCCGAGGGCGGCCTTTCCGCCGAAGAAATTGCAATGACCACGGGCTACGGATTTACTGATATCCTGTTGGGACCGCGTGTTCTACGCACTGAAACTACCGCGCTCACCGCCATCACCGCCCTTCAGGTGCGTTTTGGCGATCTGGGCTAGAAGCAGGCCTTAAAGGAGAGAAGATGATTAAGCTTGGCATCGTGATGGACCCGATTTCTTCCATCAATATCAAGAAAGACACCAGCTTCGCCATGTTGCTGGAAGCCCAGCGTCGCGGCTATGAACTGCATTATATGGAGATGAACTCTCTGTATCTGCGCGGCGGCGAAGGCCGTGCTCAAACCCGTAAATTGCTGGTTAAGCAGGATTACGAGAGCTGGTATCAGTTTGGCGACGAGCAAGACATCGCCCTGCAGGATCTCGATGTGATCCTGATGCGTAAAGATCCGCCGTTCGACACCGAATTCATCTACGCGACCTATATTCTCGAGCGCGCAGAAGAGAAAGGCACGCTTATCGTCAACAAGCCGCAGAGCCTGCGCGACTGTAACGAAAAGCTGTTCACCGCCTGGTTCCCTGAACTGACGCCGGACACCTTGGTGACCCGCAACGCGACCCAGCTGAAGTCTTTCTATAAAGAGCACAATGACGTGATCCTCAAGCCGCTCGACGGCATGGGCGGCGCATCCATCTTCCGTCTGAAACCTGAAGATGCCAACGTCTCTGTGGTTATCGAAACGCTGACCGAGCACGGCAGCCGTTACTGCATGGCGCAGAATTATCTGCCTGCCATCAAAGACGGTGATAAACGTGTGCTCGTCGTCGACGGCGAACCGGTGCCTTATTGCCTCGCGCGTATACCTTCGCAGGGCGAAACCCGTGGCAACCTCGCCGCCGGTGGTCGCGGTGAAGCGCGTCCGTTGAGCGAAAGCGATTGGGCAATCGCCCGCACCGTCGCGCCAACGTTGAAGAAAAAAGGCCTGATCTTTGTCGGCTTGGACATCATCGGCGATCGCCTGACCGAAATTAACGTCACCAGCCCGACCTGCGTGCGTGAAATCGAAGCCGCATTCCCGGATATCTCCATCACCGGCATGCTGATGGACGCTATCGAAGCACGTTTAGCAGCACGCTGATTGACCGATTTAGAAACAGTAATGTTTTCAAAATCCATTACTGTTTTCAAAATCTTTTACCGTTTTCAAAATCCATAACTGTCTTCAAAATCCATAACTGTTATCAAGATTCATTACTGTTTTCAAAATCCATTACTTTTTCAAAATCTATTAGATTTCGTGTCGTAGCAAGGCGGCAACTGAGTAAGACCCTAGGAGCTTACACAAGTAAGTGACTAGGGCGAGCGAAGGCGGCCAACGCAGCTACGGCGCGAAAGATAACGGATGGACACCCAAGATGAATTTACAGCATCATTTTTTGATCGCGATGCCGGGACTGGAAGAACCCATGTTCAAGCGTTCCGTTGTTTACGTGTGCGAACACAATGACGAAGGCGCCATGGGTCTGGTGATCAACAAGCTCGTCGATGACTTCACCGTCAAAAACGTGCTTGATAAACTCGATATCGACCCGACGCCGCGTGACCCCAGCATAAATCTGGATCGCCCGGTCTTTGCGGGTGGCCCGCTGGCTGACGATCGCGGTTTTATTCTGCATACGCCGCGTCAGGGCTTTGGCTCGAGCATCCAGATTTCCGACCAGACGATGATCACCACCTCAAAAGACGTGCTTGAAACTCTGGGCACGCCGGACCAGCCAAAAGACGTGCTGGTTGCGCTGGGCTATGCCGCCTGGGAGCAGGGTCAGCTGGAGCAGGAGCTGCTCAACAACAGCTGGCTGACCATCGAAGCGAGCTGCGATATTATTTTCAGAACCCCTATCGCCGATCGCTGGCGTGAAGCCGCCAAAATTATGGGCATTGAAATCAGCCAGTTAGCTACCCACGCAGGTCATGCGTAATGGGTAATCGCACGCTGTTTGCCTTTGACTTCGGCACCAAGAGCATCGGGCTGGCTATTGGCCAGGAGGTCACCGGCACGGCTCGACCTTTGGCTTCTTTCAAGGCGCAGGACGGCACGCCCGACTGGCAAAAAATCGAGAAACTGCTTAAAGAGTGGCAGCCCGATTTGGTGGTTGTAGGCTTGCCGTTAAATATGGACGGCACCGAGCAGCCGCTCACCGCCCGCGCCCGCAAGTTTGCCAATCGCCTGCACGGCAGATTCGGTGTGCAGGTTGAGCTGCACGACGAGCGTTTAAGCACCGTCGAAGCACGCGCCGATCTGTTCGAACGCGGCGGTTTTCGCGCGCTCGACAAGGGCAGCGTCGATGCCGCGTCCGCCGTAATCATCCTCGAAAGCTGGTTTGAAAATCAGTGGAACAAGCCCTAATCCGCAGATTATTCAGCCTGCGAGCAGTCCTGCGCTAATCCGCTGCTGCCTGCTTTGCTCGAAAGTTTGCATTCCGGCCTCACCGCCGGTTTGCAGACTGTCTTGCAGCTGATGCGTTTTCCCCTCGCGAATTAAATTGCACACCGCCGGCGTGGTGATCAGCATTTCATAGAGTCCTACCCTGCCCCCATTTTTATCCAGCACCAGCTTTTGCGCCAGAATACCTCGCAGGCTGCCCGCCAGCTGCGCGCGAACAAACGCCTTTTCGTCGGCGGGAAACACGTCCACCAGCCTATCTACCGCCTGTGACGCGTGGCGCGCGTGCAGCGTTGCCAACACCAGATGACCCGTTTCTGCTGCCGTCAAAGCCAGGCGAATACTTTCGCTGTCCCGCAGTTCGCCGAGCAGCAACACGTCGGGATCTTCACGCAGCGCCGCTTTTATGGCCTGCGAAAACGACGGCGTATGCGTGCCCAGCTCACGCTGTTGAATTAAACAACGCTGGCTGCTGTGCAAAAATTCAATCGGATCTTCCAACGTGATAATGTGCCGCGTGCGGGTCTGGTTGAGATGGCCGATCATCGCCGCAAGCGTGGTCGACTTGCCGCTGCCGGTCGCGCCGGTAATCAAAATCAGGCCATCTTCCTGTTCGCACAGCGCACGCAAAATAGTGGGAGCCTGTAAGGTGTCGAGCATCGGACAACGTTCTGGCAGCGGCCGCAGCGCCAACGACAGGCCAGCAAACTGGCGAAAAAAATTGACGCGCACCCGCCTGCCGCCTGATAAGGTCACCGCCGCGTCCGCCTGTCCCTGCTGTTGCAACGCTTTTAACGCTTCATCGTCCAGCCAGCTTTCGCTTAATTCAATCAGCTGCCGATGGGTGACAGGAATGGCGCATTGACCCGTAACCAGCTCGCCATTAATACGCAACATCGGCACCTGTCCGGTACAAAGGTGCAGATCCGAGGCATTTTGCTTTACACTAAGCTCTACAAAACCACTGATATCCATTTGAAACACTCCTGAGCCAATATGAACCAACGTCAGCATTCATCTATTGCGGAAAATCTACAGCAAGTCAGGGAGCGTATCGCCTCTTCTGTCGCCCTTTGCGAGCGTTCTCCAGAAGAAGTGACGTTGCTTGCAGTCAGCAAAACAAAACCTGCGAGCACTATCGAAGAAGCGATCGCCGCCGGGCAACTGGCCTTTGGTGAAAACTATGTGCAGGAAGGTGTCGAGAAGGTTGCCGCCTTTGCCGAACATCCGGCCGCGCTGGTGTGGCACTTTATCGGCCCGTTGCAGTCGAATAAAAGCCGTCTGGTTGCCGAGAATTTCAGCTGGTGTCACACTATTGACCGCCTGAAAATCGCTCAGCGGCTTAACGAGCAGCGTCCGGAAGCCATGCCGCCTTTGCAGGTGCTGATTCAGGTCAATATCAGCGATGAAAACAGCAAATCAGGCATCACGCTGGATCAGGTCTCCACGCTTGCCGCCGAGATTGCTAAAATGCCGCGCCTCAAGCTGCGCGGTTTGATGGCCATTCCCGCGCCAGAAAATGAGTATGAACGTCAGCTGGCCGTGTTCCGCCAGATGACCGAGGCTTTCGAGCAGCTTAAACAGCAGTATCCCGAGGTCGATACGCTGTCGATGGGCATGACGGATGACATGCCCGCGGCTATCGCGGCGGGCAGCACGATGGTCCGAATCGGCACCGCTATCTTCGGCGCTCGAGATTATTCAAAATAATCTCACCTTTAACAAAACTTGACCAAGGAGCAAAGTTACGATGCAACATAGGAACATAACATTTATTGGTGCAGGTAATATGGCGGGCGCGATAATCGCGGGTCTGGTCTCCAGCGGCTATCCGGCGGATAAAATTACCGTCTGCGCGCCTTCCACCAAAAATCGTGATGCGCTGAAAGAAAAATATGGCACGCGCAGTAGCGAAGACAATATTGCCAGCGCGCAAGAAGCAGAGGTGGTGGTTTTAGCCGTTAAACCTCAGCTGATGGCCGACGTTTGCAGCGAATTGCAACAGCAGGTCGATTTTAGCAGCAAGTTAGTCTTGTCGATTGCGGCGGGCGTCAGCGTCGAGCGTTTCTACGCGCTGCTTGGCGACAATCTCAAAATCGTGCGCATCATGCCAAATACCCCTTCTTTAGTCGGTAAAGGCATGAGCGGACTGTTCGCGCCGCAGCAGGTTTCACAGCAAGATCGCGATTTCAGCAGCGAGCTGATGACGGCGGTCGGCAAGGTATGCTGGGTCGAAACCGAAGCGGGCATCAATCAGGTCATCGCGGCGGCAGGTAGCGCCCCGGCCTACTTCTTCCTGTTTATGGAAGCGATGCAGCAGGAGGCTCAGCGTCAGGGTCTTAGCGCCGACAACGCGCGTCTTTTAGTTCAGCAGGCGGCCAGCGGCGCGGCGGCACTCGTAGAAGCGAACCCAGAAACGCCACTCTCGACGCTGCGTGAAAATGTCACCTCAAAAGGCGGCACGACCTTCGCAGCATTGAATGTATTCAACGAACGCGACCTGACTGCTATCGTGGCAGAAGCGATGCAGGCAGCCGTGGCGCGCGCGCAGGAAATGGAAAAACAGTTTTAATTTTTCAGGGCAAGCCTGCTGCGGCGGGCTGTTGCTCCAAGCTGTGTCGTTGAGTAAAAAAATTTAAACAAGAGTTGGAACTAGAGACGTTCTAGAAATAAAGTTCCGCAGGTTCAAGGCATTGCCTCGAATCCACTATCACAAGAATAAGGTTATTTATGCTCACGTTGACTTTTCTGGTCAAGACACTGATTGACCTCTACGTCATGGTTTTACTTTTACGCATCTGGATGCAGTGGGCGAGAACCGATTTTTATAATCCCTTCTCGCAATTTGTTGTTAAAATAACCCAGCCGATTATTGGGCCGCTGCGCAGAATCATCCCGCCGCTCGGCCCGATCGACAGCGCGTCGCTGCTGCTGGCTTTCTTGTTGATGACCATTAAATATCCGTTACTGCTGCTGATTCAGGGCGGCGGTATCTCGCTCAGTCCGTATAACCTGTTGTTTGGATTGATAGCGTTGGTCAAATCCGCCGGTTATCTGGTGTTCTGGCTTATCATTATCCGCTCATTAATGAGCTGGGTAAGTCAGGGTCGCGGCGCAATGGATTATGTATTGATGCAACTGACCGAGCCGCTAATGGCGCCAATCCGCCGTATTCTTCCGGCGATGGGCGGCATCGATTTCTCGGCAATGATCGTCATCCTTATTCTTTATATGCTGAACTATCTCGGCATGGATTTGTTAGGCGAGCTCTGGTTCCTGTTGTAATCCAGACTTGCGAATACGCCACGGACGGGAGCACTCTCCTGCCGTGGCGTAAATTTTTCTATATATCATGAAGTAAACATGCAGGAAGTAGACATGCAAAAAGTTGTACTGGCCACCGGCAATCCCGGAAAAGTGCGTGAGCTCGCGCATTTACTCGCTGACTTCGGACTCGATGTGGTCGCGCAAACCGAGCTTGGCGTTGACGACGCGGACGAAACCGGCCTGACCTTTATCGAAAACGCGATTCTGAAAGCCCGTCACGCGGCGCAAATCACCGGTCTGCCTGCCGTGGCCGATGACTCGGGTCTGGCGGTTGATTATCTCGGCGGTGCGCCGGGTATTTACTCTGCGCGCTATTCCGGCGAAGGCGCGACCGATCAGCGTAATCTCGACAAGCTGCTTGAAGCACTGAAAGACGTACCCGACGGCCAGCGTCAGGCACAGTTTCACTGCGTACTGGTTTACCTGCGCCACGCCGAAGACCCAACGCCGTTGGTGTGTCACGGCAGCTGGGCCGGTGAAATCACCCGTGAGATGTCTGGCGAAGGCGGTTTCGGTTACGATCCTATCTTCTATGTTCCGTCGCTTGGCAAGACGGCCGCAGAGCTGACGCGCGAAGAAAAAAGCGCGGTTTCCCACCGTGGTCTGGCGTTGGCCAAGCTGTTCAAGGCGATGTCCGAGGCTGCCCAGAAGAATGCGTAAGCTGCCTCCGTTAAGCCTTTACCTGCATATTCCATGGTGCGTACAGAAATGTCCTTACTGCGATTTTAACTCGCACGCGCTCAAGGGCGAGGTGCCGCACGACGATTATGTGGCGCACCTGCTGGCCGATCTCGATGCCGATCTGCATCTGACGGCGGGACGTACCGTCGAAACGATTTTCATCGGTGGCGGCACGCCGAGCCTGCTGAGCAGCGAAGCGATGCAAAACCTGCTCGACGGCGTTCGCGCGCGCCTGCCCGTTTCGCCGACGGCGGAAATCACCATGGAAGCGAATCCGGGGACTGTCGAAGCCGACCGTTTCAGTGGCTATCAGCGTGCCGGTGTGAACCGTATTTCTATCGGCGTGCAGAGTTTCAGCGCTGAAAAGCTCGAGCGTTTAGGGCGAATTCACGGCCCTGACGAAGCCATGCGCGCGGCGCACCTCGCGACCAATTTGGGCCTGCGCAGTTTCAACCTCGACCTGATGCACGGCCTGCCGAATCAGACGCTGGAAGAAGCCCTTGATGACCTACGTCAGGCGATCGCACTGAATCCGCCGCACCTGTCGTGGTATCAGCTGACTATCGAGCCAAACACGATGTTTGCCTATAAAACGCCGGTACTGCCCGATGACGACGCGCTGTGGGATATTTTCGAGCAGGGTGACAAGCTGCTGACCGCCGCCGATTATCAACAGTATGAAACCTCGGCTTACGCCAAACCGGGTTACCAGTGTCAGCACAACCTGAACTACTGGCGTTTCGGTGACTATCTCGGCGTAGGCTGTGGCGCACACGGCAAGCTGACGCAGCCCGATGGCCGCATTCTGCGCACCGTGAAGGTCAAGCATCCGCGTGGCTACATGCAGGGTCGCTACATGGACAAACAGCACGAAGTCGAGAGTAAGGAGCTGCCGTTCGAGTTCTTTATGAACCGCTTCCGCCTGCTCGAAGCCGCGCCGCGTGAAGAGTTTGCTATCTACACCGGTCTCGAAGAGTCCAGCGTGCGCGCGCAAATAGATGAAGCGATCGCCAAAGAATACATGGTCGAAACGGCCACGCACTGGCAGATTACAGAGAAAGGAAAACTGTTCCTCAACTCGCTGCTGGAACTGTTTTTGGCGGATTAGTTTTTGCAAAATAGCTTTTAACAGAAAATCGCCCCCGCCGTTCATCAGCGGGGGAAATTGTTAGCTAGCTAGCTGGCAAAACTATGTCTAGTTAACAAAACTACGTCGTGCGGAAAAATTCGTACTCACCGCTTATTTAATATCAGCCAGCAGTTCGCGGCGTTGCTGTTCCAGCGAGGTCACACGATTACAGACGCTGTGGCCGAAGTTTTCAAATTCGCCCTGCTGCTGCTTCCATTCTGCCTGCACCGCCTGCTGCAAACCACCCAGATTGCCCATCATCGCCTGCAACGGATTGCCGCCGCTGGCAAGTTGGCGCGAGCCCATTTCGTTCATGCTGTCCTGCATCACGCCGCCCATGGTTTGCTCAACCAAACGCTGGCCGTCCTGCTGAACCTGATCGATAGCCTGATGATGGAAAACCAGGCCGTCGGGGCGATGCTCGATAATACGGTTCATCTGCTGCTTTAACTGCCCGTCGAGCGTAGTCAGACGGTTGCGCACGTTGCTGTCGCGGCCAAGCTGCTTGACGATAACGCCGTCCATCGCCACGCGCGCTTTTTCAAGATGCGCTTTGGAACCTTGATCGATCCAGGGCAGATCGCGGCGCAAGGCGGCCTGATAATCAATCGCCTCCTGACGCTGTTTGGCCGTCAGCGACACCTGTTTGCCGTTCTGGCTCAGGTCGCCGTTTGGCGTGATCAGCAGATTGCCGCTGGCGCCCACTACCTGCACGGTTTCAGGTTTGATAACCACGTCATCCTTCGGCTTGACGCTGCATTGGAACTCGGCGTGAGCCTGTAGCGCAGTCAGAGCAAGCAGGCCAATCAGGCCGTGTTTCAATCCCGTTTTTGCTAACATGTTTTCTCCCTTGAGTCTGACAGGCAGCGGGCAAATGCCGAGCTGGCTGCTGACGCGTGATTAAAATATTGAACGGCCGATTCGTTGCGCCAGTAGTTCTAAGGCAGCGGTTCCTGCCAAAGAGTTCCCTGCGGCATCAAGCTCGGGCGACCAGACGGCGATGCACATCTCTTCCGGCACCACCGCGATAATTCCGCCGCCCACGCCAGACTTGCCCGGCATGCCGACGCGATAGGCAAATTCGCCGGCGCCGTCATACATGCCGCTGGTCACCATCAGCGCGTTGATGTGGCGCGCCTGACCCGGCTCGATCAGCGGTTCGTCACTGCCCGGCGGCAGGCCTTTGTTGACCAGATAAAGGAAGGTGCGCGCCAGCTCGCAGCAGCTCATCTTGAGCGAACAGTAGTTGAAATAAGTTTGCAGCACGGTGAGCACGTCATTTTCGAAATTGCCAAACGATTTCATCAGATAGGCAATCGCGGCGTTACGATCGGAATGTTCGAATTCGGAGCGGGCCACCAGCTGATCGTAATGAATCTCCTGCTCGCCGGAAAGCTGGCGCACGACTTCCAGCATACGCTGTTTTGGTGCGGCGAGACGGCTTTGCAGCATGTCGCAAATCACCAGCGCGCCCGGGTTGATAAACGGATTACGCGGCTTGCCCTTCTCCAGCTCAAGCTGCACCAGCGAGTTAAACGGCTGGCCGGAAGGCTCTTTGCCACAGCGCTGCCAAATCTCGTGCTCTTCGTAGCGGCTCATCGCCAGCGTGAGGCTTAACACCTTGGAGATAGACTGGATTGAAAACTGGGTCTGGGCGTCACCGGCGTAAAACTGCTGGCCGTCGACGGTGCAGACCGCGATGCCCAGATTGTCGGGTGAAACGGTCGCCAGCGCGGGAATATAATCCGCCACTTTGCCTTGTCCAATCAATGGCCGCACCTGCGACAGGATCTCTTCCAGCAGCCCGTTATTTAATTCAGTCGACACCAACGTTTCCTTTATCGTGCTCTAAAAAGAGTAAAAGCGCCAAGAAGGCGCTTTAGATGACTCTAAGTGAGGATCAATCCCACCAGATATCAAACAGTTCGCTGACTTCAACGTCCTGCATTTTATGGTCTTCCAACCATTTTTTCACTACTTCGCGATGCTCGTCGGTGCAGCGACCGATTTCCTGCAGGCAAATCAGGCCTTCCCATTGAACATAGCCGCTACCGTCGAAGGCCAGCTTGTTTGGCTCGATTGCGCCTTCGATGAATGCATCCAGAGACTGGTCGATGGTATCGACGTCGGTGCCTTCAGGGAAACGCCATTTTACCGAGAAACCCAGCTCCTGGAACTCTTCAATGTGTAACTTCTTACGTAAACGACGACTACGATTCTTGGCCATTATTGCTTCCTCTCAAACATCAGATCCCATACGCCGTGGCCTAAACGCTGACCACGCATTTCGAACTTGGTTACCGGGCGCGATTCCGGGCGAGGCACATAGGTGCCCTCTGCCGACAGATTGCCGTAAGCTTCAACGCCGCTCATCACTTCGAGCATGTGTTCGGCATAAGGTTCCCAGTCGGTTGCCATGTGGAACACGCCACCCAGCTTCAATTTACGGCGCACCAGCTCCACGAAAGGCGTCTGCACGATGCGGCGCTTATTGTGACGCGCCTTGTGCCACGGATCGGGGAAGAACAGCTGCACCATGTCCAGAGAACCGTCGGGGATCATGGTTTCGAGCACTTCAACCGCGTCGTGACACATCACGCGCAGGTTATCGACACCCTCTTCCTGAGCCGTCGCCAGGCAAGCACCGACGCCCGGAGAGTGGACTTCGATACCAATAAAATTCTGCTCGGGATGCTGCTGGGCCATGGTCACCAGCGAGGTGCCCATCCCGAAACCAATTTCCAGAACGGTGTGCGCTTCACGACCAAACAGCGAAGCCAGCTCGATTGGCTGCGACTGATATTCAACGCCCATCACCGGCCACAAATTGTCCAGCGCATGTTGCTGACCTTTGGTCAGGCGGCCCTGGCGGCGCACGAAACTGCGGATACGGCGCATCGCGCGACCGTTTTCATCAAACTCCGGTGAAATGACGTCATTTTTCATAGTGCTTTCTATCTGTCTGGCGATAATTTTAGGGAAAGGCGCATTATCCAAAGATACCCACGTTTAGCAAGCGATCGTTTAAAATCCGCTGCTTTACGGCAATTTTGTCGATAAATAGGGGCAAGTCATGCAAAGATCCGGTTTACAGCGCAGTGCCGGTATGCTGCAATCCTCAGCCTCATTTTCAACCCCCTTCGGGATAGGTAATACGCCCATGATGGACGCGCATCGCTTCGCGCCTGCGGTACTCGATTGGTATCAACGTTATGGTCGCAAGACCCTGCCGTGGCAGCTCGAAAAAACACCTTATAAAGTCTGGCTTTCGGAAGTTATGCTGCAACAAACGCAGGTTGCGACCGTCATTCCTTATTTTGAACGCTTTATGGCGAATTTCCCGGACGTCAGCGCGTTGGCGGCGGCCCCGCTGGACGAAGTGCTGCATCTGTGGACCGGTTTGGGTTACTACGCCCGCGCCCGCAATTTACACAAAGCCGCGCAGACTATTGTGGCACAACATAACGGCGTTTTCCCGACCACCTTTGAAGAAGTTAACGCGCTGCCGGGCGTCGGTCGCTCCACGGCGGGCGCAATTCTGTCGCTTTCGCTGGGTCAGCACTATCCTATTCTCGACGGCAATGTGAAGCGCGTGCTGGCCCGTTGCTACGCCGTTGACGGTTGGCCGGGCGAGAAAAAGGTCGAAAATAAACTGTGGAAAATCAGTGAAGACGTGACGCCTGCCGAGGGCGTTCAGCAGTTTAATCAGGCGATGATGGACCTCGGCGCGATGGTTTGCACCCGTTCGCGCCCGAAATGCGAGCTGTGTCCGCTAAACTTTGGCTGCGTCGCTTACGCCAATCATAGCTGGGCCAATTATCCGGGCAAAAAGCCGAAGAAAACGCTGCCGGAAAAAACCGCCTTCATGCTGATGATTCAACAGGGCGATAAAGTGTGGCTCGAGCAGCGACCGCCGGTCGGATTATGGGGCGGCCTATTCTGCTTCCCGCAGTTTTCCAGCGAAGACGAGCTGATTGCCGGCAGTAAAAAATACGCCGTTTCCCGAACCGCAATGCAACAAGAAATCGCTTTTAGGCATACTTTCAGTCATTTCCATCTGGATATTGTGCCAATGTGGATTAATATCGACTCCGCAGCGGGTTGCATGGATGAAGGCTCGGGTCTCTGGTATAACTTAGCGCAGCCACAGTCTGTCGGGCTGGCCGCGCCGGTTGAACGCCTTTTGGCTCAGTTGGCAAAAGCGCTGCCGCGATAGCCATTATTTTACCCTGACGAGTCAGCAGGCCATAAAAGAGGAAGCGAGTATGAGCAGGACAATTTTTTGTACGTTCTTGAATAAAGAAGCAGAAGGTCAGGATTTCCAGCTTTATCCGGGCGAAGTGGGTAAACGCATCTATAACGAAATCTCTAAAGAAGCCTGGTCCGAGTGGATGAAGAAGCAAACCATGCTCATCAACGAAAAAAAATTAAGCATGATGAATCCTGAAGACCGCAAGCTGCTGGAAAAGGAAATGATCAATTTCCTGTTTGAAGGCCATGATGTTCATATTGAAGGTTATACCCCGCCTTCCGAATAATATCTTTAGATTATTGGGGCCACTATTTCCGTTACTCGTTAGCAGAATAGCGGCCCTATTTTTCATCCCGATACGGCTATTAAGATGAAGAAAATTTTAGCGTTGCTGCTTATCGCACCTTTGTTGATTTCCTGTTCGAGCAGTAAAAAAAATCCGTTTAACGAAAATTACGTCAAAGATACCAACGGTTTTGACATTTTGATGGGCCAATTTGCCCACAACATCGAGAACATCTGGGGCATTAATGAGGTTCTGATCGCCGGACCTAAAGACTATGTAAAATATAGCGATCAGTATGAAACCCGCAGCCACATCAACTTTGATTCGGGTACTATCACGCTCGAAACCATTTCAGGCACCGATCCTGTCGGCAAGCTGCGTCTGGCTATCGTAAAAACCCTGCTTATCGGCGAAGATGCCAGCGGAGTTGACCTTTATTCCGACGCCAACGACATTCAGATCAGTAAAGAGCCGATGCTTTACGGGCAGGTGCTGGATAACACCGGACAACCGATTCGCTGGCAGGGACGCGCCGAAAACTTCGCCAGTTATCTGCTGCAATACAAGCTGCAGCAGCGCCAGTCCGGCCTGCATATTATCTACTCCGTGACCATTCAGATGGTGCCAAACCACCTGGATAAACGTGCGCACAAATACCTGCCGCTGGTTCGTGAAGCCGCAGCGAAATATGGCGTCGATCAGTCGCTGATCCTGGCGATTATGCAAACCGAATCGGCCTTTAACCCGTATGCGGTCAGTAATGCCGATGCGCTGGGACTGATGCAGGTCGTACAGCGCACCGCCGGTGCTGATGTGTTTAAATCAGAAGGCCACTGGGGCACGCCGAGCCGTAGTTATCTGTTTGATCCGGCGAATAATATCAATACCGGTACGGCGTATCTGGCGATTCTGCAGAACTCATATTTGGCAGGCATCGCTAACCCGACCTCAAGACGTTATGCAGTGATTACGGCCTATAACGGCGGCGCGGGCAGCGTGTTGCGCGTCTTCTCGAGTGACAAAACGCGGGCGTTTGATCTGATCAACAACATGGCACCGGGCGACGTTTACGAGACGCTGATTAACCGCCATCCATCGGGCGAATCGCGACGCTACCTTTATAAGGTGAACAATACGCAGAGAAGTTATCGACGTACCGACTAACTGACCTTTGCTGTTTAAAACTTTCAACGGAGACTTTTCGGAGTCTCCGTTTTTTATGCCTGCACTTTGTCTTATTTGATCATGACCAGCCTATTTTTGAGCGAAATGTACAAATTCATCGGCAGATAGCGTTTTTACTTACTCTACGCTTTCACTTTTCCCTATCAGTCCTCTGTAGGGTCGCTCCGTGGATTTTTAATAATGCTAAATAACGTTTCCTCTGCCTTTCATCGCCCCGCCCCCTCCGCGCCTCCGCTTGAATGCTCTCAACCAAGCTCTAGCTATAGACCCGACGCGCCCGAATTTACACCTGAAGACCAGCAGCGGCTGGCGGAGCAGGTTTTTACGGCACTCCAGCAGCCTTGCGATAAAGAAATTGCCGATGCCCTGAAAGCGCTCGACCTCATTTTGCTTTCGGCTGAACAGCAAGCCAGCGAGTTAGTGAACGAACAGCCTGTCGACGCGCAACATCTTCAGCAGCAGGCCGCGCGTTATATTTTCGACAACGAAAAGCCCATGCATCACGAACTTGAAACAGCGCTTCGCGGGTTGCCCTCGTCGCTGACTGATGTCGAGTCAAATCAGCGGGATACGCCCGGATGCTGGGCGCGATTAATGAAACTGTTAACCATCGTGAATAATGGTCTGAATGGGATGTCGCACCATTGTCAGGTGATCCTTAATTACGCGGCGCGGGCCGTGCTATGCGTGGGCATTCCAACGCTTGCGCGACAACTTATCGCCTACGAGCTTGAATCTGCATTGAATAACTGTGGCGCGAGTAAAAGCCAGCGATCGGCATTGGCTTCCGTCGCCGCACTTTTGCCGGTCTTACTTAACATTGCCGGCGGTCTGCGCGACCATTGGCAAGGCACGGAAACCTCCGTCACGCGATTCGCGCGCGGCTTCAATATTTTAATCTCCTCGGCGTCGTTAATTGCCGCCGCTTCAACCGGTGTGCTCAGCGGGCTGACGTCAACGCTGGTCGCTTTTCAAGGCTACAGTTTGCTGCGCGAGGGGCTACAAACGTGCTTGAGAATGACGCCCACTTCAGAGATACAGAAAAAAAGCACGCTGATTACCGCCGGACTTTACGTGCCTAATCAGATTGGCGTGAGCATGGCGATGAGTTTATACGCTTCGCCGTCGGGCGCGGCGGCGGCGGTGGGAAATACGGTGTCCAGCGAAATTCTGGCGCTTAATAACGTGGTACGCGCAGGCATGAATACGGCGGGTGAGGCTTTAGATACCTATGTTTTCAGCGGATTACACGCGCTGCAAAATGGTCAAAGATTTGAAGGCAAATTTTTTGGCGCTTTACCCGATCAAAAATACCTCGCTGACGCCCTTTTCAACGCGCTGGCAGCACGTTCAACTTTGATGAATACGCCGCTATTAATCAGCGCGTCGCTGGAGAGCGCGTTTGGCGAATATTTCGATGCTGAAATGCGGATACAGATTAACGACGTACTCGTCGCGGGCGTGCTGGGCGCCTGTTATCCAAACTTTATTGACACGATAACAGGCCATAAATTGCCCGACGAAAAAGAGTAAACGCGGCGCGATAAAGCAGGCGAAAAAAAACGGAGCGCGAAGGCTCCGTCTCTATTATCGACCTGATAACCTAAGTTTTCAGCCGTTTATTCAGCGATCACATAACCCATGACGCGCTTCCAGCCGACCGGTTTTTTCTCGACGTAAACGCCCTGCAATTCTGGCGAGAAGCCCGGCAAAATATTGATGCCCTCTTCCAGCGCCAGGAAGTAGCGCTGCACCGCGCCGCCCCAGAGTTCGCCCGGCACCACGCAAAGCACGCCCGGTGGATAAGGCAACGCGCCTTCTGCCGCAATTCGCCCTTCCGCTTCGCTAATCGCCACCAGCTCGACGTTGTCACGAATAAATTCGCTGTGCGCGTCTTGAGCGTTCATCACCACCTGCGGGAAGCCCTTCTCGCGGAACATCTCTTTTTGCAGCTCTTTAACATCGAAGCTGACATAAAGATTGTGCATTTCCTGACACAGCTGGCGAATAGTGTAATCGCGATAACGTTCTTCGTTTTTGCGATACACGGTCGGCAATACTTCGCTCAGTAAGGCATCTTCTTGGATATAACGCTCGAAACGGGCGATTTCTTCCACCAGATGCTGCATTTTAGCCGGCGTTTCGGCTGGCGTGAGCAGGAACAGAATCGAGTTGAGATCGCATTTTTCCGGCACGATGCCGTTCTCGCGCAAATAGTTGGCAAGAATGGTCGCTGGAATACCGAATTCGGTATATTTCCCGCTGCTGGCGTCGATGCCCGGCGTAGTCAGCAACAGTTTGCACGGGTCGACAAAGTACTGTTTCTCGGCGTAACCCGCAAAGGCGTGCCAGCGTTCGCCCGGCACGAAATCAAAGAAGCGCACGTCGCTGGCCATCTGTTCGGTGTCGTGATCCTGCCACGGCTTGCCGTCAATTGTAGGCGGCACAAACGGCTGAATCATTGAACACTGATTTAACAGCATTTTGCGCGCGTCGATGCCGAGCTTCACGCACTCCATCCACATATGCTTGCCGCTGCCGCCCGCGTGCATGCGCGCGTTAACGTCCAGCGCGGCAAACAGCGGATAAAACGGGCTCGTCGAGGCGTGCATCATAAAGGCGTTATTGAGCTTTTTATGGCTGCAATGGCGCTTTTGGCCTTTGATATGATTATCTTTTTTATGGATCTGCGAAGTTTGCGAGAAACCGGCCTGCTGCTTGTGCACAGACTGGGTCACGATAATCCCCGGATCGTTTTCATTAAGTTCCAGCAGCAGCGGCGAGCACTCTTTCATCATTGGGATGAACTGCTCATAGCCGACCCACGCCGAGTCGAAAAGAATGTAATCACACAGATGGCCGATTTTCTCCACCACCTGACGGGCGTTATAAACGGTGCCGTCGTAGGTGCCGAGCTGAATAATCGCCAGTCGGAACGGACGTTTCTCTTCCGCGCGCTCTGGGGCAACCTGTTGAATCTGCTGGCGAAGATACTCTTCTTCGAAACAGGCCGCGTCGATACCGCCGATAAAGCCGAACGGGTTACGCGCCGTTTCGAGATACACCGGCGTCGCGCCCGCTTGCAGCAGCGCGCCGTGGTGGTTTGATTTGTGATTATTGCGGTCGAACAGCACCAGATCGCCACGGGTCAGCAGCGCGTTGGTCACGACCTTATTGGCCGCCGAGGTGCCGTTGAGCACGAAATACGTTTTATCGGCGCTAAACACTTTGGCCGCGTGCTTTTGGGCATCTTTCGCCGATCCTTCGTGGATTAGCAGGTCGCCCAGCTTAACGTCGGCGTTGCACATATCGGCGCGGAAAATGTTTTCGCCAAAGAATTCAGTAAATTGACGACCCGCTGGATGACGACGGAAAAACTCGCCGCCCTGATGTCCCGGACAGGCAAAGGTCGAGTTTTCCATTTCGACATACTTTTTCAGCGTGTCGAAAAACGGCGGGAATAACCCCTGCTCGTACTCGTCGGCGGCGGCTTCGAGTTGTGCGCCATAAAAAGCCTGATTGACGTCGGCAAGCGCAAAAACGCCTTTCAGCGACGGCAAATAGTGTGGCGAAACCTGTTCTGCACCCTGTACAGCAACAAACACGGGGATACTAAATCCCAGGGCTTCGACGGCTGCCAGCCTGCCGTTATTCAGGTCATCCACGGAAATCACTATCGCCGCAATGTCGGTATAGTCCGCGTCGTCGAGGCTAACTACGCCACGCGGGGTGTCGAGATGGGATGCCACGGAGGCGCTTGCTGCTATTTTTAACTGTTTCATATTACAGGACTCTCAAACGGTTAAGTAAGAGGGTGTGCCAAGGGGCACGGCAATAAGCAGGAATATTCTACGCTGGGAGGGCCCCGGGCGCGGTCACCGGCTCGACAAATTGACATTCAACTGGAGGTCGGCAAAGTGATGAAATGGTGATTTTTTGGCATGCTGCCGGCTGAAGCGGCGCAATAATGACATCAATGTTTGTTATTTTCAATTTCATCTTTTAAAGAGGAAATGGGTCTTTAATGACAAATTGTTTTTAATTTTAAAATCAGGTCTTTAGCGACAAAATTTTTTAGATTTATATTTAGTTTTTAATTTCAAATTTAAGTTCAAGTTCACGTTCACGTTCACGTTCAAAAGCATGCGCTTCGCTTACTGCGCGTTGCTGAAGCCTGACCGAGCATTAACGGTTTCAAATTCAACTGCATGCGCTCCGCTTACTGCGCGGCGGCGCAGACCGCCTCAAGGAGGTTCCTAAGCGAACACCCTTGAGAATCCCGCGCTTTTTTTCCAAAGCTGTAACTTGAGGACTAAAAAGTTACATCTTTCCAGTTATCACAGCGTGTGGCGTAGGTCGCGCGGCTTCGCCGTTCCTTCACTACGGATTTGAGCCAAAAACGTCTCAAATCACTCCACTCAGCGCCGCCCCGATCCCGCCAATAATAGCTAAAAAGAAAAACCGATAACTCTTAGGCGGTCAAGGACCGATCCCTCCAAGATTAAAATTCTTTGTTTTTATCGGGCAACCCAAACTTTTAGACGAGTATTCGTGCAAATTAAAACTGATTTTTTCCTGATTTTTTATCTGATGTTGCTGATTACCTCAACAAGCCCTGAGCGATCGGTCCTTGACCGCCTAAGAGTTTCCGCCCTTGCTTTAGGTGCTGTAATTGGCGGAATCGGGGCGGCGCTGAGCGGAGATGAACAAGACGTTTTTGGCTTGTGAACGTAGCGAGGGAAGCGCGAAGCGCCGCGACCAACGCCACTTACCAATGTGCCTGGAAAGATCTCCCTTTGTAGTCCTCAAGTTGCAGCTGTGGAAAAAAAGGCGCGGGATTCCAAAGGGTATGCGCCTTGGCATACCTTTTGGGCGGTCTGCGCCGCCGCGCAGTAAGCGGAGCGCATGCAGTTGAACCTGAATTTGAATTTAAAGATTTAGATTTAGATCTAAAGAAAATTGCCTTTAGATTCCAAATCTAAAATTTCCGTTTATTTAAAATATAAATGATTATGATTTTCGTTTGTATTTCGAAAATAAATTGTTAATCTCTACCGCCGTGTTAAGCAGTAAAAAAAATTCTAATAAAAAAGTTTTATTGGTCCCAAACCCATTCTGCTCGCAAGCAATCTTTTAAAAAAAACTCAGCTTTTTTGAAAGCTAAAACTTTCTGTATTCAGGGGTAAGTCATGTCTGTACGCGCGTCAAAAAATAGTGGTCATCACGTCAATAAAATCGCAGTGAATCAGCCAGAATGGAAAGCGACTCTGTCGGTGCTCACCGTTCTTATCGGCTCTGCACTCTATACGCACAACACCTTCGCAGCGGAACAAACGGCAGCAAAATCAGACACTATCGTGGTGAGCGCCAATTCCGATGATCCGAATACCACCACGCCGGAAAACAGCGGTGCCGCCTATCAGGTGCAAACCACGACCGCAGGCACCGGCCTGACGCTGGCACCGCGCGACGTTCCGCAGTCGGTCAGCGTGATCACCAAACAGCGTATTCAAGATCAGGATTTACAAAGCGTTGGCGAAGTTTTAGATCAAACGGTAGGCGTGACCAGCCAATCTTCCGACAGCGAACGCCAGCAGTTTTACTCTCGCGGCTTCGAAATCAATAACTACACCTTTGACGGCGTGCCGACCAACGTGACCGGCGCGTGGAACTTTGGTGATTCCACCGAAGATACCGCCATTTATGACCGTATCGAAGTCGTTCGCGGCGCAACGGGCCTGATGAGCGGCGCGGGCAATCCATCCGCTTCCGTAAACATGGTGCGCAAACACGCCGACAGCAAAGAGTGGACCGGCAACGTGACCGGCACTTACGGCAGCTGGAACAAGCGCCGCAGCGTGGTAGACGTTCAGGGCCCGCTTAACGATTCAGGCACCGTGCGCGCACGCGTGGTCGCCGGTTATCAGGACAAAGATTCCTATCTCGATAATTACAAATCAATTAAACGCTTCGTTTACGGTGTAGTCGATGCCGATATCACGGACAACACCAAGCTTTCCGTTGGCTACGATTATCAGGAAAGCCGCGTGCGTGGCTCGACGTGGGGCGGCATTCCGACCTGGTACACGGACGGCAGCAAAACCAACTTCTCGCGCAGCTTTAATCCGGCTCCAGACTGGGCGCACTATAATATAGACTCCAAAAAAGTCTTTGCCGATCTGACCCATCAGTTCGATAACGGCTGGAACCTGCGCGTAAACGGGACCCACGCCGAAACCAATTTCGACTCCAAGCTGATGTATATCGACGGTTTCCCGAACAAAACCACGGGCATCGGCGCAACGGGTTACGGCGGCTGGTATCTCGGCAAACGTAAGCTGGACTCCGTCGACGCAATGGCCAGCGGACCGTTCCAGCTGTTTGGACGCCAGCACGAACTGATCGCAGGCGTGACGTACAGCCGTCAAAACAACAGCTATATGGCGACCACCACCGCCTTTGATGAAGACCAGATTGGCAATCTCAACGATTGGGATGGCTCGATGGCGGATCCTCAATGGGCCGACATGACCCCCTATTCCGGCGAAGTTATCCGTCAGAAATCAGCCTACAGCGCCGCCCGATTCTCGCTGGCCGATCCGCTTAATTTGATCGTAGGTGCGCGCTATACCAAATGGAGCGCCGAAGAGTCTGGCGCTTTCAAAGGCAGCGCCAGCTACGAGAAAAACAACATCGCACCTTATGCGGGTCTGGTGTATGACATCAACGATACCTGGTCTGCCTACGCCAGCTACACGTCTATCTTCCAACCGCAGGATTATCAATCCACGAGCGGCAAGTTGCTGGACCCGATCACGGGCAAAGCCTATGAAGCCGGCGTTAAATCCGACTGGTACAACGGCAGCCTGACAGCGTCGGCAGCAGTGTTCCGCATCGAGCAGGACAACCTCGCGCAAACCATCGACGGCCAATTTGTGGCGGGCACTGGCGATCAGGCTTACTACGCAGCGCAGGGAACCGTCAGCAAAGGGGTAGAATTCGAGGTTAACGGCGCAGTCACCGACAACCTGAAAATGACCTTCGGCGGCACGACTTACAGCATTAAAGACGGCGACAACAACGGCGTCAGCACTAACCTGCCGCGCACCTCGTTCAAACTGTTTACCCGCTATAAACTGCCTATCCCGCAGGATATTGCCGTGGGCGGTGGCGCAACCTGGCAGAACAGAACTTATCAGGACACGACCGGCGTTTCAGGCGAAAGCGTGCGCATCTATCAGGGCAGCTACGCGCTGTTCAGCCTGTTTACTCGCTACCAGATAACGCCGGAGCTGTCGGCGCAGGTCAACATTAATAACCTGTTCGACAAAACCTATTACACCAACCTGAGCAACTATATTGTTTACGGCGAACCGCGCAATGCGTCGATTTCCCTAAGCTACAAGTTCTAGGCTATAAGTTCTAAGTTCTAAGGTCTGATTTACAAATAAAGACGACCTGATTTTTAAATACTTAGCCAGCCCGATAATGACTTAACCGTTGTTATCGGGCTGATTCGTTTCCATTCGAAAATCCTCTGCAAGCGCCCTCTCCGCAAGATGACAGCACCGATTGGCAATCCAAAACCCTCCCGGTTGGCGCATGATGGCAGGATGTTTTCCAATCAACTCAGAGAATTGATATGTCCGGTTTATTTTCAACCTTCAAGCTGAAAGACGTCACCCTTCGCAACAGAATTGCTATTCCACCGATGTGCCAATACAGCGCCGTTGACGGCGTGCCTAACGAATGGCACCGCGTGCATTACACTAGTCTGGCACGCGGCGGCGCGGGTCTGGTGATTGTCGAAGCCACGGCCGTCTCTCCAGAAGGTCGCATCACTCCGGGATGCCTCGGCCTGTGGAACGAAAATCAGGCTGAAAAATTAGCGCAAATCGCCAAAGAAATTAAAGCGGCTGGCGCTATTCCAGGGATCCAGATTGGTCACGCGGGCCGCAAAGCCAGCGCCAATCTGCCGTGGGAAGGCGACGACCACATTGCCGCTGGCGACAGCCGTGGCTGGGAAACGATCTCCCCTTCCGCCGTCGCGTTTGGTGCCAACTTGCCGAAAGTCCCGCACGAGATGACGCTGGCCGATATCGAGCGCGTTAAGGCCGATTTTGTCACTGCAACCCGTCGCGCGCGCGATGCCGGTTTCGAGTGGATCGAGCTGCACTTCGCCCACGGTTATCTGGCGCAGAGTTTCTTCTCGGTACACGCGAACCAACGTCAGGATGCTTACGGTGGCAACGCCGAAGGACGTAGCCGCTTCCTGCTTGAAACGCTGGACGCCGTGCGTAAAGAGTGGCCGGAAAACCTGCCGCTGACCGCGCGTTTTGGCGTGATCGAATATGACGGTCGTGACGAAGAGACGCTGGAAGAAGCTATCGATCTGACTAAAAAATTCCGCGCGGGCGGTCTGGATCTGCTCAGCGTCAGCATGGGCTTCTCGACGCCTGAATCAAATATTCCCTGGGCACCGGGCTTTCTGGCGCCCATCGCCGAACGCGTGCGTAATGAAGCCGGCATTGCCGTGGCTTCTGCGTGGGGTATCGATTCTCCGGTTATCGCCAATCAGGCAATCGAAAACGAGCAGCTGGATTTGGTTATGGTTGGCCGTGCGCATCTTGCTAACCCGAACTGGCCTTATCAGGCAGCCAAAGCGCTGGAAAAAGACGAGCCATCGTGGGTGTTGCCTGCCCCTTACGCTCATTGGCTCGAGCGATATAAAACCGCCGAATGATAGATTTTCGAACGTCATGATTTTCGAACGTCATTGTTTTTGAACGCCAATGTTTTTGAACGCTATGATTATCGAAAATGAAAGCCCGCCAATTGGTGGGCTTTTTTTTACCTGAAGCGCGCTGGGCCTAAAAACGTTTAAAAAATAGCAAACTAGCTATTAACCTCAAATATTATTTTTAGTAACAATAATTGAACACTTTAACCTAACTCAATGAAGGGATATTATGGGGACATCGCGCAATGATTGCGCAAACATTTCTATTTCCAACGCAAGTTGGCTTGAGTAACCTGTGGAAAATGCATTGAATTACGATAAAAATCCTAACAAAAATCCATCGCGATCCCCCACGTTAGAGGATGTTGCCAAAGCCGCAGGCCTTTCCCCCATGACAGTCAGTCGGGCGCTGAATAATCCAAAAGTGGTTCGTCCAACGACCATCGCGCGGGTCATGGAGGCGGTCAATCTCACCGGCTATATTCCCAACATGTTGGCAGGCGGATTAACGACTCGACGCACCAAGCTCATCGCCGTCGTCGTGCCACAAATCAATAACAATATGTTTGTCGATACCGTGCAGGCGATTGGCGACGAACTTGCACTGCGCGGCTATCATATGCTGTTGTGTATTGTGGGTTACAACGCCGATTCGGAAACCGATATTGTCGCTACCCTGCTGTCGCGTCGCCCGGACGGCATTGTGCTTACCGGCATTCATCACTCTTCCGAGCTCAAACGGATCATTCTCAACGCCAATATTCCGGTGGTTGAAATCTGGGATCTCACGCCAACGCCGCTCGATATGCTCATCGGATTTTCACACGAAAAAATTGGTCAGGCCGTGGGCCACTATTTTCTGGAGCAGGGATTCACACGCTTTGGCATGGTTTGCGCTTCGGACAGACGCGCGCAGGTACGCAATAACAGCGCAGCGGCGGTATTACGTCAGCATCCGCAAAACGTAGTTGAAGAGATAACGGTGCAAACGCCAGCCAATATGGAAGTCGGTAGACTAGCGTTTCGCAGCCTGATTGAGGCCGGTGAACGTTTCGATGCGATAATCTGCACTTCCGATACGTTAGCGCAGGGCGTCATTATGGAAGCGGAAGCGCAAGGTTTGCGCGTGCCTGACGATCTCAAGGTGATTGGTTTTGCCGACTTAAACTTTGCCGCGCACAACCGCCCTGCTATCACCACCGTTTGCGTCGATAAATCCCGTATCGGTCAACAGGCGGCAACCATGCTGGCCGATAAAATCGAAGGCCTCGAGATAACCGAAAACGTGGTAGATATCGGCTTCTCGCTGGTGGTTCGCGAATCTGCTTAACGCTTTTCAGCCCGTGGTTCTACCCGGTGCTTTTAGCCAAGCCCTTATCGCAAGATCCCTACCGCAAGAGATTTTTAACAAAAATCCTAACCCGCATACTGTGAAAACATTGTGCGGCTTAGGCTATTCTATTTCCCCTATCCACCCAACCATTCACTGAAACAAATGCCTAAATAATCGATGAGCAAGAATGTTCAGTATCATTAATTCACCCATTCAAGTTAACCTGTATATTAGTCAATTAATGAAAATCACTCTTATTTGTTTGTTATGTTAGAAATGTTAGCTATCAAATACATCATTTAATATCACAACGTTTCGCTATGAAATTATTATGCACGCCTGTAATCCGTTAATTACTTTAGATTACCCCGAAAGTAAAAACCTAGCGCCACATAATAAAAATCTTTCATAATCATAAGATTAATGGAAGTGCTAACCGGTTTTATATTCCTTGAAAGCCTACAAATATCCGGCCATACAAAGATTAGGGAATTTATATATTCATTTTTTATGTAACGGTGATATTATAATTTTGTACCCAAGTGATAATAATAATTAACCCTCATCTAACATTTAAGCCAGTGAGAGTCGTCGTGCTATGCTCCTTCAAAAGAAAACTACCCGCCGTAAGTTTTTACTCGGGTCAATAATGGCATTACCCGTCAGTACTATTTTGATAAAAGGTTTAACCGCTGCCCAAGCTGCGGAAATGGCCGCCCCCGAATTAAGCGATTATAAACCCGTATTTTTCAGCGCCGATGAGTGGCAATTTATTATGGCCGCTGCCGACCGCCTGATCCCCGCAGGTGGCAAAGGCAAAGCGCCGGGCGCGCTGGAAACCAACGTGCCCATTTTTATCGACCAGCAAATGCACGGCGAATTCGGCGAGGAGATCTATCTTCAAGGTCCGTTCAACGTACACGCGCCTGCCACCATGGGTTATCAGCTGCCGTATCGCCCGCAGCAAATCTACAAAATCGGCATTCGCCTGGCGAACAGCTGGTGTCAGCAAAATCATCAAAAAGCCTTCCATGAACTGTCGGATCAGGACAAAGACAGCGTTCTGAATCAGCTACAGAAAAACGGCGTCCAGTTTGCCCAGATGGGTGAAGCGTCGCTGGTTGCTTCACAGTTTTTCAACGAGCTGCTCTCCGACACCAAGCACGGCTATCTCGCAGACCCGATTTACGGCGGCAACAAAGGCATGAAAGCCTGGATTGCCATCGGCTTCCCGGGCGCGCGAGCCAGCTACACGGAATGGGTCAAACAGCACAACATCCCTTATCCGCTCGGCCCTGTCAGTCTGGCAGGCGCACGCGCGTAACCGGCAAAACGACCCTTTGCGTTTTTTGATGATTTAACAGGATTAAAGATGGCACAAGTAACCAAAGAAGAAGTCGACGTCGTTGTTGTCGGCCTGGGCTGGGCTGGCTCGCTGATGAGTATCGAGTTGGCGATGGCCGGATTGAAAGTCCGCGCGCTGGAACGCGGCGGCGATCGCGGCTATGAAGAGTTTGCCTACCCGAAACCGGCGGACGAATACGCCTACGCGGTAAGAAATAAAGTCATGGCAACGCCTGCCGAAGCGGCCGTTACCGTGCGCTACAACATGCGTGAAACGGCATTGCCCACTCGAAAATGGGGCGCTTTCGCTCCGGGAACGGGCGTTGGCGGGTCAGGCCTGCATTGGACGGCCGTATTGATTCGCCCGACGCCGACCGATCTCAAACTTAAAACCTATGCCGATCAGGCCTATAAGCCCGGGATCCTGCAAGAAGACATGCGGATCATGGACTTCCCTTTCACTTGGGACGAGATCGAACCGTATTACACCAAGTTTGAAAATATCTGCGGCCAATCGGGTAAAACGGGCAATCTGCGCGGAAAAATCATGGAAGGCGGCGATCCGTTCGAAGGCCCGCGCTCCGAGCCTTATCCGCTGCCTGCGCTGGAAGATACTCTTAATAGCAGCATGTTCGCCGACGTGACCAAAAAAATGGGTTATCACCCGTTCCCGAACCCGTCGGCCTGCGTCTCTCGCGCGTGGACCAATCCGTACGGCAACCAGATAGCGCCGTGTAACTATTGCGGCTATTGCAGTAAATATCCTTGCCTGAACTACTCCAAAGCTTCGCCGCAGACGGCAGTGATGGACGCGTTGAAACGTATGGATAATTTCTCCTACGAAGTTCATGCCAACGTATTGAAAGTCGTGCTGCACGATGACAAGAAAACCGCCAAGGGCGTCATCTATATGGACGCGCAGGGCAACGAATGCTTCCAGCCTGCGAAAATCGTGGTGCTGAGCAGCTTCCAGTTCTGCAACGTGCGTTTGATGCTGCTGTCGGGCATCGGCAAGCCGTACAACCCAATCACCGAAGAAGGCGTGGTGGGCCGCAACTATGCATTCCTAAGCAATGGCGGTTCAACGCTGTTCTTTAAGGATAAAAACTTTAATCCGTTTGCTACCGCAGGCGCGACCGGCCAGATGATCAATGACATTTCGCCGGGCAACTTTGACGGTCCGAGACTCGGTTTCATCGGCGGTGCCAAAATCCACAGCTCGCAAGCTACGGGCACGCCGATCAGCACTTCGCTGCCAAAAGGCACGCCGACGTGGGGAACCGGCTGGAAAGAAGGCATGGAAGAGTGGTACGGCCATTCGATGAAAATCAGCATCACCACCACCTGCCAGTCTTATCGCGACATTTATCTCGACCTCGATCCGAATTACAAGGACGAATACGGATATCCGCTGCTGCGCATGACTTTCGATTGGAAAGAGAACGAACTTAAGCTGCAACAGTATTTGAAAGGCATCGTGAGTAACATCACCAAAGAGTTGAATCCGGACAGCTACAGCGAAAGCTTCCTACCGATGGATGCGCACTTTGACCTGACCAAATATGTCTCCACGCATAACGTTGGCGGCGCGGTGATGGGTGACAATCCGCAAACCTCGGCGCTGAACAAGTATCTGCAAAGCTGGGACGTGCATAACGTCTTTGTGCCGGGCGGCAATGCCTTCCCGCAGAATTTCCAGGCTAACCCGACCGATACTATTGGTGCCATTACGCTGATGGCCGCGCAGGCGATTAAAGAACAGTATCTGAAAAATCCCGGCCCTCTGGTACAGGTATAAGTGACATGAAGATGATGAATTTAAAGACGATTTTCATTACTCACGCCGTGTTGATGGCCGCGGGTTTTATGGCGCAGGCACAGGCCGATGACGCGCAGCTGATCAAACAGGGCGAATATGTTTCACGCCTCGGTGACTGCTCCGCCTGCCACACTTTGCCGGGTAAACTGGCTTTTTCCGGCGGTCTGGCAATCAAATCAGATCTGGGCACTATTTATTCGACCAATATCACGCCGGATAAAGAAAACGGCATCGGTAACTACACCGAACAACAGTTCGCCGACGCCGTGCGTAAAGGAATTTTACCTGACGGCACCAGCCTGTATCCGGCAATGCCTTATCCGGATTATGCCAAAACCAGTGATGAAGATATTCACGCGCTGTACACCTACTTTATGCAGGGCGTGAAACCGAGCGCGGAAGTGCCGGCCAAAACCGAGCTCAGCTTCCCGTTTAGTCAGCGCTGGGGGATGAAGCTGTGGAACTGGGCCTTTACCTCCGATAAAGCGTTTAAACCGATTGGCGGAGCGTCGGCCGAAATCAATCGGGGCGCGTATCTGGTTGAAAGTCTGGGTCATTGCGGCAGTTGCCATACCCCGCGCGGCCTCGGCATGAATGAAAAAACGCTCGACAGCGGTGACGATAAATTCCTTTCCGGCGGTAATCTCAATGGTTGGGACGTGCCTTCTCTTCGCGGCATCGCGCATTGGAACGAGCAGGAAATTGTCGATTATCTGGGTAAAGGTCGTAATGACAAAGCGGCCGTCGGCGGTGAAATGACCTCGGTGGTTGAAAATAGCACCGGTTATATGACCGATGCCGACCTCAAGGCTATCGCGGCGTATTTGAAGTTCCTGGGCGGTAATCCGCCGGTTCCTGCCGATAATTTGCAGGCCACCAGCGCGACCGAAACCAAGCTGACTGCGGCTAAAAATCTTAGCGAGGGCGAACGCCTGTATCTGGACAACTGCGCCGCCTGCCACTTCGTAACGGGCAAGGGCGCGCCTGGCGTATTCCCTGAACTGGATCAGGCGACTATCGTAAACGCGGAAGACCCAACGGGCCTGATCCACACTATTTTGCAAGGTGCACAGCAGCCTTCAACCGCGCGAGCTCCGTCAACGCTGGCTATGCCGGGCTTTAAAGCTCGTTTATCAGATGATGAAGTGGCGCAGCTTTCGACCTTTATCCGCCAAGGCTGGAGTAATAAAGCCGCTGCAGTATCGGCCGATGATGTAAGTAAGGTGCGTAAGAAACTGGCGGAATAATATCGAACGTCAAAATTACGATATTAATTAATACAGTTAGTGAATCTATTTACGGCTTCTCTTAGGAGAAGCCGTTCTTATTTCTACAGCGAAAATTAATTTGTTAATTAAACCATTAATCGGCCATTAGATTTAAATTAACCTACTGATTTATATTAATAATTATATTCTCTGCAGAAGAAATAAGCGTAGACTGCTTGCGGGTGCTCTGGATCTTTTTGTCCCGAGCATGAAATCTTGTTTTATACGTTAAGTGTTTGCAGTAGCAAGTATGCGGATGACAGAAAGAGAAAAGCCCCGAATTGAAGTTAATCAAAACGAGGCCTATCTGCATGCGTAGCAACATCAGGTTAGCCTCTTACCCGCCGAAAGGCAAGAGTCGGAGACTATGATGTCGCAAACCCTAAAAGTACTGAACGTGGTGATGACCTGCTTAAGAATTATTATCCTTTTGCTGGTTATCGGTAACAACTATGTGGAGTTACGCACCAAACTAGGTACCGAAAAGATTGAGGCCATCATGGCCTGCGAATCTAAACGGTAATGCAACCCACAGGCGGGAGTTCGCTCCCGCCTCATGGTGCGAGAGCAGGGATTCACGAGCGCCCCTTTTTCCGACCGAATGCAAAATCACGCCATAAAAAAGGCCCCGAATTGACGTTAATCAAAACGAGGCCTATCTGCATGCTTAGCAACATCAGGTTAGTCTATGCCAAACAAAAATGTCTGATTTATATCTCGAATCATGCCTTTTTCAGACAGAATGCAGCGCCCTACCTCATTCATTAAAGCAATAAATTTAATTTGCTCAGTTAACTTCATTAAAAGATAAAAAGTTAACAACAAGCAAGATTAATTATTATTAAATATATGATTTATAATGCTTTTAGGCGTTTTCTGCAGAAGAAATAAGCGTAGACTGCTTGCGGGTGCTCTGGATCTTTTTGTCCCGAGCATGAAGTCTTGTTTTATACGTTAAGTGTTTGCAGTAGCAAGTATGCGGATGACAGAAAGAGAAAAGCCCCGAATTGACGTGAATCAAAACGAGGCCTATCTGCATGCATCAGAAACATCAGGTTAGCCTCTTACCCGCCGAAAGGCAAGAGTCGGAGACTATGATGTCGCAAACCCTAAAAGTACTGAACGTGGTGATGACCTGCTTAAGAATTATTATCCTTTTACTGGTCATCGGTAACAACTATGTGGAGTTACGCACCAAACTAGGTACCGAAAAGATTGAGGCCATCATGGCCTGCGAATCTAAACGGTAATGCAACCCACAGGCGGGAGTTCGCTCCCGGCTCATGGTGCGAGAGCAGGGATTCACGAGCGCCCCTTTTTCCGACCGAATGCAAAATCATGCCATAAAAAAAGGCCCCGAATTGACGTGAATCAAAACGAGGCCTATCTGCATGCTTCAACAACATCAGGTTAGCCTCTTACCCGCCGAAAGAGGAGAGGTTTCTCAGTATCCACCTTTCTTTTCAGACAGAATGCAGCCATAAAAAAAGCCCCGGCTGTTTCCAGCAGGGGCTTGGTTCAGGCAATAAAACTTACGTCTTATTTGTTATCCAGTGCGTAGGCAATCACGTAGTCGCCACGATCTGGTGACTGACGAGCGCCGCCAGCAGAGATAAGGATGTACTGTTTACCGGTAGTCGGTGAAACGTAGCTCATTGGTGTACCGCCGCTGCCTACTGGCAGACGCGCTTTCCAAACTTCCTTACCTGTTGAAGCATCGAATGCACGCAGGTAGTAATCCTGAGTACCGGCGATGAACACCAGGCCGCCCTGCGTTGCCAAAGTACCGCCCAGAGTAGGCATACCAACAGGCATTTGTGCGCGCATCTTGATACCGAATGGACCCGTATCCTGCACCGTACCGGCCGGAACCTGCCAAACGATTTTCTGAGTTTTCAGGTCAATCGCAGACAGCGTACCAAACGGTGGCTTCTGACATGGAATACCCAGCGGAGACATGAAGCGGTCTTTGTTTACGCCGTACGGGGTGCCTTTCAGCGGAACTGCGCCCATACCGGTGTTAACAGACTCGCCGCCGTTGCTTGCAGCAATGGCCTTGTTGTTCTGCTTGATCATCTGTACCCACAGGCCCAGACGCATGTCGTTCACAAAGATATAATGGTTGTTTGGATCGGTAGACATCCCGCCCCAGTTCATTCCGCCCAGTGAACCCGGGAAGCTCAGAGACTTATCAGTATCCGGCGCGGTAAACAGACCATCGTAACGCATTGATTTGAAGCTAATACGACACATCAGCTGGTCAAACGGCGTAGCGCCCCACATAGAAGATTCAGTCAGCTTGTCGGCACCGATTGAAGGCATACCTACAGAGAATGGCTGAGTCTTGGAGTACTGCTCGTTTGGAATGTTACGGGTTTTAACCGGCAGCTCTTTCACTTCTGTCAGAGGCTTGCCAGTAACGCGGTCCAATACAAAGATCTGACCGGTTTTCGCACCGATAACAACTGCTGGACGGGTAGTACCATCCTTCATCGGGAAGTCTACCAGGCTCGGCTGCATTGGCAGGTCGAAGTCCCACAGATCGTTATGAACGGTTTGGTAAACCCACTTCTCTTTACCGGTGGTCGCATCTACGGCCAGAACGGAAGCACCATATTTGTGATCCAGACGGTTACGATTTGCACCCCAAAGGTCAACAGAAGAGCTACCCATAGGCATGAACACAGTGTTCATTGCCGGGTCATAAGACATCGGCGCCCAAGAGTTTGGCGTACTGCGAACATAGGTCTGGCCCGGTTGCAGTTTCGCGTTTGGATCCTGATTACCTGGGTCGAACGCCCAACGCATCTGACCGGTAATCACGTCGAAACCACGGATTACGCCGCCAGGCATGTCGGTCTGTACGTTATCGGCAACACGACCACCAACAACTACGGTAGTACCCGCAAGCGTTGGAGCAGAAGTCAGCTGATATTTAGGGTCGGATGCATCACCCATGTTGGCTTTCAGGTCAACGGTACCGTTGTTACCGAAGTCTGAACAGAACTCACCGTTGTCGGCGTTGACAGCAATCAGACGCGCATCGATGGTGTTCATCAGAATACGACGCTGACAGGTGTCACCCGCGGCCAGAGAAACTGGCGCTGCTGGCGTTGAACCCGGCACGGTAGGCTGAGGAATTGGTTTAGTTGCGTCGAAATACGCCAGACCACGACAGCGGTTCCAAACCTGAGCCTGCGCATTGATTTCACGCTTCCAGATTTGCTTACCGGTGTTGGCATCGACAGCAATAATATTGTTGTGCGGAGTACACAGGAACACTTTATCGCCGATTTGCAGCGGAGTTTCCTGATCTTCGGCGCCGTTTCCGCCCGGGCTGATTGGTGTATCACCGGTGTGGAAGGTCCAGGCAACTTTCAGGTCTTTCACGTTGTCGCGGTTAATCTGGTCCAGCGCAACGAAACGGTCACCGCCAGGGGTGTTACCGTAGTTATCCCAGTCTTTCTGCTGCTTAGCTTTATCTACCGGCACCAAAGGCAGTTCATTACCTTTAAATGCAACGGTCGGATGTGGCATAAACATCTGCACGAAAGCGACAACCATGCCGACAGCCAGAACCACGGTGAAACCGTAGGACATTTTGGCCAGGCTAGCTTTGCCTTCTTTCTTACGCAGGGTTGGCCAAGTCGCGAAGCCCAACAGCATAAAGCCGGTTGGAACCATCAGACGAGAAATCAGCGGCCAGAAATCCCAACCCGCATCAAACAGTGACCAGATAAGCGTTCCGAGGAACACCAGAATGAATAATGTGACAGCGGAGGATTTACTGCGGAAATATTGGATAGCAGACAACACCATCACAATACCGGCAATCAGGAAATACCAGCTGCCGCCGAGTGAAACCAACTTCCCACCTTCAATGGCAAAGAACAAACCACTAACGGTAAGAATAACCCCTAATATACAACACCATAGCCTGAGTATGGGACTCGACTGGGATTTGATACCAGACATACAGGCACTCTCCGAAATTATTTATTTTGAAAGTTATTACAAAGTGTAATAGTTACTGCGGTCTTCTCAAGCATGACCAGAACAAATATGTTTGCGTCAAAACGAGAGCGCGGCATTGTACCATCTGATTCGTTTCAGTGTTAATGCTATAACTGTTTCAGACCAATTTATTAACAATTTTGTACAACTTCCCTGCAAAAACAGCGGTTATTCAGAAAGTTATCCCTCCTCGAAATAAGGTTACAAATTTTATCATTGCCTATTTTTAAAACATGGTGAAATAAAGGCGTGATAAAAACGCTGAAGTTTTTTTCATCAATAGTATGAAAAATAGCGTTTTATTTATTTCCTTAAACGCTAACAGGTTAATCGTTATACATTGCGGCAACAAAATGTGAATTAAACGAACCAACGTGCCTGGTAGTAAACCAATAAAGCGCAGCCTTGCTACTCCAGTAATGCTCCAATGAGCCTATTTACCCTCAAAACTTCACAAATTTTATTAAATCAGTAAAAAAATCGTGAGGCGTACAGCTTTCTCCTTTTTCCAACTTTCCCTCATCCTTTGCCTTTAGCTGTCAAAAGTGATCGTCATCACATGTCATAACTCAGGCCAAAACCCCCTTCTTCCCTCAACATAATCAAGATTTGTGAAAGCCGTCTCAAATCTGCTATTTGAATATTTTTTAAGCTTGTGTAAATGAAGTCGCCGCTCAATAATCCAACCACTTTACAAATAAACGTAAAGTTGGAAAGTAAATCACGGTCAATTCATAAAGGAAGACACATGTCTGAACTAAAATTTGCTACACGTCTGAACTCATTTGCCTCGGGGGCACACCTGTATTGGCCGGAGCTGAAAGGTAAGCCCTCCACATTACAAATGATTGAACGTGCGTCGACCGTTAAAGGCCTGACTCATCTTGATTTGAATTACCCTCAGCACATCAGCATGGATATCAAAGACATGCGTCAACGTATCGAAGACGTGGGTTTGGCCGTCAACGGTATGCAAATGCGTTGGGATGCCCCTGAATTCAAAATCGGTGCCTTTACCAACCCCAATCCTGAAATTCGCCGTAAAGCGATTGAACTGACCAAACGCGGTATTGATGCCGGTCGTGAGTTTGGTTCCAACTTAATGACGCTGTGGATGGGTCAAGACGGTTTTGATTACTGCTTCCAGGCTGATTACAAAAAGATTTGGGAAGATGCTGTCAGCGCCGTGCGTGAAGTTGCCGAATATGCGCCAGATGTCGATGTCAGCATTGAATATAAACCTAACGAGCCGCGCGCTTTTGCCATCTTTCCGAACGTAACGACCTGCCTGCTGGCGGTTGAAGAAGCCGGTTGCCCGAATCTTGGCATCACGCTCGACTTCGCCCACGTACTTTACGCCAACGAAATTCCGGCCTACGCCGCTGCAATGGTTTCGCGCCGCTCTCGCCTGCTCGGCCTCGACTGCAATGACGGCTGGGGAAAACGTGACGACGGTTTAATGGTCGCGTCGGTTAATCCGAAAGCTACGCTCGAATTCTTGTGGCAGATGAAACGCGATGGATATCAGGGCGCTTACTACTTCGATACCTTCCCGGACGCTAGCGGCCTCGACCCTGTTCGTGAAGCAGAAGCGAATATTGCGACCGTCACTCGCCTGCTGAAGCTGTGCGACAAACTGGATGACAATGCTGAGCTACACGCCGCTATCAGCCAGCAAGACGCCGTCGCGTCACAGCTGATTATCAATGACATCCTGTTTTCCTGATAACAGCTTCTTTCCTAATAAAGAGTTTATTAAGCACCTTATTTCTAACGTATTTCATTAAGCATTTGATCAGGCATTTTAAAAACAACAATCAGGCTTCCCGATACCCTACAAAAATTAAGAGGATAGAACATGAAGAAGCTGCTTTTACTGGCTATTGCCTCCGCCCTGCTCAGCACCAGCGTTTATGCCGCAGAATTGGCGCCCCTGCAATCCGACACTGAACCAGACAGAACCGACTGGACCCAGCTCGATACAAAATACGGTCCGATTCCAAAGGCTGATGCCAAACTGAAAATCGGTGGCGTTTCCAAAACGCTGACGAATGAATACTGGCGTTCGCTCGGACAGGGTTACAAAAACGTTGCCGATAAAGACGGTTTCACCCTCGCCTATCAGGCCGCCGCCAACGAAGACGATCAGCTGGGTCAGCTCTCTATCGCCGAGACGTTGATTGCACAAGGTTTTAACGGCCTGCTGGTTTCACCTCAGACCGATGCCAACCTGCAACCTGCTTATGAAGTGGCGCAGAGCAAAGGGATCGCCGTGGTAAACGTCAATGACGCCGTGATGCCAAATGCCGCGCATTACGTCGGCAATGTTCAGAAAGACAACGGCGTTCGCGTCGCCAAATGGTTTATCGAACACTATCCAAACGGCGGCAGCGTCGCGATTATCGAAGGCCAGCCGGGCGTTTACGCAGCCGGTCAGCGTACCAAAGGTTTCCGCGAAACGATTTCTGCCAACAGCAAATTTAAAGTCGTGGCGAGTATTCCAGCCAACTGGAGCCGCGAAAAAGCCTATGACGCCGCATCGACAATTTTGCAGCAATATCCTAATTTGATTGGTTTCTATGCCAATAACGACGGCATGGCGCTCGGCGTGGTCGAAGCCGTACGTTCAGCGGGTAAAAGCAAACAAACTGCCGTGTTTGGCACCGACGGTATTTCCGATGCCTACGCGTCAATTAAACGCGGCGAGCTGACCGGCACTGTCGACAGTTTCCCTGTGCTGACGGGTGAAGTCGCGATGGACGTCCTGCTGCGCCTGATTAACGGCCAGAAAATTTCCCGCGTCGTTTCCACCCCACAGGCCTTGATTACTAAAGATAATGCCGACGCATTCTCGACCAAAGACAACGCCAAGCTGCGCCAGCTTCTCGATCAGCAGAAATAACCTTTCAATCGCTGTTTTAGAAACATAAAGAGCTTTTGGAAATACAGAGGGTAACGGAGAGGCTATGGAAAACTATCGTTTAAGCATGCAGGGAATTACCAAGATTTACGGCAGCGTCGCGGCTATCGAAGGGGTGAATTTCACGGTCGTCAGTGGTGAAGTTCACGCGCTAATCGGTGAAAACGGTGCAGGTAAATCAACGCTGCTAAACATTCTGTCGGGCGTTCGCGAAGCTAACGCGGGTGAGATCAAAGTAGATGGCAATGTCGTCAAAATGAAGAATCCGCTGTCGGCACGCCATGCAGGCATCGCGATGATCCATCAGGAATTGCAGCACGTCCCTGAACTCTCCGTTGCACAAAATATGTTTTTAGGTCGCCCGTTAACCAAATACAAGGGGCTATTTGTTAATAAGAAAGCCCAGTTGGCGCGCGCCGTGACGATTTTAAAAACGCTGGATCCGTCGATTAATCCTGACGAGCCAATCAAAAATTTAAAAGTCGCGCAGCAGCAGATCGTCGAGATTGCCCGTGCGCTGCTGGATGACGCCAAAATCATTGCGATGGATGAGCCGACCTCCAGCCTGACGCCTACCGAATTCGATCGACTGGCCGAGCTGATCGCCGATTTGAAATCAATGAACGTGGCGATCATTTACGTCTCACACAAAATGAACGAGATCTTCCGGATCTGCGATCGCGCTACGATTATGCGCGACGGTCGTCAGGTTGGCGTCGTGAATATTAAAGACGAAACCGAAGAGACTATCGTATCGAAAATGATCGGCCGTAAACTCGAAAAGGTTCAGCATCAGTCGTTTATTACGGATAAAGAGATCCTGCGCGTCGAAGGCCTGGGTCGCGGCGACGACGTACTGCCCGCCACCTTTACCGTGCGTGCCGGAGAAGTATTAGGCATCGCGGGTTTAGTCGGGTCGGGCCGTACCGAATTATTAAAGCTGATCGCCGGCATCGACAACAAAACCAGCGGCACGATTTATGTTAACGGCCAGCACATTCACAATCTCAATGTCTCAACGGCAATCAAAGCCGGAATTGGATTAGTGCCGGAAGACCGCAAGAAAGAAGGCATTATTAAACAGCGTTCCGTCGCCGTAAATATGGCGCTGCCGAAAATGGGTAAATATACCCGCAACGGCATGATCAACAAATCTCGACTGGATGCTTCGGCTTTACAGATAATGACCGATTTACGTTTACGTCCTCTGGATACTGAAAAACATATCGGTTTATTAAGCGGCGGTAATCAGCAGAAAGTTATTATTGGCCGCTGGATAGCCGCAGAAACCCAAGTATTTTTATTTGATGAGCCAACACGGGGAATTGATATTGGCGCCAAATCAGAAATTTATAATCTGATTGAAAAACTCGCCAAAGAAGGTAAAGCAATAGTTGTCGTGTCGTCAGAAATGCAGGAAATAATGCGTATCTCTGACCGCGTATTAGTTATGCGAGAAGGAAAGATCGCAGCTGAATTAACCGGTGACGATATTAGCGAAGAAAATATCGCGCAATACGCCATTAATGAAGTATTTAATAAAAAATAACCCTGCTGGTAGCGGCCACTAAATTACTGGCCGCTACACACTGAAAAGAGGCTGACACATGAATACTCAAGGAAAAACCATGCCTGCTTTGCGCACTTCCACGCTCTTTAAATTCAATCTTCGTGATACAGGCACGCTGATTGGCTTAATTATTATTGTCTGCACGTTTTCCGCCTTGTCGCCGGTATTCTTTACCGTGCCGAACTTGCTGAATATCCTGCAACAGTCTTCTATTAACGCCGCGATAGCGTTGGGCATGACGCTGGTGATTATTTCGGGCGGTATCGACCTGTCGGTCGGTTCGACGGCGGCGCTTTCCGCCATCTTTGGCGCAACGCTGATGGTCGCGGGCGTGCCGGTTCCACTGGCTATTTTAGGTACGCTCGGCATTGGCGCAGTCTGCGGACTGTTCAGCGGCGTGCTGGTTGCCTATGCGGGCCTGCAACCGTTCATCGTCACGCTCGGCGCACTTTCACTGTTCCGTGCTCTGGCGCTGATCACCACCGGCGGCAGCCCGATTTTCGGCATTCCGCTGGAATTCCGTAGCGCCATTACCGGCACCTTATTTGGTATTCCCTGCCCGATTATTATTGTGGTCGTTATTGCGATTGCAGCCTGGGTATTAATGAATAAAACACCGTTGGGCGAATATATTCTCGCGGTGGGCGGCAATGAAGAAGCGGCGCGCGTGGCGGGTGTGCCGGTCAAAAGAACCAAAGTCACAGTCTATGTTATTTCTGGCGTATTAGCAGCGTTGGCCTCGCTTATCCTGATTGGTCGCCTTGGTGCGGCAGAGCCAACCCTGGGTAATTTATGGGAGCTGGATGCCATTGCCGCCGCGGCGATTGGCGGCACCTCATTAATGGGCGGTAAAGGCAGTATTATCGGGACAATTATCGGCGCCATTATTTTGGGCTCATTACGTACCGGCCTCACGTTAATGAATATTCAAGCCTTTTATCAATTGCTTGCCACAGGTCTCATCATTATTATAGCGATGCTGATTGACCGCGCGACACGAGGTAAGTAATGAAACAAGACCTGCGAGCCATAGGTGCTCAAATTAGAATGAGGTTGCCACAACTCACGCCGTTGGAAAGAAAAGTAGTCGAGTCAATTACGTCCAAAAATGATTTTTCAGAGCAAACGTCATTAAAAGAAGTCGCCGCAGAGAATGCGGTGTCCGAAGCGATGATTGTTAAGCTGGCAAAGAAATTGAATTTCACCGGCTTTCGGGAATTCAGGACGAGTTTGACTTATTACAATAATTCCGATGTCGCCAATCTTCATTCTGAAATTGGGCCAGATGACTCGTCGGAAGAATTACTTGAAAAAGTTTTTCGCACCTCAATTCAGGCAATAGAAGAAACAAAGGCTATTCTCGACATTTCCGAATTTAATCGGGCGGCCGATATTGTTTTTAAAGCCAGACATATCGACTTATATGGCGTGGGCGGGTCGGCGTCGGTAGCGCGTGATTTATCACACAAGCTGCTCAAAATCGGTATTAAAGCCATGGTGCATGATGACGCACATATCATGATGATGTCGGCCGCGATTTTAAATGACGATGATGTTGCGATCGCCATCAGCCATTCGGGGATGACCCGAACGGTGGTTGACCCGATTAGGCTGGCGGCCAGAAACGGTGCCAAAGTCATCGCCATCACCAACTATGCCGAGTCGACGCTGGCGAAAGAGGCGCACGTGGTGCTGAATTCGACCTCGCAAGGATCCCATTTATTAGGTGAAAACGCGGCGTCACGCATCGCCCAGCTCAATATTCTGGATGCTCTCTTCGTTGCTATCGCTAAAAAAGACCTGAAAAAAGCTGCGCTAAATTTGAACAAAACTCAACAGGCCGTTAAAAACTTAAGAGAGTACTAATATGAGCAAGCTCCTCGTGGTCGGCAGTCTGCATTACGATATTATGGTGGCCGCGCACCACCGTCCTGAGAAAGGTGAAACGGTTATCGGCAGTGGATGTTCCTACAAGTTCGGCGGCAAAGGCGGAAACCAGGCTGTATCTGCCGCTCAGGCAGGCATTGAAGTCGTTTTTTCGGGCGCAGTCGGCGATGACGACCACGGGAAATGGTTGCTCGAAATTCTTAATAATCATTCGGTTGATACTGCCCACGTCGAGGTTATCCGTGGCGTGGCGTCGGGTATGAGCGTCGCCATAACCGATGCCGAAGGGGATTACGGCGCCGTGGTACTTTCCAACGCCAATACCCAGATTAACAGCAGTCAGTTTGCCAACGATGCGCTCTGGGAAAACGTGGGCATGGTATTACTGCAAAATGAGCTGCCAGAACAGATTAATTTATACACCGCCACCGAAGCTAAAAAGCGCGGTATTCGCGTGTGTATTAACGCGGCTCCGGCCAAAACGCTGTCGCCCGAGCTGATAAACCTTATCGATCTCCTAGTCGTTAACGGGGTTGAAGCGCGGGATATGTCGGGTATTACGGTCAACAGTTTGCAGAATGCCGCCGAGGCTGCACAGGCTCTCAGCCAGTTATATTCGACGGTAGTAGTAACTGCGGGAGAAATGGGCGTGGCGTATGCCGATAATAACGGAGAATCGAACACGCTCGAGGCTGAAAAAATAGAATTAGTCAGCACTCACGGAGCGGGAGACTGCTTTATGGGGATGCTTTGCGCGTCGATATTAAAAGGTGAAAACTTGGGTGTCAGTGTAAATAATGCCAATAAAGCGGCAGCTTTACATGTCTCAAAAAAAGCGGATTAGTCAGCGTTAGCTAAAAAATAGATAAAGCTTTTAACTGTTCAAAATGACCAATATAGACAAATGAAACCCCCTCACGATTATCACGGAGGAAATCTCATTATGTCTTTCATTCCACAGCGTTATTTAATAAATAATTCTATTAAAGAACTTGTGAAACAATTTGGTTGGTCAGCGTACCGATGCCGCCAATAGTCACTTCAATAACGTCGCCGCTTTTCATAAACAGCGGTGGCGTTCTTTTCTTACCCACGCCGCCCGGTGAACCGGTAATAATAACGTCGCCCGGAGAAAGTGGGCTGAAGCGGGAAATATATTCGATAATATCGGCCACGGAGTGGATCATATTGCCGGTCGTGTCATTCTGCACGCGCATACCGTTCAGGAACGTTTCGATTGGCAGAGCTTGAGGATCGCTAATTTCGTCGCGTGTGACTAACCATGGCCCGAAACCGCCGGTCTGACGCCAGTTTTTACCCGCGGTAAACCAGGTGTGCTGCATGTCGCGCACGGTGGCATCCATGAAGCAGCTATATCCTGCGATATAATCCAGCGCATTTTCTTTCTTTACTGCGCTGGCGTAGCGGCCGATAACCACGGCAAGTTCACCTTCGTAATCAAACTCGTCACTGCTTGCAGGCTTGATAAGATTATCTTTATGGGCGCTAAAAGTATCAGGAAAACGAATAAATAAAGTGGGTGCGTTATTGTTTTCTTCGAACTCTTTTCTTTTATCGGAGTAGTTCATCCCTACGCAAAATATTTTGCCTGGATTTTCAATAACCGGAAGAAAAACAATATCATCTACTGCGTAGTCGACAGGTAAACCGGCCAACTCTTGCAGGATAGGCAGCGCGTTATCATTTAATAGCGATTGCAGCGTGGAATACTGGTCGGCAAAACGTTTACCTGCGTCAATTACGCCTTGTTCAGTAACAATACCGTAAGACTTTTCATCTGACTGCGGGCGATAAAAACTTGCTAATTTCATACAATTCCTTAGATCAAACTCATAAGCAGCCGCTGTGCAAAGCCGCTTATTCGATCTGTTAATTCAGCTAAAATGACCACCTGGCGTTAAAATCACAGGATGGCAAACGAGCAAATTGCTTCAGCACATCATGCGGGCGCAATTTTCGCACAGACCCAATGATAATGCACAGTGAAACTGAAGATTATCCGCAGATTATTAGCTAAATTAATAAGGAAATACTTATTTTTGTTAACAATCTATTTCAGCGCAGCGCAGGGGCGACTAAAAGTGCGCAAAAAACCTCTTTACTGTCTGCCATAATCCACCAGCATGAGCGAGATTATCCGTTTCCGTAATAATAAAGTCTGAATTTACCTTATAACCAAGACGAGGCACCGTAATAATCAGATTCTCAAGATGAAAGCGTTTCAGATCCTTCCTTAACGTGTAGATCTTTTGATTAATAGCGGGCGAAAAATCGAACAGCGCGGCCTTTCCCCATATCGTCTCAATAAGTAAACTTTTATTAACGGGTTGCTGCCGCCCATTGGTGATAATTAACTCAAACAGCTTTCCCTGGGAGTAAGTTAACCGTAAGTTTTCTCCCGTCTTGTCACAGAGAGTATGCTTTTCCTGGCAGTAATAAAGATTATCCGTGATGTTAAACCTTTTCATCCCTTTACCTTTTTAATTATTTTAATTTAAAGTGAAAATAAACCTTTAATTTCACTTAGTGTCGTACCGTGGTGTGTTACCCTGAACGTTACTCCAACGAAAAATCAAATATTGCGATCTAAATCAATGAGTTATGTTAAGTTAAAAAAATGATCAGAATAAATGACTCTTTCAAGATATAAATAATCACTCTATTTTTCACGTACTTAAAAAATGAAATTATAAATTAACATTTGCGTTTATCCTTAAAGCACTCACCAAATTTCATATTAAACCAAATATATTTATTAGAATAACGACTTAGGATTAACTCTCTTATTTAAAATTATTCTAAATAAAAGAGCCAATCCCGATCCCTCTGCTTATTAATCATTATGTCTAACTATTTATTTTTAATGGAAGAGAGGTTTCCTACACTAACTGCAAGAATAGACAGTAGCGCTAAAGCCGCTGCCGGTGCTGCTACCCCCCAGTAGGATCGCTCAATATAAGGCATTCCTTCGGCCAGCACCCTTCCCCATTCAGGCGTAGGCGGCGCGGCACCCAAACCCAAAAATCCAAGTGATGCCAGCGCCAGCGCCATTCCCGGCAATCGCAACATAGCATGGCGAAAAAGAGGTCCCATCAAGGCGGGCAGAAAATAGGCTAAAGTTTGTCTTAGTGGGCTAACGCCTAATAAAGGTAAGACTTTGATATAAGGCCGAGCCTTTATCTCAGCCAAAAGGCTCGCCGTGTGCGCGGCTAGCGGCGCCCAACTCACGGCGATTACGGCCAACGCAGCGCCCGCCTCGGTCGGGCCATTAACCGCCGCAACCAGCAAACCGGCAATAACCGGCGGCATCGCGTTGGTCACCTCAATCAGGCCGTTGAGCCAACGCGGAAAAATGCCGACCACAATACCTATCGCCAAACACGCCAACGAAACGATAAAAGCCAGTAAACAGGTATTCCATGTGCCGTGAGCGACTCTCGCCAGCAGGTCGCGCCCCATTGCATCCGCGCCAAATGGCAGCATGAATGAGGGAGATTGCAAACGAGTAAACGCTGAGGCAAAAGGATCTCGCCACAGTCCAGCGAGAACCAGCGCGACTAATAAAAGAAGCGATAACAAGGGGATAAGCCGAACCCCTCGGCGCTGAACCGACTGTGTTGCAGGCAAAGGCATCGATCCGGCGTTAAGCGCGGGCCCAAGAATAAGCAATCGGCAGAGATGAGCCGCGCCCGCCAGCAGCATGGCTAACAGCAGGAGAATCAAAATTCCTGCCTGCAAGGCAGGGAGATCCTGCGCCGCCGCCGCGCCTAGCGTTGCGCGCCCCAACCCCGGGATCGCAAAAACTTTTTCTACCGCGATTGCCCCACCCGTTAACGAAACCAGCACCATGCCCACTAACGGCATCACGCTCGGTAAAGTACGTTTAAGAACCGCGACAGCAAGGTGGCGGCGGTTTATGCCGACGGCGCTCCAGGTGGTTATCCAGCTTTCGCTAAACGTAGCGGCAAGCGCGTCGCTGATAATCCTTCCGAGATAGCCGCCCGCGGGAATGCCTAAAGCAAGCGAGGGCAACACGGCGTAATGCCAGCCTTGCCAGCCGTAAGGCGGAAACCAGCGTAGAAATATCGCGCCGATTATCAGCAGGAATGACGCGAGTAAAAACTCCGGTAACGCGGTAAATATTGCAGCAAACAGCCCGGCAGGTTTACGCGTTTTCCCGCGTAAACCGCTGATAAATATAGGACTGCAAAGCATGGCGCACAACACGATTGCTACCAGCGCGGCGGACGCCATGAGAGTCAGGGAAACGGCCGTTGCCTGTAACATGGCGGGTAAAACGGCCTTGCCTGAAACCCAGGAGTTGCCCGCATCACCCTGCAAAAGGCCGCCGAGCCAATCAATTAACAGCGCAAAAGGCCCTTGTTCAAGCCCCAACGTTTGGCGAATTGCGTTGAGCGTTTCCGCCGTTGCTTCCTGCTCGCCAGAACGGGCGCGTAATAGCGCCAGCGCCGGATCGCCTCCGGATAACCACGGCAGCACGCCAATCAGCGCGATCACTATCAATAAAGTCACAGCCCGTGAAATCAGCGGAATCAGCCCTTTCAGTCGGGCGTTTTGACTGACCTTGGCGCAGGTTCGACAGAGATTTATGCAAAATAACGATCCGCTCATCAGTCCGCTACATTCCCTGTTTTTTCATTCACAGTAGCAAAATAGGTGTCGCTGCCAATCAGCGTGCGTTCCCGCGGATCGCGTAACACGCCGCGCACGCTGTCACTTTCGCCCTGAATCACCCGTTCGTGCAGCATTGGAATGGCGGCATCGGTGGCTAAAATCAGGTTTTCGGCCTGCATAATCGCCACGCGCCTTTTTTCACCCGCAGGAATGGCGGCGACCTGCTGCAGGGCGCGGTCTATTTCTGGACGGCAAAGCTGAGAAATATTAAAGGAACCCTCGCAAGAAAAGTCGCTATAAAGGTAGGCCACCGGATCGCCCGAATCCAGCACCGTCGCGCGCGAGAGAATAAAGGCGTCGAATTTACCCGCCAAAGCATCGGCTTCAATCTGCGAATATTCGCGCACCACCTGCTTGACGGTAAATCCCGCCGCCGTTAATTGCTGGGCCAAATAAACCGCCACCTCGGGCAGCTCGGCGCGATCGCTAAAGGTCGCCAGCGTTATCACGGCACCTTGCGGATCTTTTGGTCGCGCAGGATTTGCCACCGGCTGACGCAACGCTGCGGCCCACGGCAGCGCGGGGCCAAGCAGCCCTTTTGCCACGTCGGCGCGTTTTTCGTAGACGTTATCCACCAACTGCTGGCGATTAATCGCCTCGCGCACCGCCGCGCGCAGCTCGGGATCCTGCATTACGCCCCGTTTCGTGTTGAGATAAAGCGTGTTAGTGCGCGGCATGGGCACCTCGTGGACTCGGGCGGGATCAAGCAACGGCGCCTGCGACACGGGAATGGCTTCAACGACATCGGCGGAATCGGTACGCAGCGCCGCGGCGCGTGCGGTGCCATCGGGCACAAAGCTGACGTCAATGCCTGCGAGCTTGGCTTTATTGCCCCAATAACCGTCGAAGCGCTCCAATGTCGCGCCGCTGGTGCCGTTTACGCTTCTTAAAACAAAGGGCCCGCTGCCGCTGTTAATCGGATTGACCACGCCGTTTGCCTGATAGGCGCCGGCTGCCAGAATCGCCAGCTGCGGGCTGGATAAACGCTGTGGCAAGAGAGGATCGGGCCGCGCCGTGGTGATCAGCACGCCGTTTTCCCCGTCAGTTTTCACCTCGAGCTTAACACCGTCGAGAATGCGCGGCTTTGGCGAAGCATGGGCCGCGACCTCTAATGAATTCACCACGCTCGCCGGCGTTAACGCGCTGCCGTCATGAAAACGGACATTGGGCCGCAGCTCAAAACGCCAGCTGTTGCTATCAATTTGCTGCCACGTTGTTGCCAGCGCAGGCTTGGCTTCACCGAGTTTATCCAGCACCACCAAGGTTTCCGCCGTGCTCCAACGCGAAAGTTTAAACGCATCGTCGCTGAGCGGCGTCAGGGCTGATCGCGGCGGTTGCAGCATCGCCAAACGCAGGCGGTTTTGCCTATTATCTGCCGTTGTTTGCGCCGGTTCGTTAAAGCATCCCGCCAGTAAAAACAGCGCCGTCAAGAGTCCGGCACAGGGCCAGAGTGGCATACGGAAACTCATCTTATTTCCCTTTAATTTAATGGATCAGCAAATGAACTGTGATTGCGTGTTAATAAAAATCGACTGCAGGAATAGCCTGTAGCAGGTCGCGAGTGTGTGAATGCTGCGGCGAAGAAAGGACTTTTGCGGTGGGACCCTGCTCGACGAAGCCGCCCTCGCTCATCACCAGGATGCGTTCACAAAGTCCGTTAATCATTGAAATGTCATGCGAAACCATTAACAGACCCATGCGATTTTCGCGGGTAATCTGCTGAAGCAGTGCTTTGATTTGGGCGCGTAAAGGCAGGTCGAGGCCGCTGACGGGTTCGTCGGCAAGCAGAAATGCGGGACGAACAATCAGTGCGCGGGCGATCGCAACCCGCTGAGCCTGCCCGCCAGAAAGCGTGGCCGCCGTGCGTGTGAGCAGCTGAGGCGATAACGCAACCTGCTCCATGACGTCGGCAATACTTTTTGCAATATTCGCTTCAACGCCGAGGCAGCGGAGAGGTTCCGCGAGCAGCGCAGCAACGGTTTGACCCGGCGCAAGTGATGCCGCGGGATCTTGCATCACCACCTGCACTTTGCGGCGATACCAGCGAAGTGAGCGCACGCTTCCGGGCACGACGCTTTTTCCTTCACAGTAAATTTGGCCGCTGTCGGCGGCACTGAGCGCCAGCAAGGTATTGAGTAAGGTCGATTTTCCACAGCCTGAGACGCCGACTAAACCGACGGTTTCATCCCGACGAAGTGAGAGCGAGAGGTTTGAAAAAATAGTCCGCGCGTTGGCTGGCTGCCACGGAAAACGCCGTGAAGAATGCGTGCGGCAGAGATTTTCCAATTGGAGAAAAGGCGTGCTCACCTCATGAAGCATGGAATTCATACGGCGATCGCCTCGGTGCCACTTTTTGGCGTTTGCGCGGCGACAATCAGTTGGCGAGTATAAGGATGTTTCGGCTGCGTAATGAGCTGGCGCAGGGTGGCGGATTCCACCACGCGGCCGCTTTCCATCACGATTGCGCGATCGCAAAGCTGTGCGGCGACAGCAATATCGTGGGTAATAAACAGCAAAGCGGGCGCGTTTTTGGCCGCGCAAACCTGATGTAGCACCTCCAAAACTCGCCGCTGGGCGATGACGTCGAGCGCCGTGGTCGGCTCGTCGGCAACCAATAATTTGCTGTTGCCCATTAAAGCCAGCGCGATGCAGGCTCGCTGGCGCTGTCCACCCGATAATTGCGCCGGATAACGACGCATTAATTCTTCTAACGAGCCAAGTTCGACCTGCGCCAGCAGTGCATTTAGCGCCTCTTTATTTTTGTGGTTTTGGAGTAATAACAGCTGCTTGCCGACGGTCATCAGCGGATTTAACGCGCTCGAGCTATCTTGAAAAATGGCGGAAACACGGGCGAGCGACGAACGCTGAAGGGGATGCAAATTAGCAACGTCTTCTCCCATCACGCGTATCGAGCCAGTGATCACAGCATTGGCTGGCGAGGTGCCGATAACGGCTTTTGCGGTTAACGATTTTCCTGAGCCTGACGCGCCAAGCAGGCAAACTTTCTCGCCGGCGTGAAGTGTCAGGTTCAGATTATCAATCAGGATCTTTTCTTCAATACGCAGACAAAGCTGCGCGATTTCCAGCACTGTCTGCGGGTGAGATTGGGTATTACTGACGGCCATGCTGAATTAACTCGACAAATTTTGTTATGTAATAACATAACAAAACGTATCAAAGTAATGCAAATGAAACTTTTAGTTACTCACGCACGTTTTAGCTATTTGCCGACGATTTAGCTATTTGCCGACGATTAAGCTAATTGCCGACGATTTAGTCACTTGCTCAAAGAATTGAGCCAATCAGTCGAGCAGAGTAATGCTCAACGCTTTCTGTTTAAACACGTGCTGGCAGAGAATCTTGTAACTGTCGCGGTCAAAATGCGGCGGTGGAACCTGCACCTCTTTGGCCTCATCCAGCGTTTTGGCCGTGCCGAGATAAAACCAGTTATTCAGCACGTGATATTCGCGGCCAATTTCCGATTTTTCTTCAATGGCAATCCGGCCAGGATAAGGCCACGCGCGGATCCGCATCGCCTCCAGCGCCGTTTTCAAACGCTGCTGATGTTCCTCCAGCGTCTCTTTTTGGCAGCAAACGCCCGCGCAGCGACCCAAAGAAAATCGAAAACAGGCGCGTTTGGCGGTCAGTTTTTCCAATCCTAACGCGCCATAGCAAAGCCGTTCCTGATCGGCGATTTCACGTAATCTTTCGATGGCCGCAAACTTGGTCTTAAATAATCCGAATAGATCTTCAGCGGTGGAAAAATCCGTTTCATTACTGAATACAATGCCGGTGCCAGTATCGCTAACCCGCAATGAGCAGAGCTTGCGCGTCACGCGCAGCCGCTTATTAAACAGCGGGCGCTGGTCTTTAATCATTTGCGATTCAAGTAATAACGCGCCTATTTCCCCTACCGTTTCGATGTATTCGATATTGGTCGTCATGCGCAGTAACTTGGCTTCGGCGGCGGTTCTAAAATGCGACATTACGCGGCTGCGAATATTAATGCTTTTGCCGATATAAAGCGGGAATGTCTGATCCTGCCCGTAAAAAATATAGACCCCGCTGCAAGAAGGCAGCGTTTCAAGCGTGAAGCGAAGATGTTCAGGATACTGGTAAAGCAATGGCGAATTTTCGTTTGGCATAGTTGCTTATTTGGAATAGTTGCTTAATAGCGAGGCAGTTATCGAATGAAAATTAAACAGCCCGATATTACTGAATATTTATACAGCTATCAAGCGCGGAAAACGACGAACCTGCTCTTACTGAGGATCTTTATGAGGACTACGCCGTTATTTATTCGTCGTGAGCTATATTCGCGGTGAACTATGCTTTAGCTTATTTCCTGTTGCTTAATAACCTCTTGGAGATCGTCATGTTAAAGGTATTGCGTGCTGAACCTAAATCGACGTTTGAATATGGCCCTTTCAAAATTCGTCGAATGCGACCTGGAAAAATAGTTATTGATCAAGAAGCTAAACAAGGTCTTGAACAAGAATCTAAGCAAGCTGCTGAAAAAAATGATGACGCATTTGGGCCATTAAGCGTGATCGATCACGCTAATCTGCTAACCGGAACGCTGGTCAGCATGCACGAGCACGTTAATGACGAAATCCTGAGTTATGTGTGGCAGGGATCGATGGTGCATGAAGATTCAACGGGTAATCGTACGCCGCTCTCATCCAAGAGAATAATGATGATGAATGCCGGAAAAAGTTTTTGGCACGAAGAGTCGACGCCGATTGTAGCGGCTGAAATGCTGCAGATTTTTATTCGTCCGCGTCAGGCGAATCTTGAAGGCCGCGTACAGTTTTTTGATAGGCCTGACGGCATAAAAACCAAAGAGTGGACGCTGCTGGCCGCGCCGGAAGGTGAAAATGCGCCGCTGGAGATTAGGCAGGAAGTTTACGTTTACGACGTCAAACTCGAACACAAAGATTTGATTGAGATTCCGCAGCAGACGGGTTTTGCCCAATTTCTTTATGTGATGGACGGTGAAATCAGCGCAGAAAATAACGTGCTTTATAAAGGCGACGCAGTGTCTGGCGACGATCCTTTGCCCGAGATCGAATCAACCGGCAACTCAACGCTGCTCTGCTTTTTAGTCAAACTTGACGCCGAAGCGGTGAAGGACGGATCGATCAGCGGACTGTAGTGATAAGTGATGAGAGGGCAGTGACTGATAGTTTTGCTAAGGCCAATATTTAGCAGAATAGTCTTAAAACCCTCAAAAGTGTGATTTCGTGCACTAGGCTTTAGTTATGTAAATCACATTACATCAGCTTGCATCATCAACATAAAGACGAAAGGAGCGCACCATGAGTAACAAGCAAAGTTCCCCTAATTCGAATGTTTTGGGCAATGCGGCATCTTATCCTGCCCCACCTTTCAAACAGCAAGAACAATCTTGGCCGGGTCTAGCGAGCGAAATGTCTCCTCGACCGGATCATGGCGAAACGTCCTATAAAGGCAGCGGCAAACTTGCCGGACGAAAAGCGCTGATCACCGGCGGTGACTCGGGTATTGGTCGCGCGGTGGCGATTGCCTATGCCCGCGAAGGCGCAGACGTTGCTATCAACTATCTGCCTGCGGAAGAGTCCGACGCGAAAGAAGTGATTCAACTTATCGAAGCCGAAGGACGCAAGGCCGTGGCGATTCCGGGCGATATTACCAGCGAATCTTTCTGTAAAGAGCTGGTTAAAAAGGCGGCCGATCAGTTAGGCGGGCTGGACATTCTGGTCAATAACGCGGGTCGTCAGCAGTTCTGTGAATCCATCAAAGATTTAACCACCGAATCTTTTGACGCGACGTATAAAACCAACGTCTATGCCATGTTCTGGATAACCAAGGCGGCGGTTGAGTATCTGCCACGCGGCGCGTCAATCATTAACACCACCTCGGTTCAGGCTTATCAGCCGAGTGATATCCTGCTCGACTATGCCTCTACCAAGGCTTCCATTGCCGCGTTTACCAAAGCATTGGCGAAACAGCTGGGTCCAGACGGCATTCGTGTTAACGCCGTAGCGCCGGGTCCATACTGGACGGCATTGCAGGTCAGCGGCGGTCAGCCACAGAGCAAAATCGAGAAGTTTGGCGAAAGTGCGCCGCTGGAACGCCCAGGTCAGCCAGCGGAAATTGCCCCGCTTTATGTGACCTTCGCTTCATCCGATAACAGCTATGCATCGGGTCAGGTGTGGTGTTCAGACGGCGGTACCGGTACAGTCTAAATCGGCTTGCGTCGTCTCTGGGTAGTTTACACGCTGCCCACTCAAGCTCACCTTCGGGTGAGCTTTTTAATTTCAGCAATTTTCTTTGTTTGCTGAATACTCCACTGAATAACGGATCAATATTTTTACGAACAAAAATGTCCTTTATAATTATTTAGTAGAACTGATTAATTGCTTAACTTCCTACTTAACTCTCCACTTAAACCCTGCCAAAATAAACGCATTTTTTCGACCACTTTTAGCTCTATTCTATTCATAAACTATCTTAAATAGCCTTTTTTGATAATACCTCTGATTTCTGGAGAAAATAGGTTCATATTAAAAGAGGGGGTAAACTCATTTATCTAGAATTTGCCGCCTTTTTCCTCTTCCAATCACGCCATAGTGTTTAAATATTTTAAATTTTCAGACTGAAGTGTGATAGCAGAAGAAATTAATTATGCCTTGCGAGGTAAATTTCACACATCTTATTGTTAAGTTTATCTAATATTCACGTGTTTGAGATATTTAAGCCACGACAATCTAGAATTAGCCAATATGATGACTCCCGGCGAACGCATTAAATTGCGAAGAAAAGAGATGAAACTGACACAGCGCAACCTTGCTTTGGCTGTGAAGGTCTCCCACGTCACAATTTCGCAGTGGGAAAGCTCAGACACTACGCCCGGCGGTAAAAACCTCTTTGCTCTGGCCGATGCGCTAAAATGCTCACCAAACTGGATTTTATACGGCGACACTGAATATTCACCAACTCCAGCTTCATCGTTGGCGATGCCTCTTACCGAGCGCGAACTCGAACTGCTCCAACTTTTTGCCTACCTGCCTGAATCCGAGAAAGAACGTCACATGATCGACCTGAGAAATAAGGTTGATAATTTTAACCGGCTCTTTGCCGAGTTGTTACAGGCGCGAAACGATCTCAGAACGTAGTCTTTAATAGGCTAAAATTTAGCCTTGGTGGTTATTCTTAATTAAACTTCGCGAAAAAATAAAATTTCTCCCTCTATTTTTAACCACCTCATATTTAATAAAACTCAATATTCCACCCTGTTTCATACTAGCAACTCTAAAACAACACAGTATTGGTAAGTTAATTTAAAATAACACTTAATATATTAATTTAACTTAAATATAGTTTTGAAATTCTTTTTATCCATTTTCTCAAAATATTTACCTGTCGGTAATATAGCTAGCTTGTCAGGACTTTTACCTCTACTATCGCCGCTCTTTCTCGCTCGTTAAAAATTTTAAAATATTTATTTTCTTATTTGAGAAAGTAAACGCCGATCATTTCATTGATTAGTATTTTATCGTGCTCCACTTAAAATGAATGAATCAACTTAATGAAAAAACAGAGCGTTTTATTTATCGGAGGTCCCTTCAACGGAAATACTTCCTTAATTCCGTGGCCATGGTACGGAACAGGCCGCGTTATTAGACCGTGGGAAAATGAAGAGAAAGATAATTATCTTGCTGAAAAGGCAGAAGTTAATGAGTCAAACATTAATGAGGTAGATTCTGCGAGCGAATATATTACTCGCGAGTTTCACTTGGAAGGTAAAATTTATCTCATCGCCACGCGGCAAGATCAGCCGACCGACAGCATTAGCCAGTACATACGCGAACAGAATCACTCTCCTCTGGTGTGAGCCCCGCTTCACAGGCTGTAACGCGGCATTCCGTCAGCCTCAAGGACAAAAACTCAGGGACGAGAATCACGACTATAGTTAAAAGTGTGCGCTTTAAGCGTTAATTCCGCATTTTTTGCTCACCGCAATGTTGTACAATTTTGAACTTTTGTATAGCTTTACAGATATAACGCAGCTCTGTTCGAATAAAGACGCACCAGGCATTCTCATTCATAGGATGGGGACAGAGGATGTATTGTTCGATTCAGAGATTTAGTAGCTTTTACCGCTGCTCGACTATTTCGATGTATTGACAATGGGGTCCCAAGAAAATGTTTGATATGTCCTCTACCGATTTGAAGTTAGCTGACTACATACAGATTACTCACCCTGAGCTTCATTCTGATAATGAAGTTATCGCCGCCATTTGTAACGAGCTGAAGAAATATAAAGATTCGGTCAGCAATAAAGATATTATTCTTTGTCTGATCAGGAAGATAGAGTCTGAACAAGATGAGACTCAGCAAGATATTTATCTTCAGGCGCTGGAGCATATCGTCTACAGCACGCCTGATGACCTGGAATAACGGCGAGAAATTGCTCTAATCTATTCCAGCTTCAATCTATCCCTAAAACCTCGGCCGCCTTTCAGGCAGTCGGGGTTTTTGACTTTATGACGCGCTGTTTGGAGTGTTGGATATTGGTAGGATGGGATAGCCGTTCAGAACGGAGTTCTAATAAAGAGTTCGAACGGAGTTCGATGTAGAGTCCGTATCTCCAAAAGCAAAAAACCCGCCATAGGCGGGTTCTTCTAAATATGGTGCCCGGACTCGGAATCGAACCAAGGACACGGGGATTTTCAATCCCCTGCTCTACCGACTGAGCTATCCGGGCAACGCGGCGCATTAAACCGTATTGGCTCTCTGCCGTCAACGGCTTTTTATCCGTTTCGTCTGCCAACGTGTTCGAATGATGTTTTTTAAAGCAAAACCCTCTCAAAGTGGTGCTTTTACGCGCATTCAGCCAACTCCTCAGCTTTCCTGCTGCTCACTCAAACGCTGCTTAAGATAAGTAATAAAGACCTTTATTCGAGCAGGTACATGTTTGCGATAAGTATAAACAGCGTAGATATCTGCCGCCGGTGCCTGATAATCGGTCAGCACGGGAATAAGCGCGCCCTGTTGGAGGTCGGTTTTAATATCCCAGCGCGAACGCAAGATAATGCCATGTCCCTCGCGAGCATAATGCACCACGGTTTCACCATCATTACTCGAGAGAGAGCCGCTCACCTTTTGCACATATTCCCGGCCTTCGCGGGTGAATCGCCACAGCGAATAGTCACTTTCATATTGGCGCAGCACAATACAATTATGCTGCGCCAAATCCGTGACACTTTCGGGTATACCGTTTTTATCCAGATAAGCCTGCGACGCACAAACTACCCGCGAATTGGTCATTAGCTTTATCGCCACCAAACGCGAATCAGGCGGCTCGCCCACGCGTAAATCGATATCGACACTGCTATCGAGGAAATTAAGCGGCTGACTGGTTAACTGGAGGTCTATATCCAGCTCAGGATGCTGCCATTGAAACGCGGAAATAAGCGGCGCGATAAATCGACGGCCAAAACCAAAGGAGGCATTGATATTCAGTCGGCCCGTGAGCAGCGCCTGACTGTTGGAGACCACGCTTTCAAGTTCATCGAGCTGATGAATAATCGGCCGCGCGCCCTCGGCATAACGTTCCCCCTCGACGGTCAGATCCAGCCTGCGCGTCGTACGCAGCACCAGCTGCACCCCCAGGCGCTGTTCAAGCTGCGTTAAACGTTTACTCACCGCCGCCAGCGTAAGCCCCATTTCGCGGGCCACAGCGGTCAGGCTGCCAAGCCGGGCAATCAGCGCGAAGAATCTGAGATCGTCAAGTGAGGACATGATTATTCACTTTGAGTTAAGAATGCCTTAAATATTTAGCAAATTGTTGCTCGGCAGAGAAGCAAATACACTCAGGAGGTCGAAATAAATAATAAAAGGCCTACACGATGTCAGATAGAACACACAGAATTGCCGTGATTCCAGGTGATGGGATTGGTAAAGAAGTGATGCCGGAAGGGATCAAAGTGATGGATAAGATTGCCGCCAAGCATGATATTAAAATCGAATGGCAATGGTTCGATTTCGCCAGTGCCGATTACTATCTCGAACACGGTAAAATGTTGCCAGACGATTGGTATGAAACCTTAAAAAGCTTCGATGCGATCTATTTTGGCGCGGTGGGTTGGCCAGACGTGGTGCCGGATCATATTTCACTCTGGGGATCGCTGCTGCAATTCCGTCGCGAATTCGATCAGTACGTAAATCTTCGTCCGGTGCGTTTGATGCCTGGCGTAAAAGCGCCGCTGGCTAACCGTAAACCGGGTGATATCGACTTTTACGTGGTCCGCGAAAACACCGAAGGCGAATATTCTAGCGTCGGCGGGATTATGTTCCCTGATACTGAACGCGAAATCGTGATTCAGGAAACCGTGATGACCCGCACCGGTGTCGATCGTATTTTAAAATATGCTTTCGAGCTGGCGCAAAAAAGGCCTAAAAAACATCTGACCTCGGCCACAAAATCCAATGGCATCGCGATTACCATGCCTTATTGGGACAAACGGGTCGTGGAAATGGGCAAAAACTATCCAGAGGTTGACGTCGATAAATATCACATCGATATTTTAACTGCCAACTTCGTGCTGCATCCCGACTGGTTCGATGTCGTCGTCGCCAGCAACCTGTTTGGCGATATTCTTTCAGATTTGGGCCCGGCGTGTACCGGCACTATCGGCATCGCGCCGTCGGCAAATATCAACCCGGAAGGGCTGTTCCCAAGCCTGTTTGAGCCCGTACACGGCTCAGCGCCTGACATTGCGGGCAAAGGCATCGCCAACCCGATCGGCCAAATCTGGTGCGGCGCCATGATGCTCGAGCATTTAGGCTACGAACAGGCGGGTGCCGAAGTACTTCAGGCAATTGAAAAAGTATTAAGTCTGGGGCCTGAAAATGCGCCGCTGACCGGTGACCTCGGCGGAAAAGGCAACACGCGTTTGCTGGGTCAGGCCATCGCCGACGCATTGTAAAAGTTTTAATGGGCGCAACAGCTTAACAGCCTCTGCGCCCTCCTTATTCCAGCGGAATTTGTCTACTTTCTCTTTAATGACAATGCTTCCTAAATTACCCTGATTTTTACCCACGCTATTAAGACGATTAAACTTTCACTCCCGCTTACCCTGCTGGTAAACTCCCTGAAATTACTATTAATTCTCGTTTATAAAAAATTTAATTAAGGGGAATCCTATTGTCTTGGAATAGTTTGACTTATTTTGGCGACAGCATGTTATTGCTGCCGACAGGGATTATTATTGGCCTGTTTATGGCGTGGAAAGTCAGCGGGAAATTAACACCTGTTGCGTGGTTAATAACTTTTGGTATCGTCGGATTACTGGTTAGTGTTTCCAAGCTGTTGTTTCTTGCCTGGGGAATTGGCAGCGTCAGCTATAATTTCACCGGCTTCAGCGGACATACCACCATGTCGGCCACGGTTTGGCCGGTCTTATTGTGGCTGCTAAGTGGTGGCTATCATCGTAATGTGCATCGGGTGATGATAGCGATCGGCTATGTGATTCCAGTGATGGTCGGAATCAGCCGCGTGGTCATTGGTGCGCATTCCGTAAGCGAGGTGGTGACCGGGCTGATTATCGGCGTTACCGCCAGCACGCTGTTCCTGTTTACCCATCGTAGGAATAGTATTAGCGCTTTCACCGTGCCCCAATTGGTCATGATGCTAATCGTGCCGCTAATACTGGTCAGCACGGGTAAACAAGCCACGACACAAGGCATGATTGAACAGATTGCCGCTCATATTACGGGTCATCCTGCCTGGACCCGCGAACAGATGCTGAGCCAGATTTTATAAGCCAGTATCTTCTGCAAAGAAACGGCATCGCCCTCCCGGCGGCGGTGTCGTAAATTCAAGATTGCAGTCAATTCCCTTCATTTTCATCGACAAACTTCTCCACTCTTTTATCATTCCGCCTTAATTAATCACAGTAATTTGCCGTATTCAGTTTTTGCCTGAAGGGAAAGTTTTGCGCTAAGGTGAATAAGGACGTCGTGAGTCGAGAGGAGAATTAATGACATGCCGGAAATAATGATGTCGAAACCTGAAAGTCGCCAATATAAAAATACGCTATGGCCTTATTTTTTTATTCCCTGCCTTTTATTGCTAATAATTTTCACGCTCAGCGGCTGTGGCGATAATGAACAGACACAGCGAAAAGCCTTTATCGATTTTTTACAGACCCGCGTGCTGGCTAATGGTCGGCTAGACCTGCCCCAACTGAGTGAACAACAGAATAAAGCCTTCGGACATTATGTTAAGGATTATGCGGTTATCGCCCACTTTCATCAAAAAATGGCTACCGAGCTTAACTCTTCATTGGTGCCGGTTTTTACCAGCATGAACGCGCTGACGTCGGTAAATGCCCTGCTGGAGCAACGCAACGATTTGCAAATAATGGCCGACAAAAGCGCTCAATGGCAGAAAGATATCAACGCCATGCGCAGTCAGGCAGAGGCGCAGCGCGGCACATTAAAGCAGCCTCCCGATCTCGCTAAAGTGTACGATCAGGCCTATAACAAAGCCGTTTCACAGCCTGCAGACGTGGCTGAACAGCTGTTCACCCTGCTACCGCAAGTTTTGAAACTCATTGTTGTAAAGGCCGATTTTATCAAAGATCAGGGTAAGAAAGTCACTGTCACAGGCAACACGCTTCAATTTGCGAGCCAGGCGCAGCTGAATAAATATAACGCTATTCAGAAACAGCTGGTTCCGCTTAATGCGCAATTAATGGCGTTAAGCCGACAGATGCAACAGTTGATGCAGTAGGCCTGTCATTGACCCGTCCACGCTTTTTACTGACCAGATTAGTGGCAGGCGCGGGCGACAGATTGGCCGTTTTCAGCACGACGCCAATCGCCCGGCGTTTGCCCAAACTGGCGTTTGAAGCTGCGGGTAAACGACTGCTGAGAGTCGAAGCCAAGGGAGATTGCCACGCTGACGATGGTTTCGCCACTGCTTGCCAACATAGCGGCAGATTTTTTCATTTTTTGCGCACGAATATATTCGCCCATCGGCAGGCCGGTGTGCTCTTTAAACATACGTTGCAGGTGCCAGCGCGAATAGCCTGCACGTTCAGCCACGGTTTTAATATCCAATCGCTCTTCCAGATTGTGATCGATCCAGTCGATCAGATCGTGAATAAAATCTTCGGTTTTCATATCCGCTTTTCCCGTATGGTTTGTGCCCTCTCAACGAGCGCCTGTTATTAGGCTGACGCAGTTTTGCATAAAATGCAAGTTTTACTATTGCATTTAATCCATCGCAGTGTAAAAGTTACAGCTCTTCACAAATCTCCTTTTAACAATAGCACATAAAGTGCAACAATAATTCTTGCAGTTTATACGCGCGCTCCCTACAATCCCCTTCAGTTAGTGTATCAGTAATGGATACTTTATTGTGTCTATGATAGGCACAAGCCTCCCAAAAACTGCTCAGGCAAAGGACGTCACGTCGGTGGACAGGACCGATAGTCATGGCTGAGGGCGTTTATTCACTGGAAATAAAAATAATGATCAGCAGGCAATATTCTCATCAGCGACCTCAGGGTGGTCGCGCCGTCACGTCCCTTCTCGTGCCACTTTCCGCCGTCGCCTTGTTGGTGGCTCTGCTTTCGGGATGTGACAACAGCGTGGCGCAAAACGCACCGCCACCGCCGCCTGCCGTCAGCGTTGCCGACGTGGTCGTTAAACCAATTAAGCAGTGGGATGAGTTCACCGGACGCGTCGAGGCCGTGCAAAGCGTGCAGCTGCGACCACGGGTTTCCGGTTATATCGATCGGGTGAATTATCAGGAAGGCGACGAAGTTAAGAAAGGTCAGGTGCTGTTTACCATCGACGATCGCACCTACCGCGCCGCGCAGGAACAGGCGAAAGCCGAGCTGGTTCGGGCTAAAAATCAGGCCGCTCTGGCGCGCAGCGAATCTGCCCGCACTGAAAAGCTGGTGAGCTCCGAGGCGATTTCTCGAGAGCTCTGGGAACAGCGCCGTTCCGCCGCGGCTCAGGCGCAGTCTGACGTGCTGGCCGCGCAGGCGCAGCTGGACATGGCGCAGCTCAACCTTGATTTTACTCGTGTTATCGCTCCTATCGACGGCAAAGCCAGCCGCGCAATGATAACCGCCGGTAATCTGGTGACCACCGGCGACAGCGCCAGCGTGCTGACCACCCTCGTTTCACTCGATAAAGTTTACGTCTACTTCGACGTCGACGAAGCGACCTTCCTGCGTTATCAGTCGATTGCCCGTGCGCAAAGCCAAAAAAGCGCGCCGTTGCCGGTTCACGTGGCATTGGTTGGCGAAGAAGGTTATCCACATCAAGGCGTTATCGACTTCACCGATAACCAGCTCACCGCCAGCACCGGTACCATTCGCATGCGCGCGCTGCTCGATAATCGCGACCGCAGCTTCACGCCCGGCCTGTTTGCCCGTGTACAAATGCCCGGCAGCAACGAATTTAATGCCCTGCTGATTGACGACAAGGCCGTGCTCACCGATCAGGATCGCAAATACGTTTACGTGGTCGATTCTGCCGGAAAAGCCGATCGTCGGGATGTTCGACTCGGCGCGCTATCCGACGGTTTGCGCGTCGTGCAGCAGGGGCTGAAACCGGGCGATCGCGTGGTGATCGACGGCGTACAAAAAGTCTTTATGCCGGGAATGTCGGTCAACGCCAAGCGCGTAGAGATGGCAAAAAATAGCTCGCCAGCCGCCGCTGACGCCGCACAATAACAGGATCCCAACCATGGACTTTTCGCGCTTTTTTATCGATCGCCCCATTTTTGCGGCCGTGCTGTCGATCCTCATTTTAGTCACCGGCGCTATCGCCCTGCCGCTGCTGCCGGTCAGCGAATATCCCGACGTCGTGCCGCCTAGCGTGCAGGTGCGCGCCGAATATCCGGGTGCCAACCCGAAAGAGATTGCCGAAACCGTCGCCACGCCGCTCGAAGAGGCGATTAACGGCGTCGAAAATATGATGTACATGAAATCGGTGGCCGGTTCGGACGGCGTGCTGGTGACCACCGTGACTTTCCGCCCCGGAACCGATCCCGATCAGGCGCAGGTTCAGGTGCAAAACCGCGTGGCGCAGGCGGCAGCTCGACTGCCCGAAGACGTGCAGCGTCAAGGCGTGACCACCCAGAAACAGTCGCCAACCATGACGCTGGTGGTGCATCTGTACTCGCCTTCCGGCAAATATGATTCGCTCTATCTGCGCAACTACGCCACGCTGAAAGTCAAAGATGAGCTGGCGCGGCTGCCGGGCGTGGGTCAGGTGCAGATTTTTGGTGCGGGTGAATACGCGATGCGCGTCTGGCTCGATCCCAATAAAGTCGCGGCGCGTGGTTTAACGGCTTCCGACGTAGTCACCGCGATGCGCGAGCAAAACGTGCAGGTTTCGGCGGGTCAGCTGGGCGCAGAACCGATGCCAAAAGAGAGCGATTATCTGCTGTCGATTAATGCGCAGGGTCGTCTCAAGGATGAAAGCGAATTCGGCAATATTATCCTTAAAACCAGCGAAGATGGGTCTATCGTCCGCCTTCGTGACGTCGCACGCATCGAAATGGGCTCAGGTAGCTATGCGCTTCGTTCACAGTTAAACAATAAAGACGCCGTCGGCATCGGTATTTTCCAGGCGCCGGGCGCGAATGCCATCGACCTTTCCGACGCCGTGCGGGCAAAAATGGCCGAGCTTTCGACGCGTTTCCCCGATGGCCTGACGTGGCGCGCGCCGTACGATCCGACCGTTTTCGTGCGTGATTCAATCAGCGCGGTGGTTCACACCCTGCTCGAAGCCGTGGTGCTGGTCGTGCTGGTGGTGATTCTGTTCCTGCAAACCTGGCGCGCCTCGATTATTCCACTGTTAGCGGTGCCGATTTCGGTTATCGGTACGTTTAGCATTCTCTATTTACTCGGTTTCTCTCTTAATACGCTAAGCCTGTTCGGATTAGTATTAGCCATAGGGATTGTCGTCGATGACGCCATTGTGGTGGTAGAAAACGTCGAGCGAAATATTGAGGAAGGATTGGCACCGCGTGACGCGGCACATCAGGCGATGCGCGAAGTGTCGGGGCCGATTATTGCTATCGCGCTGGTGCTCTGCGCCGTGTTTGTGCCGATGGCGTTTCTGTCGGGCGTAACCGGACAGTTCTACAAGCAGTTTGCGGTGACTATCGCTATCTCGACCGTTATTTCGGCCATCAACTCCCTGACGCTGTCACCCGCGCTGGCGGCGCTGCTGCTGAAATCGCACGGCGCGCCGAAAGATGTGCCGTCGCGCATTATCGATCGCTTATTTGGTTGGATCTTCCGCCCGTTCAACCGCTTTTTTAACGCCAGCTCGCACAAATATCAGAGCGCGGTGGCTAAGACGCTGAGCCGTCGAGGCGCGGTATTTGTGGTCTATATTCTGCTGCTTGGCGCGGCCGGATTTATGTTTAAAGTAGTGCCCGGCGGATTTATTCCGACCCAAGATAAACTTTATCTTATTGCCGGTGTGAAGATGCCGGAAGGCTCGTCGCTGTCGCGTACCGACGCCGTGGTGCGCAAAATCAGCGCGCTTGGGCTGCAAACTGATGGCGTGATTGACGCCGTCGCTTTCCCGGGCCTCAACGCGCTGCAATTTACCAACACGCCGAATACCGGCACGGTATTTTTCGCGCTGAAACCGCTGAGCGAACGTACCCGCACGGCGGCGCAGATTAATGCTGAAATCAACGCCAAGATCTCGCAGCTGCAGGAAGGTTTTGCGTTCTCAATTATGCCGCCGCCGATACTCGGTTTAGGTCAGGGCTCTGGCTATTCACTTTATATTCAGGACCGCGCGGGTCTCGGCTTTGGCGCGCTGCAAACGGCGGTGAATACGATGTCGGGCGCGATTATGCAAACGCCGGGCATGAGTTTCCCGATCTCCGCCTATCAGGCCAACGTTCCGCAGCTCGAAGCGAAAATCGATCGTGACAAAGCCAAAGCGCAGGGCGTGTCGCTGAATGAACTTTTCAGTACGCTACAGACCTATTTGGGCTCGGCTTATATCAACGATTTCAACCGCTTTGGCCGCACGTGGAAGGTCATGGCGCAGGCCGACGGTCAGTTTCGCGACAGCGTTGAAGACATTGGTAATCTGCGCACCCGTAATGATAAGGGCGAGATGGTGCCGATTGGCAGCATGGTCAATATCACTACTACTTACGGGCCGGATCCGGTGATTCGTTACAACGGCTATCCGGCGGCGGATTTAATTGGCGACGCCGATCCGCGCGTGCTTTCCTCCGCAGAGGCGATGACCGAAGTCAGCGCGCTGGCAAAAAATCTGCTGCCTAACGGGATGAATATTGAATGGACCGACCTGAGTTATCAGCAATCGACGCAGGGCAACGCCGCGCTCATCGTCTTCCCGATGTCCGTGCTGCTGGCTTTTCTGGTGCTGGCCGCGCTGTACGAAAGCTGGACGCTGCCGCTGGCGGTGATTCTTATTGTGCCGATGACCATGCTTTCCGCGCTGTTCGGCGTGTGGTTAACGGGCGGCGATAACAATGTCTTTGTGCAGGTTGGATTAGTCGTGCTGATGGGGCTTGCGTGCAAAAACGCCATTCTGATTGTCGAGTTTGCTCGCGAACTCGAGCTGCAGGGCAAAGGAATTGTCGAGGCGGCGCTGCAAGCCTGTCGCCTGCGTTTGCGCCCTATCGTTATGACTTCAATAGCCTTTATCGCCGGTACTGTGCCGCTGATCCTCGGACACGGCGCGGGTGCTGAAGTTCGCGGCGTGACGGGCATTACCGTATTCGCGGGCATGCTCGGCGTCACGCTGTTTGGGCTGTTCCTGACGCCGGTATTTTACGTCGCGTTGAGAAAGCTGGTCAGTAAAAAAAGCGAGGCTAAAAGCGAGGTGGTTACGGCTCCGCAAACGGAAAGTTAAGCCTTAAAATTTACGGTTAACTCACAGAAAAACAGAAACTAAAAAGGGACACGTCGCGAGAGGTGTCCCTTTGTTTTTACTGAATGTTTATCACAGTGCGTACTTTCAGAAACTCATGTCTTCAGAAATGGGAAGCTACTTGGCGACCAGTTCTTCGCCGCCGCAGCTGTAGCTGCCGTTGCGTTCGAATTCGGCTAGCGCATCGGCGACGGTGTAGCGCGCCAGAACGGCCATTGACGCCTCTTCGGCCTCGTGGACAACCGATTTGAAATAGCCGCAGGCGTTGGCGCTGACCAGACACTTGGCGGATCCTTCGGGACGCGCGGCCCACAGGCGTTTATCTTCGATGACGCTGGTATAAATATCACGCAGCGTAATGGCATCGGCGAGACGACCCAGACGAATGGAACCGGTACGACCGAGGGTCGAGACAATAATGCCTTGATGGGTTAACGGCACCATCAGTTTGCGAATAAAGCTTGGATTGGCTTCCAGGCTCGCTGCCAAAGTCGCACTGGTACAGCGATGACCGGACTTTTCAGCCAGTGCCACACTAAAAACCATCTGCATTGCTGTCGGAAAGCGAAAATCTAACATGTCGTTATCCTGGTAAAGCGATTTAAAGAAGCCTGTTCATCGATGAAAATCAGTATCGATGAAGTGCTCAATAATATAACAAATAATGGGGTAATTTTGAAGTTTCAGAGCACCAAAAGGCCCTAAAACGGAGAAAAGATGTTTTCCTTTTTTAATTTCAAATTTAATTTTAAGGGCAAAATCTTGGTCTTTTGATTCAAAAATTGCTTTTAGGTTCAAGTTCAACTTCAACTGCATGCGCTCTGCTTACTGCGCGGCGGCGCAGACCGCCCAAAGAAGCGCAGTCGGGTTTAGATTTGAAAATCTAATAGCAAACTTTTAAATTCAACTTCAAGTTCAACTGCATGCGCTCTGCTTACTGCGCGGCGGCGCAGACCGCCCAAAGAGGCGCAGTCGCTCGCCCCTTTGGAATCCCAAGCTTTTTTTCCACAGCTGGTACATGAGGACTAGAAAGTTACATCTTTGCAGTGACCATCGCGAGTGGCGTTGGTCGCGGCGCTTCGCGCTTCCGTCACTTTGCTCAGAAGCCAAAAACGTCTTCTTCACGCCGTTCCGCGCCGCCCTGAGACCGCCAATTACAGCTCTTAAAGCAAGGGCGGAAACTCTTAGGCGGTCAAGGACCGATCTTTCAACCTAAAAATTATTGTTTGAGGGATCGGCTTTTGACCGCCTGAGAGTTATCGGTTTTTTATTTTTAGCTATTATTGGCGGCCTCAGGGCGGCGCTGAGCGTAGTTGAGCAAGACGTTTTTGGCTTGTGAACGTAGCGAAGGAACGGCGAAGCCGCGCGACCTACGCCACGCGCGGGAGCATCTGGAAAGATCTACGAATGTAGTCCTCACGTTGCAACTTTGGAAAAAAAGCGCGGGATTCTCAAGGGTGTTCGCTTAGGAACATCCTTGAGGCGGTCTGCGCCGCCGCGCAGTAAGCGAAGCGCATGCAGTTGAACTTGAACTTAAAATTAAACTTAAACTTAAAAACCAATTTGCAATTAAAACAAAAAAGCGAGTTTGAATTAAAAATCCAAACTCGCCTTTTAAAAAATTGCCTTTAGATTCCAAATCTAAATACCAAAGCTTATGCGCTCAGCCAACCAAGTTTAATAACAAACAACAGTGATAACACCACCATTGCGGTGTTCAACTCCTTCCAGCGCCCGCTAAGCAACTTCACCAGCGTCCAAGTGATAAACCCAAACGCGATACCGTTGGCAATCGAATAGGTCAGCGGCATCGTCAACGCAGTGACCGTCACCGGCGCGGCGACGGTAATGTCCTTCCAGTCGATTTCAGCCAGACCCGATGTCATCAATACGGCGATGAACAACAGCGCAGGCGCGGTCGCAAAGGCCGGAACGCTGCCCGCCAGCGGAGCGAAGAACAGACTTAGCAGGAACAGAATCGCGACAACGATAGCCGTTAAGCCAGTACGTCCGCCGGCTTCTACGCCAGCCGCAGATTCGATGTAACTGGTCGTTGTTGATGTCCCCAACAAAGAGCCAAACAGTGCAGCAGCGCTGTCAGCGACCAGAGCACGGCCCATCTTCGGGATATTGCCGTCGGCGTCCGTTAAGCCCGCACGCTTGGTCACACCAATCAATGTGCCGGAGTTGTCGAACACGTCAACGAACAGGAAGGCGAAGATTACGCTAATCAAGCCAACGTTGAATGCGCCTTTGATATCAAGCTGCATAAAGGTCGGGGCGATCGAAGGTGGCATCGACATCACGCCACCAAACGGCGTAAAGCCCAGCGCGATAGCGAGAATAGTGACCGCCAGAATGCCGATCAATACGGCACCGGTGACGCGGCGTGCTTCCAGTACTACGATGATAATAAAGCCAAAAATCGCAAACAATGGCGCAGGCTTGGTCAAATCACCCAGACCCACCAGCGTCGCAGGATTGCCAATCACGATGCCGGAGCTTTCAAGCGCGATAAGGGCGAGGAACAGACCAATACCGGCGGCAATCGCCGAACGCAGCGGCAGAGGAATGCTGCGAATAATCCATTCACGAATTTTGAAAATTGATAACGCGAAGAAAATACAGGCTGAAAGGAAGACCGCACCTAAAGCAATCTGCCAGCTGTATCCCATGTGCAGCACGACGGTATAGGTAAAGAAGGCGTTTAAACCCATGCCCGGCGCAAGCGCGATAGGGTAATTGGCGATGAATCCCATCAACGCGGAACCGATTGCGGCAGCCAGACAGGTCGCGACGAAAACCGCGCCTTTGTCCATGCCGGTCGCGCCTAGAATCGACGGATTGACGAAAAGAATGTAGGCCATGGCCAGAAACGTGGTGATGCCCGCCAGAATCTCGGTACGAACGTTAGTACGGTGAGCCTTGAGTTTAAATATTTTCTCTAACATTGGTTGTCTCTCGGACGCGCGCTATTCAATACACGCTTGTTATAAGTTTTGTTTTTCAAAACACGTCCGCGCGACAAGAGTACAGAAGGCAAGATTCGTCTGACTCGAAATAAAACCACACGGAAAAACTGCGTGTTTTGACGAACCCTGTCATCACTGCCTGTTATTTATAGCCAATTTGTAGAAAAACATCAGAAAAACCTGTTTCCATACAGATCTCGTACAATCTAGGAAAAATAGGTGATGCAGTCCATAATAGATATCTCACTATTTCACTGCAAAAATTAGTACACCCTATGTCGCCATTCTCTCGCTTTTCACAATATTTCGTTGAAGTTGCCCGTACGGGAAGTTTGCGCAAGGCCGCCGAGGTGCTGCACGTCTCGGCTTCGGCGATTAATCGGCAAATTTTGCAGGCCGAAAAGACCATGGAAACGCCGCTCTTCGAACGTCTGCCAGCAGGGTTAAAACTGACCTCGGCGGGTGAAGTACTGTTTGATGACATTAAACGTTGGCGCAAAGAGTTTGCCCGCACGCGTGAAAGATTCGATGAAATGCAGGGTTTACGTCGCGGCCACGTCAGTATTTCGATAATAGCGGCGTTAAGTGAAGGTTTGATGGCGCAGCTTATTGCCGACGTGGGCAAAGAGTTTCCGTATCTGACATTCAATATTCGTATTGAAGAGAGCCGTAATATTAGTGAACACGTCAGTTCGGCCGAGGTCGATTTTGGCCTGCTGCTCGACCCTATCGAGCACACGGGTCTAGAAGTTCGCGCGTTTGCCGAATTACCGATTGGTATCGCGATGCCGATTGGGCATCCGCTGGCCGAAAAAAAGTCGCTGTCATTCGGCGATATCACGGATTATCGGCACATTATTCCCTCCGAACCGCTGATGGTAAACGCGCGTGCCAAGCTGTTGTATAACCGCTATCAGCTGCACGAGGCGCCTTCGATTGTCTGTAACGACGTGCGGATGATGCGCGAGCTGATTCGCAAAGGAGCCGGAGTTGGCGTGCTCAGCCTGCTCGACGTTATTCCCGATTTGCAGGAAAAACGCCTGGCTTTCGTGCCGTTACAGGGCCATAGCGTCAAACCGCTGACCCTCGCGCTGTGCGTCGCGCCTCGTCGCCAGCTTTCCCGCGCGGCGCAAATCGTGATTCAAAAGATGATTGTGATGATGGAAAAACTGACGCTGGATGCCTGACGCCCATAAAATTGCCGCTGTGTTTAATGCGCCATTGCTGGCAATAATTCCTTCATAAAACAGAAGCTTAAATGTCACCTTACTGTCATAAAAATGTCACCTCCAGTACCAATAATCCTACTGAATTTATTGCGTTTGCAGCATGACATTTTTTGCAGCATGACTTTTTTGCAGCATAACATTGAGGGAAAGCGTTATGGCTATGCACGAGAACGGTTCAGCAGGTGAATACACCTTTAACCAACGCTTATTACAAGAATTTTATGACAGCTACGACGAAGAGCTGGAGATGGAGCTGGACGATCGTCGCCTTGGCGATGGCGAGCCGGAATCAGACGATTATAAAACCTGGCGCAAACAGTATTTCCGCGAACTGCTGCGTTTGCAGGGCGAATTGGTCAAGATGCAGGATTGGGTGATGCGCACCGGCCATCGGATGGTGATTATTTTCGAAGGTCGCGATGCCGCCGGCAAAGGTGGCGTGATTAAAAGGATCACTCAACGGCTCAATCCGCGCACCTGTCGCGTTGCCGCCCTGCCCGCGCCTAACGATCGCGAACGCACCCAATGGTATTTTCAGCGCTATATCGCGCAACTGCCTGCCGCCGGTGAAATGGTGCTGTTTGACCGCAGCTGGTACAACCGCGCGGGCGTCGAAAAGGTCATGGGTTTCTGTACCGATCAGGAGTACGAAGAGTTCTTTCGCAGCGTGCCCGAATTCGAAAAAATGCTCACCCGCAGCGGCATTCAAATAGTGAAATACTGGTTTTCAATTACCGATGAAGAGCAGGAATTACGTTTCCTGAGCCGTATTCACGACCCGTTGAAACAGTGGAAACTCAGCCCGATGGACCTCGAGAGCCGCCGCCGCTGGGAAAACTACACCGCCGCCAAAGAGGTGATGCTCAAACGTACGCACATTCCAGAAGCGCCGTGGTGGATTGTGCAGGGCGTCGACAAGAAAAAAGCGCGCCTGAACTGCATCAATCACCTGCTCGAACAGGTGCCTTACGAAGAGATGGAACCGCCGACCATCACCCTGCCAAAGCGCAATTACAGCGATGATTACAAGCGCACGATGCTGCCTGAAACCATGATTGTCCCCGATTTGTATGAGTGATCATGCGCTTTCTCGCGGCGCAGGCGGGATCGTTCACTCCTCACTTAACACCTTCTTTTCGCTAAGAAAGTCGATGAACACGCGAATTTTGGGCAATAAATGACGGCTGCTCGGCCAGACCACCGAAAACTTGCCGCCATCGCTGATAAAATCTTCCAGCAGCGAGACCAGCTCGCCCGACGCCAGATACTCTTTGACGATAAATTGCGGCGCATAGGTTAAACCAAGGCCGCGCAGCGAGGCCTGTAATAATCCTTCGAGATTGTTAAAGGTTAGCGCAATTGGCAGATCTCTTGGCTTGCCGTCGGCGAAATCCCAGTTCTGCAACTGGCCATTTTTTGTAAAACGGTAACGCAGACAAGCGTGCCGTGATAAATCTTCGGGCCGCCGTGGCGCAGGGCAGCGAGCTAAATAGTCGGGACTGCCGACTATCACGAAACGAAAGCTGCCAAGCGAGCGCGACATCATTTCCGAATCGGTCAGCGCGCCGCTGCGCATGGCGATATCCACTCCTTCGGCGATGATATCGACCATCCGATCGGTGAAATCCAGCTCCAGCTCAATTTCCGGATAACGCTGCATAAATTCGGCAAGATACGGCAGCAGCATTCGATAGCCAATGTGCGGCAAACTTACCCTCAGCTTGCCGCGCGGCGTGGCCGACAGGCGCAACAGCTCGTTTTCGGCCTCTTCAATTTGCGAAACAATCGACTGGCAGCGTTCGAAAAACAGCTGTCCTTCGTCGGTAAGGCTGATGCGGCGGGTGCTGCGGTTAAACAGCCGCACGTTAAGCCGCGCTTCAAGTCGCGCGACACTTTTGCCCACCGCCGAGGCAGAAATACCCAGGCGTTCGCCCGCCGCGGTAAAGCTCTGACACTGTGCTGCCCGTACAAACGCCAGCATGCCGTTGATATTGTCCATCTCACCTCTTGCCATTAGAGCGTTTTTGTCCTTAATCCTCGGACAAGCAGCCCGTTTCCGTCAAATTCAGGACAATTTATCATCTTGGGTCTTAACCTTATCTGGAGAAGCCCGATGACGCATCCCACAATTTCGCCTTTATCTACCCCCTCTTCTTCATCGACCCAAAAGCCGGCGAGCAAAACGCCCGTGCTGTTCGCAATTTGTCTGGCGGGGATTATTTTGCCGTTGAGCTTTGTCAGTGGATCGATTGCGACGCCGGTCATTAGCCGCGAATTAGGTGGCAGCGCGCAGGCGCTGAGCTGGATAACCAACGCCTTTATGCTGAGTTTCGGCTGCTTTCTGATGGCGGCGGGCGCGCTGGCCGACGAGATAGGCCGCAAAAAAGTCTTTATCATCGGCGTCTCATTGTTCACCCTGTTTTCCGGATTAATCGGCTTCAGCTCAAGCCTGCTGTGGATTGACCTGATGCGCGCGGCACAAGGCATGGCGGCAGCGGCGGCGTTGGCGGGCGGATCGGCCTCATTGGCGCAGGAATTTGAAGGCCGGGCGCAGCTGCGCGCCTTCAGCCTGCTCGGCAGCAGTTTTGGCGTCGGTTTAGCTTTCGGGCCTTTCCTCGCCGGTTTGCTGATTGCGCATTTTGGCTGGCGCGCCGTGTTCCTCTCTTCGATGGTGATCGCGCTGCTGTCGCTTTCAATTGGCGTAACGCGAGTGCGCGAGTCTAAAAATCCGCAGGCGGCAGGCATTGACTGGCCCGGTACGCTGCTGTTTACCGCCATGCTCGCCTCGCTCACCTGGGGATTAATGGAGATCCCGGCTTACGGCGCGGCTAGCGTGCAGGTACTGGGATTGATGGCGTTGACCGTCGTGCTGCTGACACTGTTTGTCTGGGCCGAAAAGCGCGTTCGTCATCCGATGCTGGATCTTTCACTGTTCCGCTATGCGCGTTTTATCGGCGTGCAGGCGCTGCCGCTGGCGACCGCCTTTGCCTTCGTGGTGCTGCTGGTGCTGCTGCCGATGCAGTTTATTGGCGTGGCCGGCATGTCTGAAGAGCGGGCCGGACTGATGATGATGGCGCTGTCGGTGCCGATGCTGGTGGTGCCGCTGTTTGCCGCCTTACTGACGCGCTGGATTTCGGCGGGTCTGGTTTGCACGGCAGGTTTAGTGATTTCAGCGGGCGGCCTGATGTGGCTGAGTCAGGCGATTGCCAGCCAAACAATGTCAGCGACGCTGCTGCCGATGGCGCTAATTGGCATCGGGATTGGACTGCCGTGGGGATTGATGGACGGGCTGTCGATAAGCGTGGTACCGAAAGAGCGTGCGGGCATGGCGACAGGAATTTTCAGCACCACGCGGGTGGCGGGCGAAGGGATTGCCCTCGCCATTGTCGGCGCGATGCTGGCGGGTTTTGTCGGCCAAAGCGTGGCTAAGCTATTGGCAAACAGTGAAAATCTATTGGCAAGCGGTGGGAATCTACGGGCAAGCAGTGGAGATCTCGCGGTAAATCTGGGAAGTCATGGCGCGAGTGTCGCGGTTCAGCGTCTGGCGACCGGCGATGTAAAGCAGGCTTTGCTGGCCCTGCCGACCAGTAACGCGCAACAGCTTACGGCGGTTTATGCCGATGCTTTCCATCAGTTATTGCTGTGGCTGGCGGCAATCACGCTGATTTCAGCCGTTATCGTCTATGCGGCACTCTGTTTAAAGAAAGAGCCAGCACCCCAATCCATAAAAGAATGTTAACTTTATTTTAATTGTCAATTTACAAAGCCTAAACGTAAATCTGACAAAGAACAAACATTACCAAAAGGGCATGCTGGCGATATTTTGCACTGCCTTTTTAGGTAAATAAGGATTTAAATCGATTCTTCGCAAGATGCTAAAAAGATCTCCTTAAGTTAATTTTATTAAATTATATTAGGGTACGACCGAATGTTTCATAAGGTTGATTAATGTTTTGCCACCCGCCCGTGATGGCCAGATCCGCAAAGGATCGACAGCAACGAGCAGGTCTAGAGTAAACGATAACTTTTGCCCCAGAGCAAAAGGCTCGCCCACGTATTGCTTTGTTTTGCTGTTGATTTCAAACCACCAAGGATTTCCACTCGCAAGTTTCTTGCGTGAAGCACATCAGTGTAAGTTGTTATTGGGAGTCATCATGGGTACTAAACACATAGCTTTATCTGCGCTGTTAGCAGCGGCAACGTTCTCTCTGTCATCAGGCGCATTTGCGGCGGGCACTCTGACAGGTCAAATCGGCGTTCAGCTGACGATTAGTGCAGGTTGTACCGTAGGCAACGGCAGCGTTACTGCAGGTGTTAACCAATGGGGTAACATCAACTTTGGTAACTATTCCGACCTGACCAACGTGGTCAACGGTACGTTGATTGGTGCTAATGGAACCTCTGCGGTCACCGTGACCTGCAGCACCGGCCTGACTCCAACGTTGTCACTTAATGCCGGCAACAACGGCGGAACCGGCGTGCGCGCCATGACCGCAGGCGGCGCGACCACTATTCCTTATCGTCTCTATTCCAACACCGCGCGTACCACCGAAATCGGCATCAATACCCCGATTGCGCTGGCCATCGGTGCGCAGGACTTCCCGATTTATGCACGCGTACTGCCTGCCGATCAGACCACCACGGCTCCGGCTGCTGCTACCTATAATGATACCGTCGTCGCTACGATTGCATGGTAACATCTGACATTCAGGGCCTAACAAGGCCCTGTTTATCAGTGCCTTAAATGGAATGGCAAGGTATAGCAAGGGAATGGCAAGCGAAGGGAAGAGGTATGAGATTTCAGGTACGCGTACTACCACTGCTTTTCCTCCTGCCTTACGGTTTAGGCGTATCTGATTGCGCCCGCGCCGCTACCCTGTCCGTTCAAGCTACCCTGTTACCCGCGTGCGAAGCCGGTACGGTCACCTCCGGTGCCATCAGTTATGGCACGCTCAATTTCGGCAATTATGCCTCATTAAACAGTGTCATTAATGCCACCAGCGCCCAATTGGCAGGATCGATCCGCGTGAAATGCGTCAATGGGCTGAGCTACAAAATTTTCATGGATGGCGGAAAAAGTGGCAGCGTGACCAATAGAACGATGGTCAACACCACCAATACAAGCCTGACGGTGCTCTACAACTTATATACCGATGCCGCCCGCGCGACCGTGTGGAATAACACTGTCGGCGTGAGTGATGTCGGCAACGGCGCCGATCAATGGCACACGGTTTATGGCCGCGTTCCGAGCCAAACGACGCCCGCCGCCGGTATTTACAGCGACACCGTTAATGTCACCGTCAGCTGGTAAGCGGAGGCTACCATGATAAAGCCGCGCCATCTGCTGCTCCCAACCCTGCTCACCGGCCTGCTGTTCGCGCTTCCCGTTCGGGCCGCGACAACGCCTGCGCTCACCTTTACCGTTTCCGCTGTCATCACAAAAGGCTGTGCCTTTGGCAGCACGCCCGTCAGTCCGATAACCAACCTCGGCACGATGAATTTCGGCTCCTTTTCTACCGTACCGAGCAACGTCGATATCGCCAGTACCAGCGGCGCAGGGTCGGTAGTCGTGACCTGCACGCCCGGCACTGCCGTCAGCATCGCGATGGATTACGGTATTCACGGCGGCAACGTGACCCAGCGTTATATGGCCAATGCCGCCGGAACCGAAACCCTCGCCTATCAGCTTTATCAGAACAACGCCCGCACTTTGGTCTGGGGCACAGGCGCGCAGGCGATGACCGTCGCCTCGTTTCCTGCGACCACGCAAACGTACACGGTATATGGCCGAATGTTTGCCGTCAGCACGCTACCGTCCGCCGGTACTTATACCGACACGGTGACTGTGACTTTAACTTACTGACAGATAGGATTTTATTATGGTTTTATCCACATTGCGTTCTTTAGCCCGCTGGGCCGTTATTGCCGCCGCGTTTACCGTCAGCGCCTCTTCCCTTGCCGCCAGTTCAGTGCTGGTGTGGCCGGTTTACCAGATTATCGAATCGGATCAAAACGGTTCTGCCCTGTGGCTGGAGAATCGCGGGGCGGATCCCGTTACGCTGCAAATTCGTGTCTACGCCTGGAAGCAGGACAACTTTAATGAAACCTATGCCGATCAAAGCAACATCGTGATCAGCCCGCCTTTTGCGACCGTCGCGCCGGGCGAGCGTCAGCTGATTCGTTTAATCCGCAATACGCCTGCCCCGGCGCGCACGGAACAGGCTTACCGCATTATCATCGACGAAGTGCCGTCTTCTTTAAATCAGCCTAAAGAATCTGGCAAACCGATGGTGGGATTACAGCTGCAAATGCGTTATCTGCTGCCGCTGTTTATCGACGGCGAAGGGCTGTGGACCGACGAACGCACCGACATTAAGCGCGACAGTGATTCAGCCACCAAACCGATTTTAAGCTGGAGCCTGCAAAACGTGGGCGGCAAACCTTATCTGCAAGTTCATAACAGCGGCATCGTTCACGCGCGTTTGAGCAACGTGTTCTGGTCGGCGAGCAATAACCAGAAGCAGGCCGTTAAAACCATGACCACCGGCTTCCTTGGCTATGTTTTACCGGGTAAAACCATGCGCTGGCCGCTGCCATCAGGCGCGGGAACGCCAAGCTCGAGCAGCCAGCTCAACGCGCAGATTGCCGATAACACCCGGCCTATCGTCATTAAATACGGCGAATAAAGGCAGGAGCCTGGCTGCATGCAAAAAAGACGTCAGACCCTGAAAACGCGTTTGAAGGGTCGTCGAAGCCTGTTTTATGTCAGCGGACTGAGTCTGCTGACTTTCGGTGCCCAGGGGCAGGAGTACTCCTCGCTGCCCGAGCCGCCGCGCGCCGCGCCGGTGGTCAGCAGCGCGACCTACTATCTTTCGCTGGTGGTGAACGGGCAAACCGACAATCAGGTGGTGCCGGTGGTGTATCGCAACGGCAGCTATCTGGTGGAATCAGGCATTCTGTCTAAATATCATGTTCATCTTAACGGACAGCAGCAGGGACTGGTCGACGTCGGCGCGCTGCCCAACGTCAAGGCCAGCTACAAGGCGTCGGCGCAGCAGCTGATTATTACCATGCCGGACGACTGGCTGCCCAAGCAGGATATTCAGAGCGCGCGGCTGCTGAATTACACCCCCGCGCAGAGCAGCAACGGGGTGCTGTTTAACTATGACTCCTACTATTCCGACCCGTATCACGGCTCGCGGACGCTGGCGACCTATCTGGAACAGCGGCTGTTCAGCAGCGTCGGCATTCTCTCCAACACCGGAACCTGGCGCACCAGCGTTGATGACGGCAGCGATAACGAAAGCGCAGGTTATCAGGATGGCTATCTGCGCTACGACACCTATTGGCGCTACAGCGACGACCAGCGGCTGATCAGTTATCAGGTCGGCGACTTCGTGAGTAACTCGCTGACCTGGAGCAACTCGGCGCGCATGGGCGGCCTGCGTATAAGCCGCAACTTCGGCGTGCGGCCTGACGTGGTGACCTATCCGCTGGTGCAATACAGCGGCACGGCGGCGGTGCCGACCTCGGTCGATTTATTTATCAACGGCTACAAGGCCAGCAGCAGTAATCTGAATTCCGGGCCGTTTACGCTCACAAACGTGCCTTACATCAACGGCGCGGGCGAGGCGACGGTAGTCACCACCGATGCGCTCGGACGGCAGGTTTCAACCTCGGTGCCGTTTTATGTCTCCAACCAGCTGCTGCAAAAAGGGCTGACCGATTTTGACTTCTCGCTCGGCAAGGTGCGTAACAATTACGGCCTCGACAGCAACGATTACGGCGATCCGGCATTCAGCGGCATCTATCGGCTCGGCGTAACCAACTCTCTCACGCTTTCGACCCACGCCGAGGCGACCAAAGGGTTGCAGCTCGGCGGCGTGGGCGCGGACATCGCGGTCTGGCGGCTTGGCACATTGAGCCTCGCGGGCAGCCAGAGTCGCGCCGATCATCGGGTGGTCGGCACGGCTTATTACGGCACCGACAGCCTGACCCAGACGCTGACCAACAGCGCGGCCTACAATGATTTCGGCGGTTATTCGATTGAAGATAAACGCACCAACGGCTCGCAGTACGTGGTCGGTTACTCTTATTACTCCACCCGCTACAGCGTCGCGGTGCAGCGCTCCTCGCGCACCGACGGTTATCAGGATATTACCTCCTACTCCAATAATTCGCGTCTGAGCCGCCGCGCCGATCAGGCCACCTTCAGCGCCTCACCTTTTGGCGCGTCAAACGGCACGGTGGGCATCGGTTATTTTGACGTCGAAGCCGCCGATGAGAGTCACACCCGACTGCTGAACCTCTCCTACAGCCGCTCGCTGTGGGGGCAAAGCAGCATGTTTTTATCAGCCAACAAAACGCTGGGCGAAACGGGTTACAGCGCGCAGCTGCAATTTATTATCCCGCTGGACTTCGGCGCCAATCTTAATATCGGCAGTCAGCGAGACAATCAGGGCAATTATCAGCAGCAGATTGGTGCCAGCAAATCGGTGCCAACGGACGGCGGCGTGGGTTGGGATCTGGCCTATTCCACCGGCAACAATGCTTATCAGCAGGCCGACGTGACGTGGAAAACCCACTACGCAACGTTGCAGGGCGGGGTTTACGGGCCGAAAGGCGAATACACCAACTGGGCGGATGTCAGCGGATCGGTGGTGTTTATCGACAACGATTTCTTTATTTCCGACAAGATTAACGACGCCTTCGTGGTGGTCAATACTGAAAATTATAGCGGCGTGCCGGTGCTGTATGAAAACCAGAAAATCGGCGATACCGACCGACGCGGGCATCTGCTGGTGCCGAACGTCAGCTCGTTCTATCCGGCGAAATTTGATATCGACACCCTGCCCCTGCCCGCCGACGTGATTGCGCCAGACGTCTCGAAACGCGTTTCCGTACGCGAAGGCAGCGGCGTGGTGGTCGATTTCCCGGTGAAAAAAGTGATGTCGGCGACCATTCGTCTTAACGACGCCAGCGGTCAGCCAATCAAACTCGGCTCGCTGGTGACGGAAGAGAACAGCCATCAGGTTGCCGTGGTCGGCTATGAAGGGTTGGTCTATTTCACCAACTTGCAGGTTCACAACATGATTACCGTGCAGCTTGAGGACAAATCGTCCTGCCGCCTCGCCTTCGACCTGAATCCTGAAAATCACAGCATCGAGCAGGTCGGCCCGCTGGTCTGTCGCCCGAACGCGAGCGCGCCACAAGGAGATAAATAATGAAACCTATTACCGGACTGCGTGCCGGACTAAATGCCGGACGGCGTGCCGCAATCATGCTGCTGTTGAGCCTCGCGGGAATGGGCACCGCGCTGGCCGACTGTACCAACGGCACCGGCGCGGCGACCGGCAGTGCAAGCTTCGGCACGCAGAGCTCGTTTACCGTCAACGGCACGCAGCAGCTGGTGACCGCCAACACCGGTTATCGCTGTACGGGCGGCGCGTTGGCGCTGCTGGCAACCAATACGATTCGCGTTACGCTTTCTTCCAGCACCAACGGCACGGGCACCACGCCCCGACTCTTTGCCGCCGCCAACGGCGCGATCCCGGCGGGTTATGTGCCTTACACGCTGTGCATAGATTCCGGCTGCGCGAATACCGTGCCTATCGGCGGTTCGTATACTTACACCCAGACCTCGCTGCTCGGCCTGCTTGGCCTGTTCACCGGCACCAACGGTACGCTGCCGCTGTATGTTAAAACGACCTTGGCTAACGTTCCCGCCGGTACTTACAATGACACGCTTAACCTGAGCTGGGCGTCACACGTCTGCTTTATCGGCATTTTGGGGCTCTGTTCTTACACTGACCAAACCGCCACCACCACCATTCCCGTAACGCTGGTGGTCACCAATTTTTGCTACCTCGACAGCGCGCCCAACGTCAGCTTCGGCTCCAATCCGTTCCCGAGCAACTTTACTACGCCAGTTACCAGCAACAGCCTGAGCGTGCGCTGCACCCAAAGCGCGGCTTACACCATCAAAATGACCAGCAGCAATCCGTTGGTTGGCAATTATCGACAGATGTCGTCGCTGATTAACGGCACCACATATTATCTGCAATATCAGATACTCAAGGCGGATGCGACCGTCTGGTCACCGACCAACGATCAGGGGGCGACGGGCAACGGCAATTCGCAGGCGGTAGGGTATACGGCGCAGGTTAATACCACGCAGGCAAACGTGCCCGCCGGAACCTATAGCGATACCGTGACGGTTACCGTGACTTATTAAACTAGAGATTCAAGAAGATAAGCTGGAAGAAAGGCAAGAAGAGAAAGAAATTGAGCCGTCGGCGGGAAGGTGTCGACGGCTTGAAAGCAGATTACAGCGATTTAAGGATTTTAACCGTCGCGTCGACGTCAATCTCATCTTCGGTGAAGACGTAGGTCGAATTCTGGAAGGTAGTGATCAGCAGTTTTTTCACGGTACGCGTGGTCGCTTTCACTTCTTCATCTTTCGGCTTGATGCGATTCATCAGCAGGCCAACAGAGAGAACGGCGTTCTCTTTATCAATTTTAGTCTCTGCAGGCACTTCTTCGTTGAAAGCCAGGAACGACTTGATGCTGGTGATTTTGATACGCTCACCGGCGATGAAAATATGCTTGCTCTCAGGTTCGACTTTCACGGCAAAGGCTGACAGACCTTTGGTGTTGGTCGTCGGCTCAAAGGTCACCACGGCATCTTTCTTGATAAGATCAGGATTGGCGACTTTAATCACATGGAAATAACGGTTATCGCCGTTTTCATCTTTGATAAAGCCAAAACCTTTATCTTCAAACCAGGTTGTGATTACACCGTTCATCGCTCTTACCACCTAATAAATTCGTTCAAAAATGCCTGTTTTACCCGCTACGTTTTTTTGAAATCGGGGAGGGAAACAGTGAAGCCGCCTAGTTTAATGCACAACGCGCGGGAAGTCCTGTGCTTTACGCAGCGACTCATCAATGCTCGCGGTTAATGCGCCTTGCGAAAGGTCAGATTAAAGCGATACTGGCCCGTTAGCGGATGCTCGCCCGTTTTTAGCGGCAAAATTCCGTGATAACGCAGCCTCGCGGGCCCGCCCCAGACCACAATGTCGCCGTGAGTCAGGTTAACGCGCTGAGTCTGGTCGCTACGTTCAAGTCCGCCAAACTGAAATACCGCGGGCAATCCCAACGAGATCGACACGATCGGCTGGCCGAAATCTTCTTCGTCTTTATCCTGATGCAGCGACATCTTCGCGCCCGGCTGATAGCGATTTATCAGGCAGGCGTCAGGCTCGAAATCGTCGAAGCCCGCCTCTTTTGCCGCGCGAACGGCGAGCGTGTGGAACAGGTCCGGCATCGGCGGCCACGGTTTTCGAGTCTCGGGCGAGGTAGTTTGATAACGATAACCCTGTCGATCGGTTATCCAGCCCAGCTCGCCGCAGTTGGTCATCGCCACCGACATCGCATAGCCGCCCGGCGTCGCGCGATACTGAAACGGCGCTTTAATCGCAATCCTGTTGATGGCTTTGAGCAACTCCCGCTCGTCGGCCAGCGCCGCGCCGCGCAGCACCACCGCGCCCGGGCACAGGTCTTCACGCCAGCTCGGGTGAAAATCGGGGTGCGCGAAAAGGTCCAGATTCATGCTTCCTCCTGCCAGAATGTTCAGCCTTAAGTATAACAGTCCTTGGCAAAGGCGGCGGCGAGGCGGAGATCGTTAAAAGCAGAAGGCCCGAGTCACCTGCGTGGCTCGGGCCTTCTATTTTAGTGCGAAACTTAAGCGCGTAGAAAGGAAGAAAGAAGGTTTACTGCGCCGCAGCGCCGTTCTTCTCTTCGCCCACCAGCCCTACTTTCAGATAACCCGCTGCACGCAGTTTATCCATTACGCTCATGATGGTCGCGTAATCCACCGACTTGTCGGCACGGAAGAAAATAGTGGTCTGCTTGTCGCCGCTGGTGCGCTGGTCGAGCAGCGCGCCAAGGTTATCAGGCGTAATTGCCTGATCGCCAATAAACATCTGGTTGTCCGCTTTGACCGACAGGAACACCGGCTTTGGCGGGCGAGGCTGAGACTGGGCGGTAGACGCTGGCAGGTTAACCCGCACGTCTACCGTCGCCAGCGGCGCGGCAACCATAAAGATGATCAACAGCACCAGCATAACGTCGATGAAAGGCGTGACGTTAATGTCATGCATTTCGCCGCTTTCATCGAGGTCGTCGTTCAAACGAATTGCCATGATTGCCTTACCCTACGCGTAACTGATGACCCGCCTGCGCGCGCGGTGCCTCTTCGGCACTGGCCGCCAAATCAAGGTCACGGCCTTGCAACAGCAGAATCTGTGCTGCAACGTCGCCAACCTGATGACGATAAGACGCAATGGTACGAGCAAAAATGTTGTAGATAACGACCGCCGGGATCGCCGCAACCAGACCGACCGCCGTTGCCAGCAGCGCTTCTGCGATACCCGGTGCGACGACGGCAAGGTTGGTGGTTTGCGTTTGTGCAATGCCGATGAAGCTGTTCATGATGCCCCAAACAGTACCGAACAGGCCTACAAACGGCGAAATTGCACCGATTGTCGCCAAAATCCCGTTACCCCGACCGATATGACGACCCGCTGCGCTAACGCGGCGCTCAAGACGGAAACCGGTACGATCTTTAATGCCGCCGTTGTCGGTAGAACCCGCGGAGAGCTCAAGCTCGTTTTCGGCATCGCGCAGCATCTGGCTGCTGATGCTGTTGGCAGAGAAGTTTTCAGACTCGTCCAGCGCTTCTTTAAGTGAACGCATCGGCAGCAGCGAAGCCAGCTCGCGACGCAGACGACGACGGCCGGTAATAATTTCGGTGCCCTTGCTAAACAGCAGGGTCCAGGTCACGACAGAGGCCAACAGCAAGCCGATCATGACAATTTTAACCACGATGTCGGCGTGTTGATACATGCCCAGCACCGAGAGATCTTTTGGAATGATTGGACCCTGAGGATCGGCAGAGGAAGCCGCGCCGTTGGTGCTTTGCAGCACAGGCGTCGCGCTCGCGTCGGTTGGCGCAGGTGCCGAGGTTTCGGTCGTCGGCGTTACCACGTTGGCTGCGTTCGAAGAAGGCGCTGCAAAGGCGCTGCCGCTTAATCCAGCAATCAGCACCAGTGAAGTCATTACCGTACCGATTTTCGCTGTACCACTTTTACGCGTACTCATCATCTGTTTTACGTCCGTCAAAAATGACACCACTTTGTTCATCTTAATGCGACACGTTTGCACGTAGCGCCTCCAGCCATGATCAAAAGGATTGAATAGTTTAATAGCGGCAAATGATAACAAAATAAAAGCCATAATTGATAGTAGTTCTCATTATTATTTACATTACGTATTGGCATGAAAAAACAGGGTTAATCATTAAATGAAAAATTTTCACACACCTTGGCAAAGAAATGACCCTGCCGAAGAGGCATGTTAACGTAGGAAAAAGCGCCGGAATGGCGGAAATACAAGGTGAAGCGGTCTTATGACATCCAGGAAGATTGAAACTGCGTTGGTAAGCGCAGGCAGAGATAAAAAGTTTACTCAGGGTTCTGTTAACGCGGTGATTCAGCGCGCCTCTTCGCTGGTGTTCGACACCGTGGCCGACAAAAAGTTTGCCACCGCCAATCGCGCCAACGGCGAGCTGTTTTATGGCCGTCGCGGCACGCTGACCCATTTTTCATTGCAGGAGGCGATGGTCGAGCTGGAAGGCGGCGCGGGCTGCGCGCTCTATCCGTGCGGCGCGGCGGCGGTCAGCAACGCTATTTTGGCGTTTATCGAAACCGGCGATCACGTGCTGATGGCCAGCTCTTCCTACGAACCCACGCAGGATTTTTGCAGCAAAGTGCTGACCCGTCTGGGCGTCAGCACCACGTATTACCCTGCCTCTATTGGCGCGGATATCGCCGAGCTGGTCCAGCCAAATACCCGCGTGGTGTTTCTGGAATCGCCGGGCTCGATCACTATGGAAGTCCCTGATATTCCAGCAATGGTGAAAGCCGTACGCGCCGTGTCGCCGGAGGTGATTATCATGATCGACAACACTTGGGCGGCGGGGATTCTGTTCAAGGCGCTGGAGTTTGATATCGATATTTCAATTCAGGCGGGCACCAAATATATCGTCGGTCATTCCGATGCGATGCTCGGCACGGCGGTTTCAAACGCCCGCTGCTGGGAGCAGCTGCGCGAACAGTCTTATCTGATGGGCCAAATGGTCGACGCCGATACCGCCTATGTTGCCAGCCGCGGGCTGCGCACCATGGGAATTCGCCTCAAGCAGCACGCCGAAAGCAGCCTGCGCGTGGCCGAGTGGCTAGCAACGCGGCCCGAGGTGGCGCGGGTCAATCACCCTGCTCTGCCGGGCAGTCAGGGACACGAGTTCTGGAAACGCGATTTTACCGGCAGCTGCGGCCTGTTCTCTTTTATCCTTAATAAGCGTCTGAACGACAGCGAACTTTCCGCGTATCTCGATCACTTCGAACACTTCGGCATGGCCTATTCTTGGGGCGGTTTCGAATCGCTGGTGCTGGCGAATCAGCCGGAAGAAATTCAGGCGATTCGCCCCGGAGAAACCGTCGATTTCACCGGCACGCTGGTGCGTTTGCACATTGGGCTGGAGCACTGCGACGACCTGATCGCCGATCTCGAGGCGGCTTTCGCGCGCATCGCCTAAACTTAATAAAATCCTTGCGACAAACCGCCCATAACCTTACTTATCTGATAGGATTATGGGCGGTTCTTAACCATAATAAGTTAAATACTAATAAAGATTGATAGCACGATTTTCCTTTTACGTGACGTTGGCTTTTGCCGACTTTTCACGATTTTGAAGTAACCCAACAGGAAAGCTTATGGCTGTTTTAACTCAGATTCTTGATGCACTTTGGCAGCATGATTTTAGCGTACTCGCCAACCCGAACGTGTTGTGGGTCGTCTATGCCGTGCTGTTTACTACCCTTTTCCTCGAAAATGGCCTGCTTCCTGCCTCGTTTTTGCCGGGCGACAGTCTGCTGCTGCTCACCGGCGCGCTGGTTGCCAAAGGCGTGATGAGCCTTATTCCGACGCTGATTATTCTGGTGGTCGCCTCGAGTCTGGGCTGCTGGCTGAGTTATTTGCAGGGTCGCTGGCTCGGACACACCAAGCTGGTGAAAGGCTGGTTATTACATCTCCCCGCGCAATATCACCAACGCGCCCACGACTTGTTCGACAAACACGGCCTCACCGCGCTGCTGGTCGGGCGTTTCCTCGCCTTTGTGCGCACGCTTTTACCTACGATTGCCGGAATTTCAGGTCTCGATAACGCCCGCTTCCAGCTGTTTAACTGGCTGAGCGCGGTTCTGTGGGTTGGGGTAATTGTCGGCATGGGTTATGCCATCTGCCAGATTCCGCTGGTGCAGCGTCATGAAGATAAAGTCATGGCGGGCCTGATGATTCTGCCCGCGCTGCTGCTGGTCACTGGCCTTGTCGGCGCGCTGCTCGTGGTCTGGAAAAACCGCCGGAAAGCCCTCTCATAAATTTATTGAAGGGTATTAAGCGCCAAAAACCGTTTCGGTGAGGGGCAGAGCATTGCTCTCGCGCATGCGAGCGATCTCTTCGCTCGGCGTGACGCCAAAGTAGCGTTTGAATTCGCGACTAAACTGCGAGGCGCTTTCGTAACCGACGTTAAGCGCCGCGCTGCTGGCCTTGACGCTGTCATAAACCATCATCGCCCGCGCCTTGTGCAATCGATAATTTTTAAGATACTGCAACGGCGAGGTGCTGGTGACCGCCTTGAAATTATGGTGGAACGCCGAAACGCTCATGTTCACATCGCTGGCGAGCTGCTCCACGCTGAGCGGCTGCGCGTAGTGATTTTCTATCTTGCGCAGCGCCTTGGCTATCTGGCTAAAATGAGTGTGACGATTCACCAGCGCCTGCAACGCCCCGCCGTTTTCACTGGTCAGAATAAAGAACAAAATCTCGCGAATAATCTGCGGACCCAGCACTTTTGCGCGCAGCGGTTTGTCCATCACGTCGAGCAAACGTTCGCTGGCGCAGAGAATATCCTCATCCAGCACGCCCGAAGTAATGCCCGACGAATTGTCCGGCTGATGCGGAAAACCTTCGTCGCCCATCTCCACCAGCAAATCCTGCAACATCCCGGTTTCGATACGAATAGAGACGCCGGTCACCGGCCTTTCGGGCGTGCCAAAGGTCTCGCATTCAAACGGCAACGGCACGGTCAGCATCAGGTAATTTTTGGGATCGTAGGAAAAGGTTTTATTGCCGAGAAAGCCGACCTTGCTGCCCTGAAAAACGATGGTCACGCTCGGGTTATAGATAACCGGCTGGCGGGCGTGATAGCTGGAGTAACACATCAACGTCGCCTGCGGCACGCTGGATTGAAACTTTAGCGAACCTTCAGTCAGGCGCTCTACTTTTTTGGCCAATTCGGCACACAGGCTTTCAACATCTTGCATCACGCTTCCCCGATTAAAACGATCCGGTAATAATTCTGCCACACAATGCCGTTTTTCTACAGAATCTTGCAGAAACAGACAGCGGCTTGCAGGAACAGGCAAGGTTTTAACAGGAATGAGCATTAAAAAGTTCGCGCAATCCTGCCAGAGTGGTTAGCCAACACGTAAACAACACTTTTTGAGATAAATCGCTGAAAATGAATCATTAGCAAACTCTGCGAAATGACTATTCATTTACTAGACTTAGCCAATCAGGCAATAAATGCGTGGATTACGCATTTCCTCAACAGGAGAAATTTATGTCATCGCAATCCATCATCAAGCTTCACGACGACACGCGTATTCCTCAACTGGGTCTGGGCGTGTGGAAAGCCACCAACGACGAAGCGACTCACGCCGTCGGCACCGCGCTTAACGCAGGCTATCGTCACATCGATACCGCCGCCGCGTACAAAAATGAGGAAGGCGTAGGGAAAGCACTTCAGGAAACCAGCGTTGCCCGAGAAGATATTTTCATCACCACCAAACTGTGGAACGACCAGCAGCTCTACGCGCAAAAGGCGCTGGAAGAGAGTCTTGAAAAGCTGAAACTGGATTATGTCGATCTCTATCTGATCCACTGGCCGCTGCCCGCTGAAGGCAACTATGTTGAATCCTGGAAACAGCTGCTGAAGCTGAAAGAGCAGGGTTTGGCGAAAAGTGTCGGTGTGTGTAATTTCCAGATCCCGCATCTGCAACGTCTCATTGACGAAACCGGCGTCGCGCCGACCGTTAACCAGATTGAGCTGCATCCTTCGCTGCCGCAGCGCCAGCTGCACGCGTGGAATGCAACGCATCGCATTGCCACCGAATCCTGGAGCCCGCTGGCTCAGGGCGGCGACGGCCTGTTCGATCAGCCCCTGATTGAAAAGCTCGCCAAAAAATATGACAAAACGCCGGCGCAGATTGTGATCCGCTGGCACCTGGATAACGGATTGATTGTGATTCCAAAATCGGTCACGCCAAAACGTATCCACGAAAATTTCAACGTTTTTGACTTTAAGCTGGATAAAGAAGAGCTGTCGGCGTTTACCAAGCTGGACACGGGCACCCGTTTGGGTCCGGATCCGGACGATGCCAACGCGTTTAAATAAGACGGGTTGTCTTGAGTTAGACGTTTTTATAAGACTTTTTTAAGAAGACGTTTTGATGCCCCCACCGCGTGGGTGGGGGCAAAAAACTATTACGACCCTGCCGAAGGCTGAATCACCATCTGCCCCATCGTGCCGCGATCGGCAAGTTCGAGCGTCTGGCTATAGAAGAAGAACGGGAAGTGATCGTAAGAAGGCTGATTAAGATAAACCAGTAATTCCACCTCGCCATCGACCCACACGGTATCTTTAAAGCCGGCATCCTCAACCAGCGGCGACGCGCCGTTCACCGATTTCACCATGAAGGTCACGCCCTGCACGTGGAAAGGCTGCGGCAAATCTGCATGCACCGTCCAGCGCTCCCAGGTTCCCTGCATCGCCTGCACGTCGGTTCGCGACGGATCAAACACCGCGCCATTAATGCCCGGCTGATTGTCGCCCAGGCGGAATTCGCGGCTGCGCACCACGTTGCCCGCAATGAGCTGGTCGGCGAGCAAACGCATCGGCAGATTGTCGGTGACCAGCGGCAGCAGGCCGGTTGGCTTGATGGTCAGCACCACGGTTGACACCAGCATGCTCGACGGCTGGAACAGGCCGCGTAGGCGATCCATGATCCCGGCCGCTTCACCCGCCGAAATCGAGACTTCATCGCCCTGCGTCATGTCGACCAGCACTTCGCGACGCTCGCCCGGCGCCAACGACAAGCGCTGTACGCTAACCGGCGTCGGCAGGAAGCCCTGATCGGAGGCGATAACGTGGAACGGACGGTTGTCGGTCATGGTCAGTTCATAACGACGCGCGTTCGAGGCGTTGAGCAGGCGCAAACGCACCCAGCCGCGCGAAACGTTGACATACGGGCTCTGCACGCCGTTAACCAGCATGGTGTCGCCAAAGAAACCGCCGCTGGCAGGCGTGTCGTACTGCGGCACGCCAAAGTTATCGAGGCGTTTGTCTTGAATAATGATCGGGAAATCGTCGACCGCGTAGTGATTCGGCAGCGGCAGATTTTTACTGACCTCATCTTCCACCAGCCACATGCCTGCGAGACCGTTATAAACCTGCGACGCCATGTGGCCCGGCGTATTGGCGTGATACCAGCAGGTGGCCGCGGGCTGGCGAATAGGCAATACCGGCGACCAGTCGCTGCCGGAAGACATCATGCGCGCGCCGCCGCCGGTCAGCGTGCCGGGAACCTGTAACCCGCTGATGGTGACCGCCGCCGGAGCTGGCAGGCGATTGCTGTAAATGAGCTTGACGTCGTCGCCGTTGTAAACGCGCACCGTCGGGCCGAGGTACATGCCGTTAAAGCCCCAAACCGGCGCTTTGGCCCCGCCAAGAAACGCCCAATGTGAAGGCTGGAGGGTTAAAAATAGCGGCTGGCCGCGACGAGATTCAATCAGCGGAGGAATGGGAAGCGCGGGTTGTACACCAGCAGCCTGTGCCCTCAGCGGCAATGACCCAGCGGCAAGCGCCATACCGGATGCCTGTAAAAAACTGCGACGACTGAGGGACATATTTTCTCCATGAAAACAAAATCAAAAGCGCGGGTTAGCCCGTTAAACCTTCAATGGTGACGGACGCTAAATAATCTCCGTCAGGCAGGGAATATATTCCCAGACCCCTTCGGATGATTAGCAAACAGTTTATTTTTTTACTTTCATTTCGGCTTCGCGTCGCGCGACTTCAGCATCGAGCTCGGCGATTTTATCGGCCATAATTTGACGGCAATGCTCTGATAATTCGCGCAGACGCTCTTTGCCATACTGCGTGGTATCCACCGGCGGCAGCATTTCAATAATCACCAAACCGTTATTCCAGCGATTCAGCTTAATTTTATTGCTGGTATTGGAAACGCAAATAGGCACGATGGGCACGCCTGCGGCAATGGCCGCATGGAAAGCACCCGTTTTGAAAGGCATTAATCCACGACCGCGGCTGCGCGTACCTTCGGGGAACATCCAGATTGAAACATTTTTCTTTTTAATCTGCGCGACGACCTGAGAGATGGTGCCGTGCGCTTTGGCGCGGTTATCGCGGTCAATCAGCAGGTTACCGGTCACCCAGTACAACGGGCCGAAGAAAGGAACCCACAGCAGGCTTTTCTTGCCGACGGTTACCGTGCGCGGTTGCACCATACTCGCGGCCGTCACCATGTCGTAGTTGTTCTGATGGTTGGCGATATAAATACAGTTGCCGTTCTGCGCGGCATCGGCAGGAATACGCTGCTCGACTTTCAGACCGAATATCGGTGCCAGTCCGCCAAATAGATGACCGAACGTCGCGACATGCTTTGGATTTCTTGGGCTGAAAAGGCAATAGATCGAACCGAAAATACATACCAGAATGGAGAAAATCACGACATAAATAACGCGAAAAATAAATAACATAACACCCTCTTAAGCATACAACCGACGTCAAACAGAGTCTGACTCTGTGGTTCCTTTGCCGCTAGACTATTCTCGTGCCTCAGCACGCTCTACACAATAGTTATTCTTCAACCGGAGCGGGTTTTTGCTATGACAAACTCTGTGACAAACCCTATTGCAAACAACAATACAAACGATGTTGATGGCAACAAAGTAAGTGATTTATGCACAAAACCCAAAACAATAAATGAACTCACCACGGTAAAGTTTATTCAGGGCACCGAGGTGCCCTGAAAGGATAGCTGAAAAAAAACTTATTCTTCGCTATTTCCAACGGATGGCGGCGTTGGTGCGTCGTATTCGACCTTGTCGACTTTCTGCAATCCGCGCGGCAGCAGCGTGCCTTTACGTCCGCGCTCGGCGCTGAATTTCTGCAGATCTTCCGGACGCAGCGTCAGCTTGCGTTTGCCCACGTGCAGCGTCACCGAGGTTTGCGGTGCCAGCACCAGCAGCCACGCTAGCTTGTCGTTACCCGACGCGGCGTCGGCAGCCGAAATAGAGACAATTTTGTTGCCCTTGCCTTTCGACAACTGCGGCAGATCGGCGACCGGGAACATCAGCATTCGTCCGGCGCTGGTTATCGACAGCAGCATGTTGTCTTCGCCGTTCAGCTCGATAGGTGCCAGCGCTTTAGCGTTTTCCGGCAGCGTAATCATCGCCTTACCGGCGCGATTGCGCGCGACGAGGTCGGAGAAGTTACACACGAAACCATAGCCCGCATCGGAGGCCATCAGCAGTTTCTGCTCGTCGGCGGCCATCAGGACTTGCTGAATGCTCGCGCCCGGCGGCGGGGTCAGCTTGCCGGTCAACGGCTCGCCCTGCCCGCGCGCCGACGGCAACGTATTGGTGTCGAGCGCGTAGCTGCGGCCCGTGGAGTCGATAAACACCACCGGCTGATTGCTCTTGCCGCGCGCGGCGCTGCGGAAACTGTCGCCCGCCTTGTAGCTCAGGCCGGTTGGGTCGATGTCATGCCCCTTGGCGCTGCGTACCCAGCCCATTTCCGACAGCACAACGGTCACCGGTTCGGAAGGAATAATGTCGCTTTCGCTCATCGCCTTCGCTTCGCCACGCTCGACGATTGGCGAACGACGATCGTCGCCGTAGGCTTCAGCATCGGCCTGAATCTCTTTGCGAATCAAGGTGCTCAGCTTGCGCTCGGAACCCAGCAGCGCTTGCAGCTGATCGCGCTCTTTCTCAAGCTCGGCCTGCTCGCCGCGAATCTTCATCTCTTCCAGCTTGGCAAGGTGACGGAGTTTCAGCTCGAGGATAGATTCGGCCTGCGTTTCGCTCAGCGCAAAGCGCGCCATCAGCACCGGCTTTGGCTCGTCTTCGGAACGAATAATGTGGATAACGTCATCGATATTAAGGAAGGCAATCAATAAACCTTCGAGAATATGTAGGCGCTTCAAGACTTTATCGAGACGGAAATTCAGTCGGCGACGCACCGTTTCACGGCGATAAGAGAGCCATTCGGTGAGGATTTCGACCAGTCCTTTGACCTGCGGACGGTTATCCAGACCAATCATGTTCATGTTGATGCGATAGCTACGCTCAAGATCGGTGGTCGCAAACAGGTGGTTCATTACCTGATCGAGATCGATACGGTTTGAACGCGGCACGATAACCAGACGCGTCGGGTTTTCGTGATCGGATTCGTCGCGCAAATCTTCAACCATCGGCAGCTTTTTGGCGCGCATCTGGCTGGCAATCTGCTCCAGCACCTTGGCACCCGAAACCTGATGCGGCAGCGCGGTGATCACCGCCTCGCCGTCCTCTTTTTTCCACAGCGCGCGCATCCGCACCGAGCCTTTGCCCGACTCGTAAATTTTACGGATTTCATTGCGCGGCGTGATGATCTCGGCTTCGGTCGGGAAGTCCGGCCCCTGCACAAACTCAAGCAGCTCTTCCAGCGTGCTGCCCGGTTTTTCGAGCAGCGCGATAGCGGCGTTGGCGACTTCATGCAGGTTGTGTGGCGGAATGTCCGTCGCCATACCGACCGCGATGCCCGTGGTGCCGTTGAGCAGAATGTTCGGCAGGCGCGCAGGCAGCATCTTCGGCTCCTGCATCGTGCCGTCGAAGTTTGGCACCCAGTCCGCCGTGCCTAACGCCAGCTCGCGCAGTAATACTTCGGCATATTTCGACAGGCGCGATTCGGTATAACGCATCGCGGCGAAAGATTTCGGGTCATCCGGCGCGCCCCAGTTTCCCTGACCATCGACCAGCGGATAGCGGTAAGAGAATGGCTGCGCCATTAATACCATCGCTTCGTAACAGGCGCTGTCGCCGTGCGGATGGTATTTACCCAGTACGTCACCGACGGTACGGGCGGATTTCTTGAATTTCGCGTTGTTGCCAAGACCCAGCTCGGACATCGCGTAAATAATGCGGCGCTGAACCGGCTTGAGGCCATCGCCGATATAAGGGAGCGCCCTGTCCATGATGACGTACATGGAGTAGTTCAGATAGGCATTCTCGGTAAACGTGTGCAGAGCAAGACGCTCTGTACCGTCATGAGTCACTTCACTCATTAAATTTTTTTCCTCAAAACGGTGGCACTGATGTGCAGGAAATTAAACGTTCTGGACTGTGCTTTAGATTTTGTTGCCGCCCGTTTGCCAGCGATGTTCTGGAAATGGGCGTCACAATTAGGAAGTCGCGCGCTCAGGCGCTGTTGCGCGAGCGATGATGACCGCGATAGTACATCAAATGGCATATTGCTGTCACAGTTGCTGTGATTTGGCCGCCCACGTTATAGGCAAAAACCGTGAAAAAAGTCGATAACTGCTGTCGATTATTGCTTCATCAACAATAGTATTGTGCTCTTGCGCACATTTTTATCTGCAACAATCTTGTGTACACTTCGTTCAAATAGTTTATCAACGAGGCCAATGCCATGAGTAAGATACTGATTATTAACGCCGGAAAGACTTTTGCCCACTCAAAGGGTGCCCTCAATATTAGCCTGACCGAGGTTGCCGACACTTTCTTGCGCGATGCGGGTCACGAGGTGCGTGTTACCCATCTCGAACAAGGTTATGACGTCGAAGCCGAAATCGAGAGCTACGTTTGGGCCGATGCGATTATTTACCAGATGCCAGGCTGGTGGATGGGCGCGCCGTGGACGCTGAAAAAATATATCGACGAAGTCTTCACCGAAGGCCACGGTCGCCTGTATGAAAGCGATGGCCGCAGCCGTTCTGATGCCTCGAAAAAATATGGTTCCGGCGGCCTGCTGCAAGGCACCGCGTACATGCTTTCCGTCACCTGGAACGCGCCTTTGGAAGCTTTCGAAGATAAAGATCAGTTCTTCCACGGCGTTGGCGTAGACGGCGTTTACCTGCCATTCCACAAGGCCAACCAGTTTATCGGCCTTGATACGCTGCCCACCTTTATGTGTAACGACGTGATTAAAGCGCCAGACATCGACGGCTATTTCGCCAACTACCGCGCGCATTTAGACCACGTATTTGGTCAGGCCGAAGTCGCAGAATAAGGCGCTGATTTGGCAAAGCGATTGATTATTGCCACACTGTGAAAGCGTATTCGCGTGGACCGGTCGTTTATAAGGTCCACACACTTTCAGGGAAACCGAGGTTTTTATGATCACCGTGATTGCTGAAATCATCATCAAGCCGGGTCGCCGCGACGCTGTGCTGGATAAAATCCGCCAGCTGCTGCCCACCGTTCTCGAAGAAAAAGGCTGCCATCGTTACGAACCTTTTATCGACGTAAAAGGCCAGATCCCGTGGCGTCAAAGCGCACCCGACTCCATCTTCATGGTCGAAGATTGGGCCAGCCTAGCGCATCTCGAAGACCACCAGCAAGCCGCGCACATGCACGCGCATCGTGAAAACATCAAAAACGACGTCGTCGACGTAAAAATCAATATCATCGAAACCGCCTGATACTGATTTGACCCAATAAAAAACCGGAGCCAAAAACTCCGGTTTTTTCTTTCTAGATTTTCAAAATCTTAATCTGAAAAGTAATTTAAACTGCATCATTCAAAATTCAGGTAGGCGGCAACTGCGCGAATCCCCGGGAGCTGACATAAGTCAGTGACTGGGGTGAGCAAAGGCAGCCAACACCCCTGAATGAAGAATGCTGTAGATTAAATTTAAACTGCATCATTCAAAATTCAGGTAGGCGGCAACTGCGCGAATCCCCGGGAGCTGACATGAGTCAGTGACCGGGGTAAGCAAAGGCAGCCAACACCCCTGAATAAAGAATGCTGCTGTTTAAACTGAGAGATCGGCGGTGTCGCCTTTGTCTTGAAGCCAGTTCCTGCGATCTTCCGACCTCTTCTTCGCCAGCAGCATATCCATCATGCGCATCGTCTGGTCGACATCTTCTTCGTCTATCGTCAACTGCACCAGACGACGGGTATTCGGGTCCAGCGTCGTTTCACGCAGCTGCAACGGGTTCATTTCGCCCAGACCTTTAAAGCGCTGCACGTTCGGCTTGCCCTTTTTGCGTTTCAGCTGGTCCAGCACGCCGGTTTTCTCTTCTTCGTCGAGCGCGTAAAACACTTCTTTGCCGAGATCGATACGGTAAAGAGGCGGCATCGCGACATAGACGTGGCCGCCGCGCACCAGCGATCTGAAGTGACGGACAAACAGCGCGCACAGCAGCGTGGCGATGTGTAAACCGTCGGAGTCGGCATCCGCAAGAATGCAGATTTTGCCGTAACGCAACTGGGTGAGATCTTCGCTGTCGGGGTCGATACCAATCGCCACGGAGATGTCGTGCACCTCCTGCGAGGCCAGCACTTCGTCTGAAGAGACTTCCCACGTATTCAGGATCTTACCTTTCAGCGGCATGATCGCCTGATACTCGCGGTCGCGCGCCTGCTTGGCAGAACCGCCCGCAGAGTCCCCTTCGACCAGAAACAGTTCGGTCATTTTCAGGTCTTGCGAGGTGCAATCGGCCAGCTTGCCCGGCAACGCGGGTCCGCTGGTCAGCTTCTTGCGCACCACTTTTTTCGCCGCGCGCATACGACGCTGGGCGCTGGAAATTGCCAGTTCGGCCAGTTGTTCGGCCGCCTGCACATTCTGGTTCAGCCACAGGCTAAAGGCGTCTTTTACTACGCCGGAAACGAAGGCCGCGCACTGACGCGAAGACAAACGCTCTTTGGTCTGGCCGGCAAACTGGGGATCCTGCATTTTGACCGACAGCACGTAGGCGCAGCGTTCCCAGATATCTTCGGCGGAAAGCTTCACGCCGCGCGGCAGAATATTGCGGTATTCGCAGAATTCGCGCATCGCGTCGAGCAGGCCCTGACGCAGGCCGTTAACGTGGGTGCCGCCCTGCATGGTCGGGATCAGGTTAACGTAGCTTTCGGTCAGCATTTCGCCGCCTTCCGGCAGCCACAGCAGTGCCCAGTCAACCGCTTCGGTATCACCGGCAAACGCGCCGACGAAGGCCTTTTCAGGCAGCGTAATCAGGCCGTTTACGGCTTCCATCAGGTAATCGGTGAGACCGTCCTGATAGCACCAGCTTTGCTCGGTATTGTTTACTTTGTCTTTGAAGACAATTTCAACGCCCGGACAGAGCACGGCTTTGGCTTTCAGCAAATGGCTGAGGCGGCTCACGGAGAAGCGCGGGCTGTCGAAGAAGCTGCCATCGGGCCAGAAATGTACGCTGGTGCCGGTATTGCGCTTGCCCACGGTGCCGGTGACGGTCAGGTCCTGGACCTTGTCGCCATTTTCGAACGCCATGTTGTAGATTTGGCCGTCGCGGCGCACGGTGACTTCAACGCGCGTTGACAGGGCGTTGACTACCGAGATGCCGACGCCGTGCAACCCCCCTGAAAACTGGTAGTTTTTGTTGGAAAATTTACCGCCCGCGTGCAGACGGCAGAAGATCAGTTCAACGGCGGGAATACCCTCTTCCTGATGGATATCCACGGGCATGCCGCGACCGTCGTCGGTGACTTCAAGTGACTGATCGGCGTGCAGAATAACTTCGATACGACGGGCATGGCCCGCCAGCGCTTCATCGACGCTGTTATCGATGACTTCCTGTCCCAGATGGTTTGGCCGCGTGGTATCGGTATACATGCCAGGACGGCGACGCACAGGTTCGAGGCCGCTGAGAACCTCGATAGAATCCGCGTTATAGGTTGATTGACTCATCGTTTTTTAATTCGTGGCTCGGGTTGTGAGTGAACGATACTGTTGCTGGCGAACGCGATTTGCCGAGAGCAAATCTCACTACGATGCCAACTCCAAGAAATCCACAATCGGTGAGAAATAACGTTCAAAGCCGACAAATGCATGATTACCCTCAGGTTCTACGGTCTGGCGGCACGCGGTGTAATACGCTACGGCCTGACGGTAATCGAGGGTCTCATCGCCGGTTTGCTGGAGCAACCACAGTAAGTCGGGTGACTCCAGGGGTTCGATCTGCATCACTTTGAGATCGTAAACATGGCGAGACTCTAACACATATTGCTGGCCGGTGTAGGGGTTCTGATTGACCCCCAGATAGTCGATTAAAAGTTCATATGGCCGAACGGCAGGATTAACCACTACCGCAGGCAACATAAAACACTGCGACAGCCAGGTCGCGTAATAGCCGCCGAGCGACGAGCCGACAATCCCGATTTTTTCGCCGGAGCGATCCATGACCAGCGTTTCGAGCTGCTCGGCGGCGTCGGCGGGATGCGGCAACAGCTGCGGGATAACCATCTCGATTTGCGGATGATGTTCGGCCAGCCAGCTGCGCAGCGCCGTGGCCTTGGCGGAAAGCGGCGAACTGTTAAAACCGTGCAGATACAGCAATGTGTTCATTAATAACCTTCCGCGTCAGCGTCGGGGCTGAACTCGTCGCTGTCGATGCGGCAGACTTCGGTTTCAACGCGGCCGTCGGGATGCAGCGTCAGATAACGCCAGCCCGGTGCGAGGCTGTCGAGAGTAAAATTGGTGCAGTGCGGCTTGAACTGAACGCAGGTCGACGGCGTGGCGTAAAGCCGTTTGCCATACCAGTCGAGATCCAGCTCCTGATGAATGTGTCCGCAAATCAAGGTGGAAACCTGCGGATAATCTTCCAGCACCGCCGCCAGCGTGTGGGCGTTGCGTAGACTGTGCTGATCGAGCCAGGTACAGCCCGACGGCAGCGGGTGATGATGCAGCATAATCAGGGTAAATCGCTCGGGGAACTGCTCGAGACAGCGCGTCATCCATTCGAGCTGATACTCGCTGATTTCGCCGTGCGGCACGCCAAATACTTGAGTATCGAGCAGCAGAACCTGCCATTTATTGCCGAGTAAAATCTGTTTGGAAGGACGAATACCCGCCTCGGCCAGCGCATCAACCATGGCCGGTTGAAAATCGTGGTTTCCGGGCAGCCAAACGCAGGGAGCGGCAATGCGACTCACGCCCCGAGCGAAATGGTGATAGGCCTCGAGCGACTGATCCTGCGCCAAATCGCCGGTCGCCGTAATGATATCGACCTCGCGACCTTGTGCGCAGATAGCGTCCAGCACGGCGCGATAGCTGCGAAACGTGTTTACGCCCAGCAAAGTCTGCTCTTCGCCTGCGAAGAGGTGGGTATCAGTAATCTGAAGTATCCTGACTTTGGCCCCATCAACCAAAGGCAGCGTAAACAGGCTTTCCAAATTCGATCCTTTGTTATTGAAGTCTGTCTAACAAACCGGCACTGGCATGGCTCCATGCGCCAGACAATAGCGCAACCAATCGGCAAGGAACTGGTTAATTTGATGCTTTTCATCACGCTGATGCAACTTTTTATTAGGATAATCATAGCGTGCTTTGAAACGAAAGATCTGCTGACTCGCACACACTTCGGCAACCATCGCATCATGATAAAGACGCACGGTTAACGAAGGCAGGCTCCAGTAGCTGACCGCCGGTGCCGTTTGGCTAATCTCGACCAGTGAAGTATAGCGTGTCGATTCCAGAATTTTTAACTGGTAAGTCGCGTTAGTCACCTGATAGGACACAGTCTGCCCGACTTCATCGTTTCGAGGGAGCAAACGACGCAACTGGGCGAAATTGGTTTCGCACAGGCGCATCATTTCGGGAAAATCGGGAACGTAGCGCTTTATCATTCTTCAACCCATTCTTTTCTAAGAGATTCATGGTGCAGCGCCAGCCATTGCAGGGCAATAACCGACGCGGCATTATCTATGGCTCCTTCTTCCACCCAGCGATAAGCCTGTTCCCGACTCACCACGTGTACCCGGATGTCTTCATTTTCAGTGTCCAGCCCATGAATTCCTTCTGCCTTGGAGGCATCGACTTCCCCTACCATAATAGAAAGTCGCTCGCTGGTGCCACCCGGACTTGCCAGATAGCTCAGCGCCGGTTTACAGCGTTTTACTTCAATGCCTGCCTCTTCGGCGGCTTCGCGACGGGCGACATCTTCGACCGTTTCGCCCTCTTCGATAATACCCGCGACCATCTCGAGCAGCCACGGCGTTTCGCTGCTTTCCAGCGCGGGCAGGCGAATTTGTTCGATCAACACCACTTCGTCGGTGTGTGGATCATAAGGTAACAGAACCGCTGCGTGTCCACGCTCAAAAACTTCGCGCACCACTTCCCTGCTCATTTCACCATTAAACAGGCGATGGCGAAAACGGTAGGCGTTGATGGCGAAGAAGCCTTTATAGCGGTTTTCAACGGCGAGAATTTCGAGATCGTTTTTGCCGAAGCTTACTGGCGAGTCTTTGAATTTAGCCATGAAATGTCACCCTGTTAGCGATTGAAAGTCTTTAATTACCGCGTCACGAAATTTAGATGACGATGCGGTAATAATAATCAAGGTTATTTGTGGTAGATTTGGATTCGCGCGTGAGCGATGGCACGTTAGGCCACGCAGTCCGCTTATCGGTCTCTGCTAGAATCCGCGTCGATACCTTTATGGTTTAATGACAGCATTAAATAATAACATTGCTGCACTACAAGGAATGCAAATGAAGAAACTGCTCCCTCTTCTCATCGCGCTGGGCCTCGGCGGCTTCAGCACGGTAAGCCAGGCTGAAAATCTTATGCAGGTATACCAGCAGGCTCTGGCGACAAATCCAGATTTACGGGCATCAGGCGCGACGCGCGACGCGGCATTCGAGAAAATCAATGAAACACGTGGTCCGTTGCTGCCACAGCTCGGATTGGGTGTCGATTATGTCTACAACAATGGCTATCGCGATGCCAATGGCATAAACAGTAATGAGACTAGCGGGTCATTGCAGTTAACGCAGACTATTTTTGATATGTCCAAATGGCGCGCCCTCACGTTGCAGGAAAAAACTGCCGGTATCGCCGACGTGACTTTCCAGACCGCGCAGCAGACCCTCATTTTGAACACTGCCACGGCCTATTTCAACGTTTTGAGTGCGATCGATTCGCTCTCCTATACCGAAGCGCAGAAACAGGCGATTTATCGCGAGCTTGACCAAACCACCCAGCGTTTTAACGTCGGGCTGGTTGCGATCACCGACGTACAGAACGCGCGCTCCGAGTATGACACGGTGCTGGCTAACGAAGTCACGGCGCGTAATACGCTCGACAACGCGCTTGAAGTGTTGCGTCAGGTGACCGGCGTTTTCTATCCGCAGCTGGCGTCATTAAACATCAATACTTTTAACACCCAGCGTCCAGAACCGGTCGCCAATTTGTTGAGAGAAGCTGAAAACCGCAACCTCAGCCTGCTCTCTGCTCGCCTGTCGCAAGACTTGGCGCGTGAACAAATCCGTTATTACGAGACGGGTCACATGCCGACGCTGGATCTCACCGCCTCGACCGGCATCAGTAATACCAAATACAACGGCTCAAGAACCGGTAACGCGACCAGCTATCAAGACTCCGACGCCGGGCAGAATCAGGTCGGCTTGAGCCTGACCGTACCTATCTACAGCGGCGGCACGGTGAATTCACAGGTTAAGCAGGCGCAGTATAATTTTGTGACCTACAGCGAGCAGCTTGAAAGCGCGCATCGTAGCGTCGTGCAGACCGTGCGTTCATCGTTCAATAATATTTCAGCGTCGATCAGCAGCATCAACGCCTACAAACAGGCCGTGGTATCGGCGCAAAGCTCGCTGGATGCAACCGAAGCCGGTTATCGCGTCGGCACGCGCACCATCGTTGACGTGCTCGACGCCACCACCACGCTGTACAACGCCAAGCAGCAGCTTTCCAGCGCGCGATACACTTATTTGATCAACCAGCTTAATGTGAAATCGGCGTTGGGAACGTTAAATGAAAACGATCTGCTTTCGTTAAATAGCGTGCTGGGCACACCGGTGGCAACCAATCCTGAGCAGGTCGCGCCCGAAACGCCACAGCAAAATGCGGCCGTTGAACAGGCTGCCAGCGATGTCGATAACAGAAACGTCAGCAACGGAAATGTCACTAATAACAACGTGATTGCCATGCCTGCTCCTGCCGCGCCGGTGCAGCGCACGAGCGCGCCAGTGACCGCAAAACCCGTAAGAACCAGCGGCAATCCGTTCCACAATTGATGCTTTTCACGCACCACGTTTACTTGCTTCCTGTCGTTATATGACCTCTCAAAACCGCCTTTCAAGGGCGGTTTTGTTTTTTATGCAGAAAGAAAATAAATGCCAAAAGCAAAAAGTGATTTTTGCCCGCCTCTTTGCATCTGAACGTAAAGTCTGGTAACGATGGCCTTTGCTGCTTTAATTGTAAGCATCTTTACCTTATTCTTATTCTGTTACAAATGTAACCTACTCTGGGTAAAGGGCGGTCACGCCCGACGATGGGATCAATAAAATGAAACGGACACAAAACGTCAATTTGGCGAATTTTCGCAAAACCTGGCGCAGCTCGCGCATTACACCGGCAGCCGTCGCGATTAGCGCCGTTTTCATGCTGAGCGGCTGTGAAAAAAGCGATGAAAATGTTTCGCTTTACCAAAATGCCGACGACTGCTCGAAGGCCAATCCGTCGACCAGCGCGCAATGTACTAAAGCGTTTAACGATGCCAAGGTCGAAGCGGCGAAAACGGCGCCTAAATATGCGAGTCGCGCAGACTGCGTGGCCGAATTCGGCGAATCACAGTGTACTCAAGTTCCTGGCCAAACGGCTCAGGCACCTGCTCAGGCCGGTATGTCTGCCGAATCGCAACAGGGCGGCAGCATGTGGATGCCACTGATGGCCGGCTTTATGATGGGCCGAATGATGAGCGGCGGCGGATACGCGCAGCAGCCGTTGTTTACTTCGAAAAACGCCAGCAGCCCGGCGAACGGCAAGTTTGTCGATGCGGCAGGTAAAAGCTACGGCCCGGCCACAACCGGACGCAGCGTAACCGTGCCGAGAACCGCGATGGCGCCAAAACCCGCGACAACCAGCACCGTGACGCGTGGCGGCTTCGGCGAAAGCGTGGCTAAACAGACCTCAATGCAGCGCAGCTCGGCTTCCACCCTGCGCTCGCCTTCGCGCAGCATGGGTGGCTGAGAATGAAACGAGTAGCAATTCAGGAGCGTCCGGACTGGCGCGAAAAGGCCACGGAATTCGGCTTCAATTTTCACACCATGTACGGCGAGCCTTACTGGTGTGAAGAGGCTTATTATCAGTTTTCGCTGGCGCAGATTGAACAGCTTGAAGACGCCACCGCCGAGCTGCATCAGATGTGCCTGAAAGTGGTCGACAAGGTAGTGGCCAGCGACGCGCTGATGGCGAAATTCCAAATCCCCAAACACGTTTGGGAGTTTGTGCGTGCGTCGTGGCGTACTAAACAGCCGTCGCTCTATTCGCGGATGGATCTAGTCTACGACGGCGTGAATCCGCCAAAGCTGCTCGAAAATAACGCCGACACGCCAACTTCATTATACGAAGCGGCGTTTTTCCAGTGGCTGTGGCTTGAAGAACAAATTAGCGCGGGCAAGCTGCCGCCGCAGGCCGATCAGTACAACAGCATGCAGGAAAAACTGATTGAGCGTTTTGCCGAGCTGAAATCCCAACACGGTTTTTCGCTGCTGCATTTTGCCTGCTGTCAGGACACCGAAGAAGATCGCGGCACCGTGCAGTATTTGCAGGATTGCGCGCTGGAAGCCGAGTTGGCCAGCGAGTTCCTCTATATAGAAGAGATTGGTTTGGGCGAGCGCGGGCAGTTTACCGATCCGCAGGACCAAATCATCAGTAATCTGTTCAAGCTTTATCCGTGGGAGTTTATGTTCCGCGAGACGTTTTCAACCAAGCTCGAAGATGCCGGTGTTCGCTGGCTGGAACCCGCGTGGAAGGCCATTATCTCCAACAAAGCGCTGCTGCCGCTGCTGTGGGAGATGTTCCCGAACCATCCGAACCTGCTCGAATCCTACTTCGCCGACGACGCGCATCCGCCGATGGAAAGTTACGTGATTAAGCCGCTATTCTCACGCGAAGGCGCGAATATCCGCATCATCGAAAACGGCAAGGAAATCGCCAGCGCCGAAGGACCTTACGGAAAAGAAGGCATGATTGTGCAGCAATATTGCCCGATGCCGCGCTACAACGACAGCTATACTCTGATTGGCAGCTGGCTTGTTGACGGCACGCCGTGCGGGATCGGACTTCGTGAAGATAAAGCGCTGATCACTCAGGATCTGTCGCGATTTTATCCCCACGTAATCGTGGATTAACGATCGCCGACGATCCGGCTTTAGCCAAGCTGCACTGACAGCATGCTCAACGAACTCATCACAATTCCCTGCGTCGGCAGCGTGATGGGTTCGACGCCGTCCCAACTTCCCAACAGGTAAAGCAGCGGCAGATAGTGTTCCGGCGTCGGATTTGACAGCGCCGCGCCCTCTTGCTGCATAAAGTTGACCAACGGATGATCCTTCGCCTCGCCTTTCCAATGCAGATTATCTAGCACAAACTGATTGAAAGATTCGGCCCACGGATAAGGTTCCGCATCGCCTTCCCACTTCACCATCCGCAGGTTATGCACCACGTTGCCGCTGGCTACAATCATCACCCCTTCATCACGCAACGCCGCCAATTTTTGCCCAAGCTGATAGTGATATTCGGCCGGTTTGGTGCCGTCAATGCTGAGTTGCACCAAGGGAATATCGGCGTCGGGATACATTTTAATTAACACGCCCCACGAGCCGTGATCAAAACCCCATTCGCTGGCGTCTGCCTTTACGTCGATGGGAGCCAGCAAATCCTGAATGCGCGCCGCCAGCGCGGGTGAGCCCGGTGCCGGATAACGTTTATCAAATAAAGCCTGCGGAAAAGCGCCAAAGTCGTGGATGGTACGCGGATGTTCCATCGCCGTTACCGCTGTGCCACGGGTGTACCAGTGCGCTGAAACGGCCACGATAGCTTTCGGTCGCGGCAGCGTTTTGCCCAAAGATTCCCAGGCGCGCGTATAAACGTTGTCTTCGAGCACGTTCATCGGGCTGCCGTGGCCCAGAAAAAGCGCGGGCATACGAGAAGAGGTCATGAAATTTTCCTTACCGCCTGAATTTAGGGGATGCAGGCGGCGCTGGCAGCCTGCTCGATAAGGAAAAGATTACGCGCTTTGCGGCGTTGAATCTGCCGGATAACGGTGATGAAGATATTCAATAAATTTGACTAACTTTAGCGTGCTGTTAGTGCGCCGGCACATCGGCGGGTAACGTTGAAAACTGCGCCATATTTTTATCAAATTTAATGATGCTGTCCTGATCGTCGCAAACTGTATTACTACGCATATCGCAGCGATCTTTTATGAGGTTATCTTTAACGCCGATCCATTGAGCAAACAGGGTCAGAAAATTCAGTGCGCTTCTAGGCTGGGCGTTAATTTCTCGACGGGTGCTGTCATAAGAGGTAATAAACAGCGGCACCGTGTAGTTTTGCTTGTATTTATTACCGTGCAATAATCGAGCGTATTGAGTATGCGCATTTTGAAAGCTTAGACCGTGATCGGCAAAATAGATCATCGACCATTTTTTCCCGCTTGCCTTTGCCATGTCAGCAACGTCTGACAATAACTTATCGGTTTGACGAATACTTTGGCTATAACAAGATATTTCACGCGACTGCAAAAACTCTTTATATCTTCCCTGAGTGCGCATACAGGCTTCAGGATGAGACCCCATTAAATGAATAACCACCAGCTGCGTTTTTTTCTGCTCATTAATACCTTTTTCAATTTTCGGCAGCAAACTTGCGTCAGTAATTTCCTCTTCATCTAGATAACCACCCTTTTTTAGAAATAAAAAATGTTCTGCATGTTTTCCAATAGCCGCCACGGGCGTGTCATTATCGCCTAACGACCCCTGATTAGAGTACCAATACGTGGCCATCCCTGCTTTTTTGGCCAGGGTAATAACATTATTATTAATTTCGGCATCGGTCATGTTGGCATTGTTCATGTTGGCCTGCTGCGCGCGACGCAGCGCTAAAGTATTCATTAGCGAAGTCTGAGTGGATGACGCTGCTGAAATATAATGGGTAAAAATTTCTCCGGGCGCAGTGCTCATGAAAGGCGTATTACTCACTGGAAAGCCGTAGGCGTGCATATAATCACTGCGCACACTCTCGCCGATCACTATAATATAGAGCTGATAATGAGAGTCGACCTCTGTAGGCGCCCAATCATCGGGCTTTGCCAGGCCTTTTACCAGCACGGCATCTTGCTTTGCCACCTCGCGATAATTTTCAATAGCACTGGTCACGACGCGCAATATAGGTATTCCCGAACTGAAAAACGTGATATCGCCGTTTTTGGCATATAATCTTATTGGCGTTGAGGAAAAAGAGATGACCAGATATAAAATGGCCAGCTTTCTATATTTTATTTTTTCTATTTTTAAATTAAAAATAAGCACAGCCACTATAATGAAAGCCGATTGACCAAGATAATAAAACCACGGAATAGCCCTAATAAAACCTAAACTTTCTTGCTTGTCGGTATAAAAAAAAGATACCGCACTATTAAAATCAATCGGGCCGTAGGTTAATCCAATAGGCAAATAAGCGACTGAAATCCCAGTGATAAACACAATGAGTATTTTATAGGATAGCGTGGAGGCGCTCGCAACGGTGAGCAGGAATACAAACAGCGTCAGTAAATGCAAAGGTTTAAAACTATAGCCGAACGATAGGCATGACGCGGTACAAAACAGCATTAATAATAGTATTTTAAAATTAAATTTAACAAAGAGATTTCGGAAAGACATTATCAATACCCAGTGACTCAAGAATGGTAAGAGTCTACGGGTATTAATTTAAACCTAGTAATTACGAGTGCTTAAAATCGTCTTATTACATCTTATTAAAATTATTATTTTATTAACTTTGCGTCTGGAAATTAACGTTAATTAACCAGCCTTAAATTTACTTATTTTAAGGCTGTTTAACAAACCGGGTTTAACAAAGCGGTGTTAACGATGAAAGAGGTTAAGCTTTCAAATAGGCCACCAGATCATCGATGGTAACAACCGGCATATTATTTTTATTGGCAAAAACAACGGCTTCTGGTGCGTGCGCCATCGTGCCGTCGTCATTGGTCAGCTCGCAAAGCACGCCGTAAGGGCGGAATCCGGCCAATTTGACCAGATCAATCGTGGCTTCGGTGTGGCCCGGACGCGTCAACACGCCGCCGTCACGCGCACGCAGCGGAAACACGTGGCCCGGACGATTCAGGTCGGCAGGCTTGGCGTTATCGGCAATCGCGGCACGGATAGTGGTCAGACGATCTGACGCAGAAACGCCCGTGGTGACACCTTCTGCGGCTTCGATAGTCACGGTAAAACCGGTTTGATAGTGACTTGAATTATGTTCAACCATCATCGGCAATTCGAGCTGCTGACGGCGTTCGTCGGTGAGACACAGACAAACGATGCCGCTGCCGTGACGGATGGTCAGTGCCATCTGTTCGACGGTCATGGTTTCGGCAGCGAAAATCATATCGCCTTCGTTTTCACGGTTTTCGTTGTCCAGCACCATCACGCCCTGACCTTTGCGCAGCGCGGTAATCGCGCGTTCAACGCGTTCAGCAGGTGTACCGAATTCGGAAAGTAGAGTCTGATTCATGGTAAAATAACCTCATTAATGCTTTGAATTTAAATGGATTACCAGAATCAGGGCGTCTTGCGGAGATAGCATGGCCGTGCCTATAGCACGTCGCGCTATAAATAACGTCGCGGGCATCAAAGCCCGAAAATGTCGTTACTCTCTCCCATCCGGACTATAACCGTCGGCCCCGGAATTACACCGGATCTGCTGACCTTACGCTTTCAAATGAAAGAAAACGCAAGCGCTCGCGGGCTTCCACGATGATGAAAATGTGATTCATCAATGTCTACTGTGGTTTACCGCCGGTGGGGACTTGCACCCCGCCCTGAGAATAAGCACGCCAACTATAACGCCAATGAATAGAGGGAGCAATGCGCCCTTTGTGCTATTAAAAGCTGCTAGATAGGTTTATAGAATGGCGTTAAGGCATTACACTTATAGAAAGCCACTTCTCTGAAACAGGGTAACGACGATGATCGACACTAAAAAAATTGAACAAATTGCTCGCCAAGTGCAAGAAGCGATGCCTAAAGGGATCCGCGAGTTTGGGGAAGATACCGAGAAGAAAGTGCGTCAGGTTCTGCAGGCTCAGTTCAGCCGCATGGATCTGGTAAACCGTGAAGAGTTCGACGTGCAGACTCAGGTGCTGCTGCGCACCCGTGAAAAGCTGACCCTGCTGGAACAGCGTCTGGCCGAGCTTGAAGGCAAACTGGCGAATGGCAACAATGTGCCAACCACGCCGACCTCGCCAACTCCACCGACCTCGCCTATCGCGCCAACCATGAGCACGCCGCAGGCCGAGACCTTTGCCGCGCCAACCTCTACTGCGCCAAACACCGCTTCTTCACCGGCCGCTACGCCAAAGATTGACAAGCCGATTGCCTAATAACGGGCTAATTTTAGACGTTATTTGACGAGCGATTAAGATAAAAAAGGCCCACATCTGTGAGCCTTTTTTTGTATCAGCAGATCGCCAACTATTCTTGCGACTTGATCTGATTGATGATTTTCGTAGTCGATAAGCCATCTTCGAAATTCAACACTTTCACTTCACCGCCGTTGGCCCACACTTCGTCGCAACCGGCAATTTCATGTGGCTGATAGTCGCCGCCTTTAACCAGCAGATCCGGCAGGATCCCGGCGATCAGTCGACGCGGAGTATCTTCTTCGAAACTCACAACCCAATCGACCGCGCCCAGCGCCGCCAATACCGCCATACGCTGCGGCAATGGATTTACCGGACGGGTTTCGCCCTTCAGACGTTTGGTCGAAGCATCGCTGTTTGCCGCGACAATCAGACGATCGCCGAGCTTACGCGCATTCGCCAGATAAGAGACGTGACCCGCGTGCAAAATGTCGAAAATGCCGTTGGTCATCACTACCTTTTCGCCACGCTGGCGCGCCTGCGCGACGGCAATCTGCAACTCGGCTTCGGTCATTACGCCAAAACCGGTTTCGGAACGGCCATGAACCGCATTTTCCAGCTCGATTGAAGAAACGGTCGAGGTCCCGAGTTTTGCCACCACGACACCCGCCGCGGCATTGGCGAGGAAACAGGCATCTTCAAGGCTGTTGCCGGCGGCCAAAACGGTCGCCAACACGCCAATCACCGTGTCGCCCGCGCCCGTCACGTCATAAACTTCCTGCGCCTGCGTCGGCAGATGCAACGGCGGTTTGCCCGGTTGCAGCAGCGTCATGCCCTGCTCGGAGCGAGTTACCAGCAGCGCGGAAAGCTCGAACTGAGCAATCAGCGCCATGCCTTTTTCCACCAACTGCGCTTCGGTTTTACACGCGCCAACGACGGCTTCGAATTCTGACAGATTCGGCGTCAGTAAGGTCGCGCCACGGTACGGTTCGAAATCGGAGCCTTTCGGATCGATAAGCACCGGCACGCCCGCCGCTTTCGCCAGCTGAATCATCGCCTGCACGTCTTTCAGCGCGCCCTTCGCGTAGTCTGAAAGCACCATCGCGCCGGTCTGCGGCAGCGCCTGCCTGATTTTTTCCAGCATCGGATCGAGATCGATTCCGTCAAAACCTTCTTCGAAATCGAGACGAATCAGCTGCTGATTGCGCGACAAAATACGCAGTTTGGTGATCGTTGGATGGCTCGGCACGGCAAGGAAATCGCAGCTCACGTTGACTTCATTTAAACGTTCGCTCAGCGCGCGGGCCGCATCATCAGCGCCCGTCAGGCCAATCAGGCGAGAACGTGCGCCAAGAGAGGCAATGTTCATCGCCACGTTTGCCGCGCCGCCAGGACGCTCCTCGATGGTATTGACTTTCACCACCGGCACCGGCGCTTCCGGGGAAATACGGCTGGTTGGGCCGTACCAGTAGCGGTCTAGCATTACGTCACCTACGACCAACACTCCGGCACGGTCAAACTTAGGCAAAGTTACTTTCATCCCACACTCCAAAACAGGTAAACCCGACGCATCCAGAGCGAAAACTCAAATGCGCGGGTATAAAACTTGGCAAACCGGCTCGATAAACCCATCGTAGACAAAGATGAACGAATCGTAGCCAAAAATGAGGTTGTCATCCCTAAAACAGTGCGCGCGATAATATCACAAGCGAAAAAGGATGGTGATAAAACCACTCAGCCCAGCCAACGTAGCCAGCTGGCGCGGACCTGCTCGCGCTCGGCGACAAACATATCGACCGCAATTTTGCCGTTATGTTCCTGCAACGCCAGATGATGTATTTCGTCGCGCAGCGTCACGTAGGCGTGGGTTAGCTGTTCGGCTTCCTCTGGCGGCACTATCTGGTATTTGGCCATCAATTCGAAAATGCGTACGTTATCGGACCAACGGGTCAACTCCGGCTCTTCGCTGGCATAGCGCAGCACCAGATATTGGGCGATAAATTCAATGTCGGTAATGCCGCCGGGATCGGCTTTGAGGTCAAAAACGTCGCCTTTTTTGGTCGCCAAATGCGCCACCATTTTTTCACGCATTTCGCGAACGTCTTTCTTCAACGCCTCGCCATCGCGCGGCGTGCAGAGGATCTCACGGCGAATCGCATTGATTTGCTGCGTCATTTCAGGGCTGCCGTACACCACGCGCGCGCGCACCAACGCCTGATGTTCCCACGTCCACGCGCTCTCTTGTTGATACTCTTTGAACGCCGTGATGGTGCTGACCAGCATGCCCGAAGCGCCCGACGGCCGCAGGCGATCGTCGACCTCGTAGAGAATCCCGGAGGAGGTACGGGTGCTGAACAGGTGCATGATGCGCTGGGCCAGTCGCAGATAAAACTGTCGGCCATCGATTGAACGCGGGCCGTCGGTCACGATATTCATCGGACAATCGTGTAAAAACACCAGATCCATGTCAGAGCTATAACCCAGCTCCCAGCCACCGAGTTTTCCATAGCCGATCACCGCAAAGCCGCGCCCTTCGCGCTGCTGAAGATGCGCAGGCTGGCCGTAGCGTGCCAGCATGTGATCCCACGCCTGCTGAATTACGGCGGTTAAAATCGCCTCGGCCAGCGAGGTCAGATGGTCACTGACTTTCATTACCGGCAGCACGCCCGCAATATCACCCGCCGCGATGCGCAGCTGCTGCGCCTGCTTAAACTGGCGCAGCGCCTCGATTTGCTGCTCTTCATCGTCGGGCGGCACGCGCAATAAATACTGGCGCAGCTCGTCGGGATAGGATTCGGGTGCAATCGGCTGATAAAGCGTGTTCGGGTCGAGCAGTTCGTCGAGCAGAATAGGGTGACGCGCCAGCTGGTTGGCGACCATCGGCGAGGCGGCACACAGGCGAATCAGCTGTTTCAACGCGCCCGGATACTCCACCAGCAGCTCGATATAGGTGGTTCGGGTCACAATATTGAGCAGCAACAGGGTTAAACGCTGAAGCAGAATGTCGGCGTTGGGGTAAGTACACACTTGCGCCAGCATCCTTGGCATCAGCTGGTCGAGTTGATCCCGTCCACGCGGGCCGATAGTGCGTTTGTCGACATCCTGCCGGAAACTGGCGAGTGAGCGCTGAAGATTCGCCCGACCCTGTTCCGATAGCTCGCCCACCAGCGGCAGCAGGTCGTTGTCGTCGAGTTCGTCGCTCCATAAGCTGCGATAAAGCTCAAGCTGAGGGTCGTCGCCTGCGTCGGGAGTATCGTCGCCGATCAGCTCGTCAAACACGCCGCGCACGGCCTGCATGTGGCGAACAATTTGCTCGTGCAGCTCGGCGTAGGTGGTAAAATTCATGCCCCACGCCAAACGTGCGCGGTTCAGCTCGTCGCCCGGCAGCGTTTGTGTCTGCTCGTCGGCAATGGCCTGCAAAAGGTTTTCCAGTCGACGTAAAAACAGATAACTTTCAGTCAGTTGCTGCACCTGATTTTCCGGCAGCAGATTCAACGTTTCAATCGTTTTCAACGTCGGCAGCAGCGCGCGCTGCTGGAGTAAAGGCTCGCGCCCGCCTCGAATCAGCTGAAACACCTGCACGATAAACTCGATTTCGCGAATGCCGCCCGCGCCAAGCTTGATGTTGTCTTTAAGCCCTCGGCGACGCACCTCGCGAGCAATCATGCCTTTCATATTTCGCAACGACTGGATCACGCTGAAGTCGATATAGCGCCGGAAAACGAAGGGTTTCAGCATCTTGCGGATCTCAAGACTCGTAGCGTCTTCCGCGCTGCCCATCAGCTTGGCCTTAACCATCGCATAACGTTCCCAGTCGCGGCCCTGCTCCTGATAATAGTCTTCCAGCGCGGCGAAACTCAGCACCAGCGGGCCGCTGTCGCCGAAAGGGCGCAGCCGCATGTCGACGCGATAAACGAAGCCGTCAATGGTGGGCTGGTCCAAAGCTTTGATCAGCCTTTGCCCCAAGCGTATGAAAAATTGCGCATTTTCGAGCTGTCGACGTCCGCCTTGGGTCTGGCCGTTTTCAGGATAAGAGAAGATAAGGTCGATATCGGAAGAAAAGTTCAGCTCGCCGCCGCCCAGCTTGCCCATGCCAAGAATAAGCAGCTTTTGCGCTTCGCCCGCCGCGTTAACCGGCGTGCCCCATTCGCGACAGCAGGCCTCATACAGCCAGTCGCGCGCAGCGACGATCAGCGTCTCGGCCAGCACGCTCAGCTGCTGTAACGTTTGCTCGCAGCTGCTGGTCTGGTTGGCCTGCGACCAGCTGATACGCAGCATTTTTTCCTTGCGAAACAGGCGCAGCGCCTTCATCAGCCCCGCTTCGTCCTGCACCTGTTCAAGCCTTTCTGCGAGTTCCGATGCATAATTTTGCCACTCATCAACCTGCGGCGGATGGGCGGAAATCGCCTGCCACCACTGCGGATGCGTAATAAAATTCTCACTGATAAAATCGCTGCTGGCTAAAATACGCAGCGCGTCATCGGTTAGCGGGGGAAGATCGTTAAGCTGCTGTTGTTCTTGGCTTTGTTTGAAACGCAGGTGCAGCTTGTCGGCCTGAGCCTCGAGCAGCGGGGTGAGAGGCAACATTCTTCGCTTCCTTCGATATTCGGCCTGACGAGGCGTCAGGCCGGGCTAGTCATTAACGAGGTTGTCCGTTTAACCAAAATGCAGGTTGCATGACAGCGTGCTGGCGCGCCGAGTCTTCCCAAGCGTGCTGCTGCTGAACGATCGCCTGTTGCAGTTCGGTCCACACGGTAATATAAACCATCGACTCTTCAAGCGGATACGCACCAGAAAGCAGATGGAAAGCCAAAATCTGACGCTTCAGTCGCGCCAGCTGATCGCGATAACCTTCTTCGGTCAGCGGCTGCGAAAACGCTTCTTTCAGGTCTGCGGCGGTGCGGCCCAGCATGATGTCGGCAAAACGTTTGAACGAGTTATCGAGCTTCTTCTGCGATTTGTCATCAACAAAAGGTTTCCATTCCTGATTCGCCAACCATGAAGTAAGTACTAACTTACATTGCAGGTAGTCAGCATTCAGGCAAGTTTCTTCTGCATCCAGACCTTTTTTATCCAGCTTTTCAGCCAGCTCTGTGAGGCGTGCGCGAAGATCGGTCGAGGCTTTACGCGGAATCAAACCGCCATAAATCACCAGCACCTGACGCACCGTTTCAACTGCCTGCAAAACATTGATACGGGCAGTTTTGTCGCCACGTACCCATAACTCTTCCTGATATTGCCAGTGGCTCAGGCCCAACTCAAGCATGCCGCTAAGCGCCTGTTCTACCGTCGCTTTTGGTTCAGCGCGATAAATCGGCAATGGCGGAGAAACGCGAATCTGATCGCCCTGCGCCAGGTGGTAGCCGCGCGCCGCCTTGCTCAATCCGCCAAGACGCAGGCCGCCATTTTTACCCAGTTCGGTCGCCAGCGCTAAAAGATCGGCGGTGTTGCCCTCTTTAAGCTCAAGCTCGATTTCGGCCAGCGGCTCGGAAAGCTCGCCCGCCGTCACGCTGCCTTGATCAAGACCAAGCTCAATCTCGCTTTGCTGGTAAGTGATTACCCACTTCTCGCGGACAAAATCGGTGCGGAACAGCGGCTTGAGGTCAGCTTGCAGCGCGGCAACGTCAAAACCTTGCGGCCAGATATCGGACGGGAACAGGCTGATATCAAGTTCAGGCTTATCAAGTGCAACGTTATATTCAGGACGCTGATGTAAACCCGCAATAACTTTACCGGCGGTTTTAATGGTCATCTCGTAGCTGTCGTCGAAACCGCGAATACGCAGGCCCATGTCCAGCTTGCGCAGACGATTATCGGCGGTTTCATAATAAATATTGGTGAGTTTCTGCGGGGCAGAGTGCTGGCTGGTAAACGCAGAGAGCTGTTCAGGCAGCTCGGCGATGGCCGCAGGACTGGCAATAAATTTTAGTTCTATTTCTATGGTCATAACGCTTTACACCGCTTCTAGGCTAAACAGGAAAATTTTTACCAATTCTAACACACACGCCCCGCGCAAGCCGCATTCCGTGGGATTGTAAGATAGTTCTCATTTAGGTTTTTGCGTTGCGTCGTCACACTGTTGCCCTTACTATCGTTCCTCACGAATTTTATCGAAAGCCGGGGCACTGATTCGCAGGCCCGCAAACCACGAAGAATGACGAATAATGCATAAATTCCGCCTTTTTGGCTTCGCTTTGCTCGCTTTAGGCATCACTTGGGGCGCTCACGCAGATGAGAAGCGCTATATTTCCGACGATCTGATCACTTACATCCACAGCGGCCCGGGCAATCAGTTCCGTATTGTCGGCACGCTGAATTCAGGTGATGAAGTGACCCTGAAAAACGTCAATAACAGCACTAACTACGGCCAAATCGTTGATGCCAAAGGGCGTGACGCGTGGATCCCGCTAGACCAGCTGAGCACCTCGCCGAGCCTGCGCACTCAGGTTCCCGACCTGCAACAGCAGGTAAAAACGCTGACCGACAAGTTGAATAATATCGATTCAAGCTGGAACCAGCGCACCGCCGAGATGCAGCATAAAGTGGCCTCGAGCGATGGCATTATCAATGGCCTGAAAAGCGAAAACCAGGATTTAAAAAATCAGCTGATTGTCGCGCAGAAGAAGGTCAGCGCGGTTAACGTGCAGCTCGACGACAAACAAAGAACCATTATTCTTCAATGGTTTATGTACGGCGGCGGCGTCGCGGGTGTTGGTCTGATCCTCGGCCTGCTCTTGCCACACTTAGTGCCGCGCCGGAAGAAAAAAGATCGCTGGATGAGCTGAGTTCTCGAACTCTCCTTCCTGCTCTTTTTTCCACAAGTTCTAAAGAAAAGGCACCGCGTGTGCCTTTTCGCGTTGCTGTCATACAGACGTAAACCCAGTTTACCCCACAATTCCATTAACAAATTTGCTACAATAAGCGGGTAAATTCTTTTTTGTCTTGGTCATATTTCTCAGGAGTTAGCCCGTGAAAATCTATTTGGTCGGCGGTGCCGTCCGCGACAGTCTGTTAAACCTTGCCGTCAGTGAGCAAGACTGGGTGGTGGTCGGATCCACGCCTGAAGCGATGCTTGATCTTGGTTATCAACAGGTTGGCAAAGATTTTCCGGTGTTTCTGCATCCTGTCAGCCGCGACGAATACGCCCTCGCCCGCACCGAACGCAAATCCGGTGCCGGTTATAACGGTTTCACCTGCTACGCCTCGCCCGACGTAACGTTGGAGCAGGACTTAATGCGCCGCGACCTGACCATTAATGCTATCGCCCGCAGCGCCGACGGCGAACTGGTTGATCCTTACCACGGACAGGCGGACATCGAGGCGCGTATTTTACGCCACGTTTCCGATGCTTTTGGCGAAGATCCTCTGCGCGTGTTACGCCTCGCCCGCTTCGCCGCGCGTTTTGCTCATCTCGGTTTCACTATCGCACCGGAAACGCAGGCGTTAATCACTGAAATGGCGGCTAGCGGCGAACTGGAAGCTCTCACTCCTGAAAGAGTGTGGAAAGAGACTGAGAAGGCGCTGCAAACGCAAGATCCGCAGGTTTATTTCCAGGTGTTACGCGACTGTAACGCCTTGAAAGTATTGTTCCCGGAAGTCGACGCGCTGTTCGGCGTGCCCGCGCCCGCCAAGTGGCATCCCGAGATTGATACCGGCATTCATACATTGATGACGCTGAAGATTGCCGCCGAGCTGAGTCCTGACGTGGATATTCGCTTCTCGGCGCTGTGTCACGATTTGGGTAAAGGTCTGACTAAGCCGGAGCTGTGGCCCAGCCATCACGGCCACGGGCCTGCGGGCGTGAAGCTGGTCGAAGGGCTGTGCCAACGTCTGCGCGTGCCAACGGCGGTGCGTGACCTCGCCGTCTTAGTGGCCGAGTTTCACGACCTGATCCATACCGTTGAGCGCCTGCGCCCTGAAACGCTGCTAAAACTGTTCGATACCATTGATGTCTGGCGTAAACCGCAGCGGCTCCAGCAAATGATCCTGACTAGTGAAGCCGACGCGCGTGGCCGAACCGGTTTCGAACGTAATCCTTATCCGCAGGGCGATTATCTGCGGGCTGCGTTTGACGCCGCTAACAGTGTATCAATTAAAGAGGTAGTCGATTCAGGCCTCAAAGGCATGGCAATCCGCGAGGAGCTGGGCAAACGCCGTATCGCCGCCATCGCCGAGTGGCGCGAAACGCAGGATATCCTGGCCCGCCAGCCTTAAGTGCTATTGTCTATTACTGCTAATGTTTAATCGAAATTCTTTGGCCCTCATTTTCGTTTTGCCATTTTCGTTTCGCCAAAAAGAAAAACCCGCCGAGGCGGGTTTTTTCGTTTGCAGTAATCGAGGTTTAACTTAAAAACACCCAGTAGATCAGTCCTGCGACGATAAAACGATAAATCGCGAAAGGCACAAACGAAATGCGTTTGATAATCGTCAGGAAGGTTTTAATGGCGATCAGTGCCACCACAAAGGCCGAGATAAAACCGACGGCGAACATCGGCAGATCGGCCATGCTCAGAATTGAATGGTTTTTATAGAGGTCCAGCGTACTGGCGCCCAGCATCATCGGCACCGCGAGCAGGAACGAATATTCCGACGCCGCATAGCGACTCACGCCCATTAACAACCCGCCACCAATCGTCGCACCTGAACGGGAAAAGCCCGGCCACAGCGCAAGACACTGGAAGCAGCCAATCATAAAGGCTTGCAGATAAGTGATGTCATCAATACCTACTGATTTCGGAAACTTCGGCTTCACCTTTTCGGCAATCAGGATGTAAATACCGCCGACGATTAACGCCCACATCACAAAGCGCGGCTCGAAAAGCCCTTTGATTTGATGGCTAAACAGCAGGCCAATCACGACCGCAGGGATCATGCCGAGCAAAATGTGCCCTAAGGTCAGATGCCCTTTGCCTATCCCTTCGTGCTCGACTTTCTTGCCAAAATGAATGCCGATCAGGCCAAACAGACGACGCCAGAACATCACGACGACGGCCAGAATGGAACCCAATTGGATAATGACTTCGAAAACCTTCGCTTTGTCATCATTAAAGCCCATCAGGTTGCCGGCAATAATCAAATGTCCGGTAGATGAGACTGGAAGAAACTCGGTTAACCCTTCAACAATGCCCATAATCAGCGCAATAAGAAGCTGATGGCCTTCAGTTACCATAATAATCCCTGCCCTAAATAGAGTGTTCACTTAAAAGCGGCGCAATGCTCTAACGACTTAGGGCAAACTCTTCCTTGCCCTGCATAATCCCAAAAGTGGCGCTACCTAGCCAACCAGTAGTAATGCATTATTGTGACAGCAGTTTTTCACGTTTTGCTTCGAAAACCATCATTTAATATAAAATTTTATTTAACAAGCTCGCCACGTTCGATAATCACCCCAACATTGGCGGCGTGAGCGATAGCGCCCGGCTTGCTCAGTTTGATGCGTACCCACGGCGTGTTAAAGCGGGTCATCAGCAAACTTGCCACCTCTTCGGCGACGCGCTCTACCAATGCAAAGCTCTGTGAAGTCACGTGGGCAATTACCGCATCACTGACGTCGGCGTAGCTCAGGCAGTCATTTACATCATCACTTTGGGCTGACTTTCGGTTGTCCCAGGCAAGTTCGATATCGAAAACCAATTTCTGCTGAATGGTCTGTTCCCACTCAAAAGCGCCGATGGTGGTGATTACATTTAGTTGCTCGATAAATACGATATCCATCACGCGTCTCTCTCAATTGGGCTTAAACGAAAGCCATGGCATAGGCGGCATGGAAGATGATGGGTATACCACTTCCAGCGGAAAGTGCGTATTATCCATAGAAGTAGTGTTTTAAACGACCCCCTAAATAGACGGAATTGCTTTTATGAGTGCAACCGCGCTTGGAATGATTATTTTCGCCTACCTTTGCGGCTCGATTTCCAGTGCTATTCTGGTCTGCCGCCTGGCGAAATTACCCGATCCCCGAACCCAAGGCTCCGGCAATCCGGGCGCGACCAACGTGCTCAGAGTCGGCGGAAAGGCAGCAGCAGCGAGCGTGCTGGTCTTTGATATTCTCAAGGGCATGCTGCCGGTATGGCTGGCTTACAAGCTCAACGTGACGCCGATGTACCTGGGCCTGACGGCTATCGCGGCCTGTGTCGGACACATTTACCCCGTGTTTTTCCGCTTCAAGGGCGGCAAGGGCGTGGCGACCGCGCTCGGCGCTATCGCGCCTATAGGCTGGGATCTCACCGGGCTGATGACCGGCACCTGGCTGCTCACGGTGTTGCTGAGCGGTTATTCGTCGCTGGGCGCCATCGTCAGCGCGCTGATCGCCCCTTTTTATGTCTGGTGGTTCAAACCGCAGTTCACCTTCCCCGTCGCTATGCTTTCCTGCCTGATTTTGTTGCGTCATCACGACAACATTCAGCGGCTCTGGCGCGGACAGGAAACCAAAATCTGGACCCGGCTCAAAGAAAAACGCGCCGGCCGAAAAGCCGCCAACGGCAAATAGCAGACATAAAAAAACGACCTCAAGGGTCGTTTTTTATTTTATTCAAAATCATACAGGCGACAATTCGTCCAAGGGCCATCGGGGTCTAACTGTGACTCCGAGATCGGTATTTTGACTGGTTTTAAGACGCACCATGCCGGCGTAAGCGATCATCGCGCCATTATCGGTACAAAACTCTGGACGGGCATAAAACACCTCGCCTCCGCGTTTCTCCATCACCTCGGCCAATTTGCTGCGCAGCGTGCGGTTGGCACTCACGCCGCCCGCCATCACCAGACGTTTAAAACCGGTCTGCTCCAGCGCGCGTTTGCACTTAATCGCTAACGTATCGACCACGGCATCTTCGAATGCACGCGCGATATCGGCGTGCGTTTGCGGGTCACTTTCGTTACCGCGAATGGTGTTGGCAGCAAAAGTTTTCAGGCCGGAAAAACTGAAATCCAGCCCGGGGCGATCGGTCATTGGACGCGGAAACGTAAAGCGTCCGGCCACGCCCTGCTGCGCCATCTTCGACAGCAACGGGCCGCCCGGATAATCGAGCCCCAGAAGTTTTGCCGTCTTATCAAAGGCTTCACCGGCGGCATCATCGATAGACTCGCCGAGCAGCGTATATTCACCAATCGCCGTCACGCTAATCAGCTGCGTGTGGCCACCAGAAACCAGCAGCGCAACAAACGGAAACGCAGGCGGATTATCTTCCAGCATTGGTGCTAAAAGGTGGCCTTCCATGTGATGCACAGGAATGGCCGGCACATTCCAGGCGAAGGCCAGCGAGCGGCCAATAGTGGCGCCAACCAGCAGCGCGCCAACCAGTCCGGGACCGGCGGTATAAGCCACGCCGTCGATATCTTGCGGCGTCAGATTCGCCTCTTTCAGCGCTTCTTTAATCAGCGGCAGCGTTTTACGCACGTGGTCGCGCGAAGCCAGTTCCGGCACGACACCGCCGTAATCAGCATGCACTTTTACCTGACTATACAGTTGGTTAGCCAATAACCCGTTTTCGGTGTCGTAAATTGCAATCCCAGTTTCATCACAGGACGTTTCTATACCTAGTACTCGCATCACTCTTTCCATCTGGTTTTCGCGCCAACTCGCGGCGCGTATTCTAGCACACAACCCGCCGAGCAGAACGCCCTGTCATGGCCAAAACGCGCGTTTAGCAAGCAGAAAACCGCGCTTTTATGCAAAACATTGATTAAACGTGAGCAATTCGAGTTGATTGGTATATAATCGCCTGCCGACGCAAAAGCAGGCGCACAGTCCCCGTCAACTGGATTGTATTACGCCCGTTTCAATTTGCCATTGGGCTTTACAAGGCTGGGCAAATTGGAGTAAAATTCCGCACCATTTTGAAATGTGCTGGCACAACGCTAGCAAACAAACCGATTTTATCGAGGTGAGAGGCACATGCCTGTAATTAAAGTACGTGAAAACGAGCCGTTCGACGTAGCTCTGCGTCGCTTCAAGCGTTCCTGCGAAAAAGCGGGTGTTCTGGCCGAAGTTCGTCGTCGCGAATTCTATGAAAAACCGACTACCGAACGTAAACGCGCTAAAGCATCTGCAGTAAAACGCCACGCCAAGAAACTGGCTCGCGAAAACGCACGTCGCACTCGTCTGTATTAATTTTTCGGGGGTAACCCCAATCGCGCCATAGTGTTTTTATGGCGCACAGACCGAGTAGTAGCATACGAAGGCCGTGCTTTCCGTAAGGAATGCGCGGCTTGTTCTCGTTTATAGGCTGTACCCAATAGATTTCGCGAGCCTGTTTTCAAAGCGGCCTTGCGAAAGACGTAGGGTAAGTGAGTAAGGGGCTTATGGCTGGGAGAATTCCGCGCGTATTTATCAATGACTTGCTGGCTCGCACCGACATCGTCGATTTAATCGATGCGCGTGTAAAGCTCAAAAAGCAAGGCAAGAACTACCACGCGTGCTGCCCATTTCACCATGAGAAAACACCCTCATTCACCGTAAATAGCGATAAGCAGTTTTATCACTGTTTCGGTTGTGGCGCTCACGGTAACGCCGTCGACTTCCTGATGAATTACGACAGGTTAGAGTTTGTCGAATGCATCGAGGAACTGGCGACCATGCAAGGTCTGGAAGTGCCGTATGAAGTTGGCACCGGCCCTACCCCGATGGAACGCCATCAGCGTCAAAGTCTTTATCAGTTGATGGAACCGCTCAGCGAGTTTTATCAGCAGTCACTTAAACAACCCGCCGGCGCACCTGCTCGCGAGTATCTGGCTCAACGCGGTTTAAGCGATGAGGTCATCAACCATTTTGCCATCGGTTTCGCCCCTCCCGGGTGGGACAACGCGTTAAAACGTTTTGGTAAAACCGCAGACGACAGAAGCTCTCTGACCGACGCAGGCATGTTGATCACCAACGAACAAGGGCGAACTTACGACCGTTTCCGCGAACGCGTTATGTTTCCGATCCGTGATAAACGTGGACGGGTGATTGCGTTTGGTGGCCGAGTGCTGGGCGATGCCTTACCCAAATATCTCAACTCACCGGAAACCGAGATTTTCCATAAAGGTCGCCAGCTGTTTGGCCTTTATGAAGCGCAGAAGCATCAGCCTACGCCTCCCCGCCTGTTGGTGGTTGAAGGTTACATGGATGTCGTCGCGCTGGCGCAGTTTGGCATCGATTATGCCGTCGCCTCGCTCGGAACCTCGACCACCGCTGAACATATTCAGCTGTTGTTCCGCGCGACCGATACCGTAATTTGCTGCTACGACGGCGACCGTGCAGGTCGAGAAGCCGCGTGGCGTGCATTAGAAACTGCCCTGCCCTATTTGCAGGATGGTCGCCAGCTGCGGTTTATGTTTTTACCCGATGGTGAAGACCCTGACACGCTGGTGCGCAAAGAAGGGAAAGAGGCTTTCGAATTGCGAATGGAAGAGGCGCATTCGATCTCGACCTTCCTGTTTGACACGCTGATGCCGCAGGTTGATTTGAGCAGTCCGGAGGGTCGCACCAAGCTGAGTATGCTGGCGCTGCCGCTGATTAGTCAGGTTCCGGGCGAGACGTTACGGCTCTATCTGCGTCAACAGTTAGGCAATAAGCTCGGAATTTTAGATGATAGTCAGCTGGAAAAACTGATGCCGAAACCGGCTGAAAGTGCAAATAGCTACCAGGCTCCCCAGCTAAAACGCACAACCATGCGTATACTGATAGGGTTGCTGGTACAAAATCCACAACTGGCTACACTTATACCCTCGTTGCAAGGTTTAGAGCAATCAAAAATTCCGGGCCTCGATCTGCTGAAAGAGTTGGCCGATATCTGTAACGCGCAGCCGGGCTTGAAAACCGGCCAGCTGCTGGAGATGTATCGCGATAATAAATTCGGCCCACAGCTTGAAATTCTCGCCATGTGGGACGATATAGCAGATAGGGACATTGCAGAAAAAACATTCCTGGACGCGCTGGACCATTTATTTGACTCGGCACTGTTGCAACGACTGGACACCCTGCTTGCCCGCTCACGAACCGAAGGCTTGACTGCCGAAGAGCGGGAAGAAGTCCGAGCCATCAACGAAGCGCGCGCCAGAAAGAGCTAAACAACATTTCCTTTTAGAGAGGAACGAAAGTTTCCCCTTTTAAAAGGCACGCAACGTCATTGGTATTGAAGTGCCAAGGACAAAGCGTTAACAAATATACACGGCTTAAGTGCCGCTAAATGTAGGGGATGCTACCCCTGCCGAATGCCGCCATAGTGGGCCGCGGCGAAATCAAATACGCCCCAAATGTTATTGTTGGCGGTTTCGCCGACCGACACCAACCCAATACTCTGAAGTGTGGATACCGTCTTATGGAGCAAAACCCGCAGTCACAGCTTAAGCTACTTGTCACCCGTGGTAAGGAGCAAGGCTATTTGACCTTTGCTGAGGTCAATGACCATCTGCCGGAAGATATCGTCGACTCCGACCAGATCGAAGACATCATCCAGATGATCAACGACATGGGTATCCAGGTTCTTGAAGAAGCGCCTGATGCCGATGACTTGATGCTGGCCGAAAATAGACCTGATACCGACGAAGATGCAGCAGAAGCAGCAGCGCAGGTGCTCTCAAGCGTAGAATCTGAAATCGGCCGTACCACCGACCCTGTCCGCATGTATATGCGTGAAATGGGTACCGTTGAACTTCTGACCCGTGAAGGCGAAATCGACATCGCCAAACGTATCGAAGACGGTATCAATCAGGTTCAGTGTTCGGTTGCCGAATACCCTGAAGCTATCACCTATTTGTTAGAGCAATATGACCGTGTTGAAGCAGGGGAAGCGCGCCTGTCAGATTTGATCACCGGTTTTGTTGATCCTAACGCAGAAGAAGATATTGCACCGACCGCGACGCACGTCGGTTCTGAGCTGTCCAACGAAGAGCTGGACGATTCAGACGACGATGAAGACGAAGACGACGATGCAGAAGATGACAACAGCATCGACCCTGAGCTGGCGCGCCAGAAGTTCACCGAACTGCGTGAACAGCATGAAGCGACCCGCTCCGTCATCAAGAAGAACGGCCGCAGCCACAAGAGCTCTGCAGAAGAGATCCTGAAGCTGTCCGAAGTCTTCAAGCAGTTCCGTCTGGTGCCAAAACAGTTCGATTTCCTGGTAAACAGCATGCGTTCCATGATGGATCGCGTTCGTGCTCAGGAACGTCTGATCATGAAGCTGTGCGTTGAACAGTGCAAAATGCCGAAGAAAAACTTCGTCAACCTGTTTGCCGGCAACGAAACCAATCAAACCTGGTTCGATGCAGCACTGGCAATGGCTAAGCCATGGTCTGAAAAACTGAAAGAAGTGACTGAAGATGTGCAGCGCGGCCTGCAAAAGCTGCGTCAGATTGAAGAAGAAACCGGTCTGACCATCGAGCAGGTTAAAGATATCAACCGTCGCATGTCGATTGGTGAAGCGAAAGCGCGTCGCGCCAAGAAAGAGATGGTGGAAGCCAACTTGCGTCTGGTTATTTCGATCGCCAAGAAATACACCAACCGCGGTTTGCAGTTCCTCGACCTGATTCAGGAAGGTAATATCGGCCTGATGAAAGCGGTAGACAAGTTTGAATACCGTCGTGGTTACAAGTTCTCGACTTATGCGACATGGTGGATCCGTCAGGCTATCACCCGCTCTATCGCCGACCAGGCGCGTACCATCCGTATTCCGGTGCATATGATTGAAACGATTAACAAACTTAATCGTATTTCTCGTCAGATGCTGCAGGAAATGGGTCGCGAGCCGACGCCGGAAGAGCTGGCCGAGCGCATGCTGATGCCGGAAGACAAGATCCGTAAAGTGCTGAAAATTGCCAAAGAGCCTATCTCCATGGAAACGCCAATCGGCGACGATGAAGATTCGCATCTGGGTGATTTCATCGAGGATACTACCCTCGAGCTGCCGCTGGACTCTGCGACTTCCGAGAGCCTGCGTTCAGCAACGCACGACGTGCTTGCCGGTCTGACCGCGCGTGAAGCGAAAGTGTTGCGTATGCGTTTTGGTATCGATATGAACACTGACCACACGCTTGAAGAAGTGGGCAAACAGTTCGACGTTACCCGTGAGCGTATTCGTCAGATCGAAGCGAAAGCGTTGCGCAAACTGCGCCACCCAAGCCGCTCCGAAGTTCTGCGCAGCTTCCTCGATGATTAATCGCTAATCTTCGAAAGTCAGTGGTTTTGAGTTAACACTTAAGTCACTGCCAAACGTAAAGCCCCATCTGGAATAACCCGATGGGGCTTTTTTATTGCCGCTATTTATCTCTCTTTTCCTGCGCTTAGCCGGAATGAGTATAGAGAAAAGCTTTCTGAAAGCGAGCCTAAAGCCCCGAGGCGCTATTTAATGGCATCAAACAACTCACGGTAGCTTTTAACGAGTTCGTCCAACGTTGCGCGATTGAGGCCACTCGGATTCGGCAATACCCAGACTTCCGTTTCATCAATCATCAGTTCCTGACGTCCCCACGCCACCTTTCGAATGCCAAACGCACTGCTAAAAGCCTGCTTGCCTAATACCGCCAGCGCTTTCGGTTGATAGTGAAGCATTTTCGTTTTCAGCGCCTCTCCGCCCTCTCGCAGCTCAAGACGCGCCAACTCTGAGGCTTCAACCGTCGGCCTTTCGACCAGCATAGTGATACCACAGCCGGCATCCAGCAGATGCTGCTCTTCTTCCGGCTTCAGCTGTCGCTCGGTGAATCCAGCCTGATGGATGACCTTCCAGAAACGATTATTGCTATTGGCAAAATGAAAGCCGTGATGTGCCGTCGACAATCCCGGATTGATGCCGCAGAAAACCACGCGAAGATTAGCGCTGATAATGTCAGTGATCATGTTTAAACCTTAAGCCGTATTTAATGTTGTTATCCTAAAAACTCGCAGTAATAACAACAAGCTAAAAGTTGGACATAAAACACGCATACAGTTGGATGAAGTGTAGACCTGGGACGGCGAACTACCGTATAATCCTGCACCGCGGCCCCTTAGCTCAGTTGGTTAGAGCACGCGACTCATAATCGCTTGGTCACTGGTTCAAGTCCAGTAGGGGCCACCAAATTTTAGCTGTTAAATCAGAACATTAAGCCACTTCGAAAGGAGTGGCTTTTTTGTTGCCTAAAATTGAAGTGGCGGCAAAATGACAGCTGCGTTTTTTCTCACCTCAGATTGTCCATAAACTCCGACACACTTGACAGTCCCTCGTTTTCAAACAAAATAAAGTCACTGACTCAGCTATTTAAGGATTGAATAGCCAATGAAGATTCTGGAATCTGTAAACCGTCACCGATGGAAAATATATCTGCTGTGGATTTTCGCAGGGTTTCTACTGTGGAATTACCTCGCCTATCTTGCCATCACAGAAGATCCCGATGCGCCTGGCGGGATCTATCTTTTCCCTGCCTGGATCATTGGTTTTATCCTTCATGTAATCCCAACGATCGTGCTTGCTGTAATATTATATTTTTGGCGTCGAAGACAAGCTAAAACCCGCTAAGAATTTGCATACCTCATCTTTATCGAAGTAATTAAAGGAGAATCCATTGCGTAAAATCCTCCACTCCGAGCTGCCGTTCCGGCGGTCACACGAAGGTGTGGCTGCCCCGACGGTTTATTCGGGGATTACCTATGCAAACAAGAAATCGAGCGCTGCGTCATCATCATATGAAAAGGCTCAAAGCTAAACGCGGTCGCTATAATAATGCGGCTTACAGCTGGCCTGAAGGCGCGACTATTATCAATATCGGTAAGGCATATCATACGCCCTGCAACTGTTCATGCTGGATGTGCGGACATCAACGCCTTCACTGCGGAATGAACATTCAGGAATTGAGAGCAAGAGCGAAATACCAAGATTGAGCAACTGGGTCCACCTGAAGGGTGGGCTCTTTCTCAGCAAACCCCATCTAATAAACCACCTTGTAAGCCTCCTTTCCACCCACTACAATCTCAACAAGTAAAATGAGGACCACATAATGCAAAATCGATCAACCAACGCTAAGATCACCAAACAGCAAATCTATCGCTCCGTAGCGAGTTCAACGGCTATCGAAACAGGCGAAGATGTGCGGAAAATTGAACAAAATCTCAAGCAGTATCAAGCAAAAGCAAAGGCTATTGGTTTAGCTCGTTAATTCGGCAAAATATCGTTAACCAGCTGCATCATCGGCTTATAGTTACCCGAGACCCCGGCCTGAATAGCTTTAAAATAAAACGCTTTATGTTCATCCCAAAGGCTATAATCCAGTAATCCCGTTCCCGCCTGAACAGACAGCGCATCAAAAAGTAGACGTGACAATCTTCCGTTTCCCTCTCTGAATGGGTGGATCAGGATAAACTCCACGTGGCATTCAGCCAGATAACAGATTAATTCCGATCGGCTTAGGGCGTTAAGTTCTTTAAAGCGACGCAGATAACGTATTTCAACGGCTGAAATGAGGTGGGGGATTCGATCAGCGGCTGCAAATTTAAAGCCATCTTTTACAAGATTAGCATTACGCAATCGCCCTGCCCAATCGTAGAGATTTCCTAGCCAATGCCGATGCCATTCTTCAATGTGAGTAAAATTTAGTACTGTCATAGGGGCTGATTCTATAAAAATTTGCTCATACAGCATCAGCAGTAATCCCGACTCTAGCGCTTCCATTTCTGCTTCATCGATAATTCCCAGCTTGTTCATCAATACGCTGTCCGAGGAGCCAGGTTGGTAAAGCGTTTCTGAAGAATTCAGATTATATTTGGCCATTTTTGATTCCTCTGGAAAACTCCTAGTTGTAAGGCTGGTTCAGCTGAATTTTCTTGGCTACACATTGCTATTTGTCACTTTCGCACAATCGATGGCTCTTCTAGGTATTACTTAATGACAAAGCACCTTCTGTTGTCTGAACGTTAACTCTTACCCCCCTTTTCCAGTTCAACGACATAACAAGACAAACTCCCTAACAACAAATTGCCCGCCGTTTTCTCCCCCTTCCCGTCATCCCATCTACACTAGAAAGGTCATAAACTTTCGGGGACTGGAGGTGAAGATATGCTTGGAAAGTGGTTATTTATTATCGCGGCGGCTGCAGCCATTCTGATATTTATCAATTGGGACAAAATCCTGACGTCTGTTGAGCCAATGCTGCGCTAAATCCGCTATCATTCGCACATACCTTTCGTATTTACTCCGCAGGAGACGACCGCATGAATCAGGGACCACTAAACGAAGAAGAGCTGGAATGGCTGGAAGACGTGCTTATCAAGTACGGCAGCGAAGAGTCCGTTATGGACGTTGCCGAACTCGACGGTATGCTGACCGCGATTCTCTCGGGTCCAAAAATGATTGAGCCGAGCGTCTGGCTGGTCGCACTTTGGGGCGGTGAAGAATTTATTCCCGTTTGGGAATCGCAGGAAGAGGTGACGCGCTTTATGGATCTCACCTTCCAGCACATGAATGATATCGCCGACAGGCTCAATGATTATCCAGAACAGTTTGAACCGCTATTTGGCGAGCACACGGTAGACGATACGGATTATACGATTGTCGATGAATGGTGCTTCGGTTATATGCGCGGCGTGGCGCTGGATGATTGGTCCACATTACCGGAAGCCTTCAAGCCTTCGCTTGACTTAATTGCCCTTCACGGTCACGAAGATAATATGTCTGCGCTCGAAGAGATGTCGGAAGAGCAAATCGAGGCCAGTATCGAAGAGTTAAAACCTGCGGCGCTGAACTTGCATGGTTACTGGCTGAGCCAGCGTCAGCAACGTCATTGATCTACCCCTCTTCCTAACGGGCTACTCTCAGCCAGTTTGGGGTGAAAAAGCGACAAAAATTATCACAAAAAAATGGCCGCAGAGTATGCGGCCATTTATCTTTTAGAAGCAGATTCAGTGTGGAATAAAGATTATCTTAGTAAGCGGCTTTATGTACAAAGCCCTTGAAGATGGTCAAAAAGATAATTTTTAAATCCAGACCCAGACTCCAGTTATGAATGTAGTCGAGATCGAATTCGACCCTTTTTTCCATTTTGTCGAGGGTGTCGGTTTCGCCGCGCCAGCCGTTGATTTGTGCCCAGCCGGTAATTCCAGGCTTCATCTTGTGACGCAGCATATATCCGCTAATCATCGTCCGATAGAGCTCGTTATGCGCCACCGCATGAGGACGCGGACCCACAATCGACATATCGCCCTTCAGCACGTTAATAAACTGCGGCAGTTCATCAAGAGAAGTACGGCGCAAGAAACTGCCAAGTTTGGTAATACGCGCATCGCCTTTGGTCGCCTGAATCACGCTATCGCCATTCTCCATAACCACCATGCTACGGAATTTCCAGACGGCGATACCTTTACCGTCAATGCCATAACGCTGCTGCTTGAATATCACCGGACCCGGCGACGTCACTTTAACGGCAATAGCAATCAGTAGGAGAATCGGTGAAATAAAGGTCAGGATGATAATGGAGACAATAATGTCTTCCAGACGCTTAATCAGTCGGTTGACCCCAATCATCGGCGTATCAAACAGTGAAACGACAGGAACACCGTTTATTTCATCGGTACGCGCATGAAGCAGATTGAAGGTGAAAACATCGGGGATCAGTACAACGGAACAGGTAGAATCCGACAACTCTTCGACGGCTTCTTTAATGATTTTTTCCTGAGTCATCGGCAGCGCGATATAAACCCGATCGATTTTACCCAGACGAGCATCGTGGATTAATTGTTTAAAATCGCCCACTCTCGGGATGTCAGTGTCGGCAGGAACATCACAATCGTCATAAATACCGACGACCCTGAATCCCATCCAATGCGCATCGCGTAATGATTCTGCTAATTTAATGCCCGGCGTGAATGCGCCCATTATGGCGACATTGCGCGTATTGTAGCCTTTATTTCGCAGATGGCCGATGACATAACGAATAATTAACCGAGAAATTACTAAACCTAAACAAACAATGATAAACCAGGTGGCACAAACAATAAGATTCTCATTGACAATACGCACCAAGGATAATGCGCCGAAAGTCACTAAAACGCTTAATACCCAGCTTTGCAGCACGACTCTAAGTTCGAAACCAATCCTCACGCCGCGCCAAGAGCGATAAAAATCGGTAAAGCCGCCAATCATTTGGAATACAATTATCGAGGCCAATACCATGATTATATCTTGATACATGAATGCTTCATGGAAAAACAAACGCGTAATATACAAACCAAAAGATATAGTCAAGATATCGGACAGTCTTTGAATTACTGAAGTGACAGATGCACTATATTGTAATGTTTTCCTACCGAAACTCGTCATATTGTCTGCCTGTCTTCGATCATGGAGGACATATGCCCTTAAGGGAAATATGTCGAATTTACGCCCTGGCTATCACACTCGGCAAGTTAACCTTGCTCTTCAAAAAAAGGACGAACTAAATACCCTTGCTGGACTTGAGGATGAGACAAAAAATTAATGGGTTAAAGGACCGCTTAACCCGATTTCTGCTCTCGCTCTCAAGCTTGCCATCAACGCTTGTATTCGCTCATCAACAGCTAAAACTGCGTTTAGCTCATGTAAAATCTAACCGGTTTACGACCAGACATCAGGAGTTTTTGTGGTGAGATTTCACTCTATATTACTGAAAAAAATGAATTTCACAATAACTCTGTAGCTGTACGCTTTTGACCGATTTAGTTAAGCATAGCTTATACTGGACACATGACATCCCGCTTTGGCATTTGAAGAAATTTTTCTAAGCGCATGATTTTTAGACCTCCTCCTCGAGGGCCCAACAGCAGGCTGTTTTTAATGCACCATTAAGTCTTCCTGTAGTTTATAGATAAAATATTACAGGCGTAAAAAAACCTGCCTAAGCAGGTTCATTTACAGATAAATCGGAATAAGCCGCCTCAAGATTAATCACTACAGCGGCTGTTTATCAATAAGCGCCATCTCTTTTTAAGACAACACCGATAGTCTTAAAAAGAATAACGATGTCATTCCACATAGACCAATTAGTAACGTACCAGACATCGAAATAGACGCGCGTCTCGTAATCAACATCACTGCGTCCGCTAACCTGCCATAAACCTGTCATTCCCGCTTGCTCAGCAGGTAATAATCAATTTGTTCCTGATAGCGTTCCAATTCTGCATAAATTACCGGTCTTGGTCCGACGAGGCTCATTTCCCCTTTCAGCACGTTGAATAGCTGTGGCAATTCATCAAGACTGGTGCGGCGTAAAAGGGCACCTATTTTTGTCACACGCGGGTCGTTTTTTAATTTGAAGGTCTGATCCCATTCGGCCTTGGCTTCGGCATCGCTCTCCAATAAACTTTCGAGCAGCGCTTTGGAATTGATCGCCATTGAGCGGAATTTCAGGCATTTGAAAGGCACGCCGCCTTTGCCAATGCGCTCATGCCCATAAATAGCCGGTCCGCCATCTTTTTTAACTTTGCGACTTATGTAAATAAGTACAGGGGAAAGCAGAATAATACACGCCAGTGAGGCAAGAATATCGAATATCCGTTTTGATATCTGGGAAGAGAGCTTTGCCAGATTATGGTGAACCCTGAGAATCATCACTTCATGACTAAAGATAAAGGACATATCCGTGCTGTCCAACGGCATACCGCGCAGCGTTGGAATAACGGAGACGTAGCGGAAACCTTTAATCATAAACTGGCGAAGCCAGGCGCTGCGAATTTCACCCTCATCGTTTTCAACCGCAACCATAAACTGCATTTGTTTATCGATGCCGCTCTCCAGCCATTCAGTATCAACGTGCAGTACCGGTAATCCGGCCAGCGTATGAGTTGATGGCTCCGACAGTTTTTCGGCGATAAAGCCGATCACTCGCAGACCCATGTTGCTCTCTTCGCTGATAGCTTTATAAGCGTCCAGCGCGTTTTTGCCGTTACCGATAATATAGGTCGGGCGCTGCCACAGGTTCAGCTTATGCAACACAACTTTTGTCATCATTCGCGCAAACGGCACCAGTATCGCCACTAATACCCAAGTTAGACTCCATAAATAACGGGAGAAATCTAATTTGAGCAAGGCAACGATCGCCGCTTCGGCAATGGCAAAAATAATCACCGTACGCAGGATTTCTTTAAGTTCGGACCAAAATGGCTTGCGATAAAAATAGTGGCGAAGACGCGCGCCAATCCAGATAACCAGAAAACCGGCCATGAGCCAATGTATTCCAATCCAGCTATTGATATCGCCTGGCACATTGGTTTCAAAATGACTTGAGGTAAGTTCAACCGCGATAAGCGCAAGATAAAGAGAGAGGACGAAACTGATAAAGTCAGAAAAAATTAACGCAGAAGTGATCCAAAAATTTTTGGAAAAAGGCATTGTGTGTCCCTGAGAAAAAGAAAAGTACTACAAAAAGGGAATCTTATCGATTCCCTTAAACGTCAAGCTTTGTCGACCAACTCTCACAGGCTTCGTCGATGAGCTGATAAACATAATCAAACGCTTCCTGGCTTTGGCGATACGGGTCGGGGATCTCTTTTTTATCCAGCCAGTGACCTAATAACAAGGTCTTGCCACGGGCTTCGGCTGCTTGTTTCGAGACCTGTTCTATATGCGCCTGCTCCATCACCAGAATTAAATCGTACTGGCGAGCCAGTTGGGCACTGAACTGTTGTCCTTTGTGCCCTTCCAGCGAAAGTCCGTGCTCTTCGGCGGTAAGGGAAGCCTGCTGATCGGCCTGATGACCAATGAGAGCACCTACGCCAGCCGAATCAATTTTCTTGTTAGGCAACAGCTGGCGAAGCCGTCTCTCTGCCGTCGGTGAACGGCAGATATTTCCAGTGCAGACAACCAATACCGATTGAAACATAGGTTAGCCCCAGTTTCTGTAATATTGCAGCGTCAACAGCGTGTCGTGCGTGCCGGTGATCGTTGGCAACAGCTGTGAAATCACGCGGTTCCAGCGAACAAGCGGCAAGGTCGTCACATAAACGATGTCGTACGGCTTGAGCTCGAACTGCGACGCCATCACCATCGCCGACGCATCTTTCGCATTCAGCTGGTAAATGTTGGCGATACGGCCCTGTTTGTCACCCTTGATCTGGCGAATAACGAACACGCCGGAAGCGTCGGCTTCAACCTGACTGATGCCGGAAGAGTTGCCCAGCGCTTCGGCCAGCGTCATGCCGCTGCGATCCATTTTCATGGTCGCCTGCTGCACAACTTCACCCATCACAAAGACTTTCTGGCTGTCATTGCGCGGCACATACAGAATATCGCCCGGATACATCAGGTGATTCTGCATCAGGTCGCCTTTTTGCAGCAGCGTAGCCAGATTAATAACCTGATCTTTACCGTCGTGCGTCAAGATGACGTTGCGCCAATCGGCATCGGCAGCCAGTCCGCCCGCGGCGTTGATAGCATCAACCACGGTCATCGGAATGTTGGTAATTGGCAGCTGACCTGATTTGGCCACCTCGCCGGAAATATAGGCTTTTTGCGAACGGAACGCCGCAACGCTCACGTCAACCTGAGGACTTTCGATATAAGTCACGAGACGCTTGGCAATATCCGCGCGAACTTCGGCCATGGTTTTACCCAGGACGTGCACTTTGCCGATATAAGGATAGAAAATATCGCCGTCGGCACCGACCCAGTTACCGCTGTCTTCGGCACTGCGATACTGACCGGCAGGCGTGGTCAGTTCAGGGTGATCCCAAACGGTAACCGCGACCACATCACCAATACCAATACGGTATTCGTAGCGGTTGATTAGCGCATCTAACTCAGGATTAGGGCGCGACAGGACTTTCAACGGACGCATTTGCTGGACCAGCTCCGGCGTCATTGGATAAACGTTGATTTTTTTATCCCAGTTGGCGTTGCTGTCCGGCTGTTCGACCACATTTTTACCGATGCTGTTCAATCCCTGACCAGGCACTACGGTACACCCACTAAGTAAACCCACAAGAACAGCTACGGCTGTCAACTTGATTACATGTTTTTTTGTCATTGATTTCATTCAATAGTTAGAGTCAAGTTTTGGAAAGGACGCGCTATCACCCTTGTCCCCTGTTGTATTACCAGACCACATTTGCTGTCTTGTGGCTTAGAGGTTTAAGGAATATTCCACTTATACCCGCCTACCTGCATCATCTATTACCGTCATTGGCACTGGATTAGAAAAAGAGCGCGAGGGAGAGAAACTTAAACGTCCCTGAATGATTGTAGTATCAGGCAAGCAGATCAAATTCACCATACGGCAGGCATAAATCAGAAATTGCCGCAGGCTTGGGCAAAAAACGCCGCTGTGCATGTCGGTTTAAAACATGTCAGCTTAAAACATGTCGGCTTAAAAGGTTTGGCCATCGGGTTTACCCCTTTCCTTTGACGATATAAATCAGATGCCAAGGCTGATAATGCCACAGGGAAGGGTTCAGATTATAGATTTTTCAACAAGCAGGCTGAATGAATGTATTTCAACCTTCCACGCTACCGCCTTGGCTTGTAGCAACCAGCGCACTGTGGGCCTGAATCCCGCCAATCGTCTTGCGATTGTTCCGATTTTCTCTGCAAAACCAATCAATAAACTCTGTCTGCAAACGCTGCACTGCAAAATTGAATTTTGTTGAAGATAGCAAAAACTGTACAGGAATGCGCGCAAGAAGTTGCCGCTCATTCATAAGGAGGGCTGTGGTGTTATGCAAACAGCGATGAAAGCTGGGCTGTCGCCACCTTGGCTGAATTGTTAGAAAAAATAAAATGAATTTTTCAAAATGAGAAACTGCCCTGATGTTTGTCGGCATCGAGAACGGGGGTCGAAAACGTATGGCCTTCCAGCGTTAACAGGAACGTTTTGGCTTCCAGCCCGCCGGCAAATCCGGTCAGTGCGCCTGACGCGCCGATCACACGATGACATGGTGCAATAATAGAGAGAGGATTACGGCCATTCGCCGCACCTACCGCGCGCACGGATTTTGGACTGCCCACCGCCTGCGCTATCTGGGTATAACTGCGCGTTTCACCAAATGGAATAGCCAGCAACGCCTGCCAGACACGCTGCTGAAAATCGGTGCCCTGAAAATCCAGTGCTAATTCGAAACGGGTTCGCGTTCCGGCAAAATATTCGTTGAGCTGCTGTTCCGTTTTGAGCAGCATCGGATGGTGCTCATCTTCAACTAGCGCGCCTAATCTCACGCGGTTTTCGCGTTCTGACTCCCAAAGCACCGCAGCAAGTTTGGATCCTCGCGCCACCAGCGTCAGCACGCCTACGGGTGAAGCGATTCGTTTATAACTATTTTCCATCTTGCCTGCCTCGCGAGCCGTGAATTTGAGCCCAGTGTAGACAACAATGTTTAATTAATAAACGCCAAAGCTTAATTAATAAGCGCCAGAAAACTGTAAGCTTTACGTTAAGTTTTAAGCTATCTACTTGTGCAGTAAACGAATTAGGTTAAGTCAAAATGAACGTAAGATGACAGCCCGCTAATAAAGGTTAGTGAGATTATAATAACTTAACTAAAGTTTGTTTTTGTATTGATAGCCTATTTTCATCAGCCCAAAACTATTTCTGGCGCCCAATTTTTGCATCACGTTTCTTTTATGCGTCTGCACGGTTTTATAGCTGATACCCAGCGATTCGGATATTTCCATCGGCGTCTTGTTATTCAATAATAAGGACATAACCCGAAGTTCACTGGACGTCAGCGAGAGTTCGTTGCTGTCTGAATTAACAATATCCAGCAGGTGCGGACTGCAATAATAGTCTCCCGACATCCCCTTGGCGATGGCGTGCTCGATGGCCACAATGTCATCTTTTTTGGAGATAAGAATGCGGGCCTTACACTTCATTAACTCTTTGATAAGAAAAACGTTATCAACATCCGTGCAAATAATGAGCGTGACGCGATTCCAATGCGCCGCATTACGGCGAATAAAATCGATACCGTCCATGGGAAATAAATTAGTGTCGTATATTTCCATAATGACGATGTCGATCATTTCAGCATCAAGCATTGATTGTAACGGAGTGAAACCTTTTAACGCACCTCTGATTTTAACGTCTTCAGGAATTAGCGCTCTCATGGCCAAGGAGGTAAAGGAATGCGGTTCCATTATGACCAGGTTTTTCATAGTTCCCTTAATTTACAGAGTCATCCTAACGGCTGTTGAAAATATAAAATCAGCTGTCTAGCATGAATAGGCCTAATTTGTTTAAATTCAATTAAAACGTAAAACCCTACAAACCCAGCTTCCAACCAATTTTTATGTCGGTAAAGCTGCCGTAACAAGATTAAAACCTAACTTTAACCACCGTGAAATGCCCATTTCGACGCAAATTTACACGAAATTAACACTTCATCGCGGTTTGCAAGCCTAGGAATTTTCTTAGTAAATTCAAATTCTCGCGTAATTACTCAAAAAACGTTTAAGTTTAGTGGTTAAAAAACAGCTAATTACACGGTCCGTCGCATAATTGTAATTTTCTACCCATTAATAATTCTACTCAGTCTGCATACTTTGGCGAGCCAAAATTTTGACCCCGAAAATTTGAAATTTTACTTTTCTTAAAAGGGGAGGTCTGCTGCCTTAAATTTCCAGCAGAGGTGAAATGAAATTTTGTTAAATCGAGGTTAAAAAAGAATAAGCCGAGCGCTTTTATAACTTTTATGCCGATTTGGCTGATTAATATTCCAGATTGTTTTTTGCACAATCAGAAATTCAGATGATAGAATGTGACCTCAATCACACTTTTCTGTATTCCACATTTGCAAACTTCTACCATTACTTATTTAAAATCATGGGCTTGACATGATTTTATGTAATTACGGAGTTATGTAAGCGTAAAAGACTGAATGTATTAAGGATCTAATTCGATGAACACCCTGACTACTGGATTCATGATGATGCGCTGGGAGTTACTGAGCGCGCTGATGATGTTTTTTGCCAGCCAACTGAACGTGGTTTGCCGTCAAACCAGTAAAAACGCCCTGGCCTTTATGTGCAGCGGATTAGGCCTGTCGATGACCTGCTGGTTTGTGATGGGATTAATGGGAATGTCACTGAGCGTTGAAGCCGTGACCCATTTCTGGCTGGCCTCAAAAGACGTGTTCATCGATATCATGAGTCAAACTCCGACCACCTGGCCGATGCCTTAACCTCCCCTTTTTTCTCCATAGCGCCCGATGCTGCACGGCGCTATTGGCCCCTTATGATCATGATTTAGCTGTTTTTCCCACCCAATCCTTACATATTATTTGCCAAAGCCCACATTCCTGTATTAGATACGTTTATATTTTCCTCAAAATAACATTTATACGCCTGTCCTGAATCTCACCGCATTATTTGCGGGTCGATGTCGGGAGGGGGATGTTTGGATATAGGATATCTAATGAAGACGCATTACGTGATAGGCGCTGTCGCTCTGCTGTTGGGTTCTCCGCTGTATGCACAAACCGTTTCGCCTGCCCCCGCCGCTTCGTCGACCATTCCGCAAATGCAGGTAAAACAGCGCGACATTTTCATCGCCAATCTGATGAAAAAAATGACGCTGGACGACAAAATCGGCCAGCTCAATCTGGTCAGCGTGGGGCCGGATAATCCAAAAGAAAAAATCATGGCCGATATCCGCGAAGACAAGGTTGGCGGCGTGTTCAACACCGTGACCAAGCACGACATTCGCCAAATGCAGGATCAGGTGCAATACAGCCGCCTGAAAATCCCGCCTTTTTATGCCTATGACGTGGTCCACGGCCAGCGCACCATTTTCCCTATCAGCCTCGGGCTGGCCTCGAGCTGGGACATGAACGCCGTCGCCACCAGCGCCCGCGTGTCAGCCGAAGAAACGGCCGCCGACGGCCTGAACATGACCTTCTCGCCGATGGTCGATATCACCCGCGACCCGCGCTGGGGCCGCGTCTCCGAAGGTTTCGGCGAAGACACTTACCTCACTTCCCGCCTCGCCTACGAGATGGTCAAAGGCTATCAGGGCGACGACCCTTCCGCGCCGGGCAACGTGATGGCCAACGTTAAACATTACGCCCTTTATGGCGCAGTCGAAGGCGGACGCGAATACAACACGGTCGATATGAGCCTGTCGCGGATGTTCAACGACTACATGCCGCCTTACAAAGCCGCCGTCGATGCGGGCGTGGGCGGCGTGATGGTGGCGCTGAACTCGGTAAACGGCGTGCCTGCTACCTCAAACGGCTGGCTGCTGAAAGATATCCTGCGCGACCAGTGGAAATTCCACGGCCTGACCGTCAGCGATCACGGCGCCATTGGCGGATTAGTTAAACACGGCGTGGCCGAAGACGATCGTCAAGCCGCCGCGATGGCGCTGAAAGCGGGCGTTGATATGGACATGGCGGATAATCAGTACGGCCAGTATTTGCGCGGCTTACTGAAAGACGGGCTGGTCACGCAGCAGGATATCGACCACGCCGTGCGCGACGTGCTGGTCGCCAAGTGGGACATGGGCCTGTTTGTCGATCCGTATCGCCACCTCGGCCCGCAGTCGACCGACCCTGTCGACACCAACGCCGAAAGCCGTTTGCATCGCAAAGAAGCTCGCGAAGTGGCGCGCGCGTCGATGGTGTTGCTGAAAAATGATAATCATATCCTGCCGTTACAGAAAAAAGGCACCATTGCGCTGATTGGCGCGCTGGCCGACAGTCAGCGCGACATGATGGGCAGCTGGTCAGCGGCGGGCGTGTCGAAGCAGACTATTACCGTGCTGAAAGGCATGCAGGACGCCCTCGGCGATAAAGCGACGCTGCTTTACGCGCGCGGCTCGAATATCATCGACGATCCTGCCATCGTGACCTTCCTGAACTCCTATGAAAAACAGATCCAGAACGATCCGCGTCCGGCGCAGGAGATGATCGACGAGGCCGTGAAAACGGCGCAAAAAGCCGATGTGATCGTGGCCGTGGTCGGCGAGGCGCAGGGCATGGCGCACGAGGCGTCGAGCCGCACCGACATCAGTATTCCCGACAGCCAGAAAGCCTTATTGAAAGCGCTGAAAGCTACCGGCAAACCGTTGGTTCTGGTGCTGATGAACGGCCGTCCGCTGACGCTGCCGTGGGAAAATGATAACGCCAACGCGATGCTGGAAACCTGGTTTGCAGGCACGGAAGGCGGCCACGCGGTCGCGGACGTGCTGTTCGGCGACTACAATCCGTCGGGCAAACTGCCGATGACCTTCCCGCGCGCCGTGGGTCAAATTCCTTTGTATAACAGCGAGCTGAATACCGGTCGACCTTTCAATCCGCAGAAACCCGACAAATATACTTCGCGCTATTTTGATATCACCAACGGCCCGCTGTTCCCGTTCGGCTATGGTCTGAGCTATACCGATTTCAGCGTTTCGGATATCAGCCTGTCGTCGAGCCAGCTGCCGCGCAACGGTGAAATTACCGCCAGCGTGATGGTGAGAAATACCGGTAAAGTTGCCGGTGCGACGATTGTGCAGCTCTATACCCGCGACATCGCCGCCTCAATCAGTCGTCCGGTGAAAGAGCTCAAAAACTTCGAAAAAGTCTACCTGCAACCCGGTGAAGAGAAACGCGTCAGCTTTACTCTGCGGGCCAAAGATCTGGGCTTCTACGACAATCAGCTCAAATGGGCGGCGGAAGCGGGCAGGTTCAACGTCTTTATCGGGCTGGACTCGGTAAACGTTAAGCAAAACAGCTTCGTGCTAGAGTAATCCTGCCCTCTGCGCCTGCTGATTTTTTTGCTTTCAGCAGGCGCAACGCCCTTCCCCGTAATAATTCTTGATACCTGTCACAATCACGGCAGCCCGTGTTTGAAAGCCGCGCCACAGGGTTTAAATTTAACAGCATCTCATCCGACCACTCATCTCTTGGGGTTACTCGAGCCGTGGTTACTTTCCTGATGGAGTGCGTTATGAAGCCTTGGTCCGTGACTTATCCTTTTTTGCTTGCTCCTCTGGATTTAGGTTTTACCCAGCTGAAAAATCGCGTGCTGATGGGCTCGATGCATACGGGTCTGGAGGAGCGGGAAGACGGTCCCGCGCGGCTCGCGGCCTTTTACGCCGAGCGCGCGGCGGCGGGCGTTGGGCTGATTGTGACCGGCGGAATTGCGCCGAATCCGCAGGGCGTGGTCTATCAGGGCGGATCGGTACTCAATAACGCCTCGCAGCTCGGCCATCATCGAATCGTTACCGACGCCGTTCACGCCGCCGGGGGCAAAATCGCGCTGCAAATTCTGCACGCGGGCCGTTACAGCTATCAGCCCGACCCTGTCGCGCCGTCGGCTTTGCAGGCGCCCATCAACCGGTTTGCTCCGCACGCCCTCAGCGAAGCCGAGATCGAACAGACGCTGGAAGATTTTGCCCACTGCGCCCAACTGGCGCGCGAAGCCGGTTATGACGGCGTAGAAATCATGGGTTCGGAAGGTTATCTGATTAACCAGTTTCTCACCGAGCGTACCAACCAGCGCGACGATCAATGGGGCGGCAGCGCTGAAAACCGGATGCGTTTTGCCATCGAAGCCGTGCGCCGCGTGAGAAAAATTTGCGGCAGCGATTTCATTATTATCTATCGATTATCGATGCTCGATTTAGTGGAACAGGGCAGCAATTGGCAAGAGACGGAGCTGCTGGCAACGCAAATCGAGCAGGCCGGCGCGACGCTGATTAATACCGGCATTGGCTGGCACGAGGCGCGCATCCCGACCATCGCCACTCGGGTGCCGCGCGCCGCGTTTGGCTGGGTCACGCAGCGGCTGATGGGCAAACTCGGCATTCCGCTGATTACCACTAATCGAATTAATGACCCCGAAATCGCCGAAGATCTGCTGTCGCAGGGCTACGCCGACATGGTGTCGATGGCGCGGCCGTTTCTTGCCGATCCGGCGTTTGTGCAGAAAGCGGCCGACGATCGCGCCGACGAGATTAACACCTGCATCGGCTGTAATCAGGCCTGCCTCGACCAGATTTTCGCGGGACAGATAACCTCGTGTCTGGTTAATCCGCGCGCCTGCCACGAAACCGAGCTGCCGATCCTGCCCGCCACGCGGCTTAAAAAGCTGGCGGTGGTCGGCGCGGGTCCGGCGGGTTTGGCCTTTGCCACCACGGCGGCGCAGCGCGGTCATCTCGTGACGCTGTTTGATGCGCAGCCCGACATCGGCGGGCAGTTTAATATCGCCAAACAAATTCCGGGCAAAGAGGAGTTCTATCAGACCTTGCGCTATTACTCGCGCCAGCTTGCCCTGCTCGACGTGCAGCTGAAATTGGGCGCGCAGATTACTGCCGAGGCGTTGCTCGAGTTCGACGAAATTATTCTGGCCTGCGGAATCTTGCCGCGCCTGCCCGACATTCCGGGTATCGATCACCCTAAAGTGTTGTCCTATCTCGACGTATTGCGCGACAAAAAGCCGGTTGGACGGCGCGTCGCGATTATCGGCGCGGGCGGTATCGGCTTTGATACCGCCGAATATCTGGCGCACGTCGAGCCGTCGTCGAGCCTGAATATCGCGATGTTTAATCTGGAATGGGGCATCGATTCCAGCCTGTGCCAGCGCGGCGGCTTAGCGGCAGAAGGCCCGCAGCCCTTGCCGTCGGCGCGTCAAATCACTCTGTTGCAGCGTAAAACCAGCAAGGTTGGAGCGGGATTAGGCAAAACGACGGGCTGGATCCATCGCGCCAGCCTGCTGGCTCGCGGCGTAAAAATGCTTAACGGCGTGGGTTACCAACGCATCGACGACGCGGGTTTGCACATTATTTATGAAGGGCAACAACACCTTTTGCCGGTGGATAACGTGATTATTTGTGCCGGTCAGGAGTCACAGCGCGGGCTGGAAGCGCCGCTGCGTGAAAGTGGGAAAGTGGTGCATCTGATTGGCGGCGCGGATGTCGCCGTAGAACTGGATGCCCGTCGCGCTATCGATCAGGGCACCCGTTTAGGACTGGTTATCTGATGATTACTGGTGATTAATCATCGAGTCACCTTTAGAAGTTGTTAAGTCCGGCGTTGGTTTTCTCCGCGCGCAGCACCACAAACTTCTGGTTGGTCGCAATAGTGGTGCAGTTGCCGAACAGACGACGCAGTTTCTGGTAGTAATCCAGATGACGGTTGCCGACGATGCGCAGCTCGCCGCCCGGTTGCAGGCAACGTTTGGCATCGCAGAACATCCGCCACGCGGTGTCGTCGCTGATAACCGTGCCCTGATGGAACGGCGGGTTGCACAGCACGGCGTGCAGCGATTCACGCTCAACGCCCGCCAGCATGTTGTTCACTTCAAACTCGCAGCGCTCAAGGTCCTGCGGCAAATTGTTCGCCACGTTGGCACGGCTCGATTCCACCGCCATGTAAGACTCATCGACAAACAGCATCTCGGCGTCGGGGTTCAGCGCCAGTGCGGTAATGCCGATCACGCCATTGCCACAGCCCAGATCGGCGATACGGCCTTCAATGCCTTCCGGCAGATGCTGCATAAAGAAGCGCGCACCGATATCCAGACCCGTGCGCGAAAACACGTTGGCGTGGTTGGTGATACGCAGCTCGCTGTCATCCAGCGCCCATTCGGTGGTTACCGGCTCGGCAGGCTGCATGTCTTTCTCGGGCTGGCAGTGAATCAGACGGGCCTTTTTCCACGCCAGGCTGGTGCGCGTCGTGCCAAGAATGTTTTCAAACAGTTGCAGCGTCGAGGTGTGAATGTCACGCGCTTTGCCGCCCGCGATGATCTGGGTCTCCGGCGTCACGACTTCGCGCAGCGCACGCAGCTGTTGTTCCAGCAGCGCCAGCGTTTTTGGCACTTTAATGACCACTAAACCCGGCGCCTGCGGCAGCGGATCGAGACTGCTTTGGGTAGTAATCAGCGAATCGTCGAGATTATTCAGACGCAGGTTGTAGCGCGCCGCCAGCTGGCTCATAAAGGAGTCGCTGACATTGACCGGCGAAAACTCATGCAGCGCACAGGTCAGGGCACCAAACGCGTCATTAAAGATCAGCACGGGACGGCCATTGAGTGTGTCGGTGGTCAGGGTTTGCAGCAAGTATTCGTCGGCTGCTTCCCACGCCTGCAGCGTCGTGGACTCTTCCTGTAGCGGATAACGTTCCAGCTCAAGTTGCAGTGTACCCAGTTCAAAATGGCTCATTGGCCCTCCTCAAATTTCAATTTGCGCTGTTTATCCCTTAAATTGCGCTATCAGTAAAATGTTTTTTCAGTTAAAAAGGGATTATCTGTCCCCCCTTGCTGCCTGCGGGTCATTCACCGGTGGATTGCGTGCGGGTTTTCCCTCCATTAAAGAGAGCCAAAGCAAACAGTTATGCCAGAATTGACCTATCTGCAAGGATACCCCGAACATCTTCAAGCTCAGGTGCACGCGCTCATCGAGCAAAAGCGTCTCGGCAGCGTGCTGCTCAGTCGTTATCCCGAACCTCATGAACTGACCAACGACAAAGCGTTGTATCAGTATACGCTCGACTTGAAGAACCAATACCTGCGCAGCTCGTCACCGTTGAGCAAAGTGGCCTATGACAACAAGATTCACGTCATGCGCCACGCGTTGGGGCTGCACACGGCGATTTCGCGCATTCAGGGCGGCAAGCTCAAAGCTAAGGCGGAAATCCGCGTCGCGACGGTATTCAAGACCGCGCCCGAGGCTTTCTTGAAAATGATCGTGGTGCACGAGCTGGCACATATTAAAGAAAAAGAACATAACAAGGCGTTTTACAGCCTGTGCTGCCACATGGCACCTGATTACCATCAGCTTGAGTTTGATACCCGTATGTATCTGACCCATCTGGATTTATTCGGCAAGCTCTATATCTAATAATCAAAAATAAAGGGAGTAACCATGATTCGCTTCGCCGTGGTGGGCACCAACTGGATAACCCAAAGCTTCATCAACGCAGCGCACGAAAGTGGCAAACTCAAGCTGACGGCTATCTATTCGCGCTCGCTGGAAAACGCCAAAGCGCTCGGGCACGACTATCCTGTCGAACACTTTTTTGACTCTCTCGAGGCGATGGCCGCCTCCGATCAGATAGACGCGGTGTATATCGCCAGCCCGAATTCGCTGCACTGCGAGCAAACGTTACTGTTCCTCAAGCATAAAAAACATGTGATCTGCGAGAAGCCGCTGGCGTCTACTTTGCAGCAGGCGGAGCAGATGATCAGCTGCGCGCTCGAGAATCAGGTGGTCCTGTTTGAAGCTTTTAAAACCGCCTATCTGCCTAACTTCTTGCATGTAAGAAGCACGCTGGGCCGCATGGGCCCGCTGCGCAAGGCGATTCTTAACTACTGCCAATATTCTTCGCGCTATCAGCGCTATCTCAACGGCGAAAATCCCAACACCTTTAATCCGGCCTTCTCCAACGGCTCGATTATGGACATCGGCTATTACTGCCTCGCCAGCAGCGTGGCGCTGTTTGGCGAACCGGATTCGGTGGTCGCCAGCGCAACCCTGCTTGAAAGCGGCGTCGATGCACAGGGCACGGTATTGCTAAGCTACAAAAATCATCAGTACGGCGATTTCGAGGTAGTGATCAACCATTCCAAGGTCAGCGATTCCTGGCTGGAGAGCGAAATTCAGGGCGAAAACGGCACGCTGCTGATTGAAAAACTGGCGGAATGTCAGGGGCTGAATTACATCCCGCGCGGCGGCCAGAAGCTCGAACTGACCCAGCCGCAGCACATAAATACCATGCTCTACGAAGCCGAAACCTTCGCCACGCTGGTCGACAGCCAGTTTTATCATCATCCGGGACTCGACGTGTCGCGCGTGACCGCCCGCCTGCTGACTGAAATTCGTCGTCAGACTGGCGTAGCCTTCCCTGCCGATAAAGAGTCTGCGGATAAAGAGTCTGCCGATAAATAGCCTGCTTAACGGCAGCTTGTTGAAAATAATTAAGGAGCCTGCATGCCTCATTCCGACCTGAAACCCCTGCTCATTCTGCAAACCGGTCAGGCGCCCGAGCCTATCCGCGAGCTGCACGGAAATTTTCCGCAGATGTTTATTCGTCAGGGAAATATCGACAATCAGCACGTGGTTATCATCGATTTACAGGCCGGTGAGCGCCCGCTGCCGCCACAGCATTACGCGGGCGCGGTAATCACGGGTTCGCGCAGCATGGTGACCGAGCATCTCGAGTGGAGCGAATACGCCGCCGACTGGATCCGTCAGGCGATGCTGATGGACCTGCCGATGCTCGGCGCGTGTTACGGCCACCAGCTGATGGCGTACGCGCTCGGCGGCAGCGTGGGCTATCATCCAGACGGTATTGAAGTCGGCACTGAAGAGATTGAGCTGCTGCCCGAGGCGCAGAAAGATCCATGGGTTTCCGCCCTGCCCGCGCGTTTTAATGCCAACCTGATCCACCTGCAAACCGTGTTGCAGCCGCCAGCCTGCGCCACGGTACTGGCAAAATCGGCTCACGATCCGCACCAGATTTTGCGTTACGGCCCGAACGCCGTCAGCACCCAGTTCCATCCGGAATTTAGCGCGGCGGTCATGAAATCTTATCTGCCGTGGCTCAACCAGCAGGCCGCCGACGACAGCGTCGATTACCTCGGTAAATTGCAAAAGATTGAAGAAACTCCGCTGGCTCAGGGCTTGTTGCTTGAGTTTGTGGATGCGCTCGGCAAGCAGCGCGCGCTGGCGGGATGATTGTCTAAAGCTGGTGGGATAACTGTCTAAAGCTGGCGGGATAACTGTCTAAAGCTGGCGGGATAATTGTCTAAGTGTGTCAAGATGCTTGACCGTTGAAACATTTTGAATTATTTTTTCATCAGCAAAGGGGAGTAACTTCCTGCCGGTCAATCGTCAATACGATGAGTCCTCTCATCCGGTTACCGGGCAGTTGAAATAGCCATTGATTTCAGCTGTAAGTGAGACCTTGCCGGAAGGCAAGGTTGGCTCAAAATTTAGTAAAGAGCGGCTGACGTCTTCTGACGTTGGCCGTTTTTTTTTACTTTATTGAGGATGGGACGATGGAAAATTCCGTAGGAAGCCCGCTGCTGTGGGGCGCGTTCGCCGTCGTGGTGATTATCATGCTGGCGGTCGACATGCTGTTGCAAGGCCGAAAAGGCGCGCAGACGATGACCATGAAAAGCGCGGCGCTGTGGTCGCTGCTGTGGGTCGGACTTTCATTGCTGTTTAACCTTGCCTTCTGGTGGTATCTCAACGGCGAAGTGGGCCGCGAGGTCGCCGACAAGCAGGCGCTGGCGTTTCTGACCGGCTATCTGATTGAGAAAGCGCTGGCGGTCGACAACGTTTTCGTCTGGCTGATGCTGTTTAGCTACTTTGCCGTGCCGCCAGCTTTGCAACGTCGGGTGCTGGTTTACGGCGTACTCGGCGCGATCGTGCTGCGTACCGGCATGATTTTCGCGGGCAGCTGGCTGGTGGCGGAATTTAGCTGGATCCTTTACCTGTTCGGCGCGTTTCTGCTGTTTACCGGCATCAAGATGGCACTGGCGAAAGAGGATGACGGCGCGGTCGGCGACAAGCCGATTATTCGCTGGCTGCGTGGGCATCTGCGCATGACCGACGAGCTGTCGGGCGAGAAGTTTTTCGTCCGTCGCAACGGCCTGCTGTTTGCCACTCCGCTGCTGCTGGTGATGATTATGGTGGAGCTGAGCGACGTCATCTTTGCCGTCGACAGTATTCCGGCTATTTTCGCCGTCACTACCGATCCGTTTATCGTGCTGACCTCGAACCTGTTTGCGATACTCGGCCTGCGCGCGATGTATTTCCTGCTGGCGAACGTGGCGGAACGCTTCTCGATGCTGAAATACGGGTTGGCGATTATCTTGATTTTTATTGGCGCGAAGATGCTGCTGCTCGACGTGGTGCATATTCCGGTCGGTTATTCGCTGGGCGTGGTGGCATCGATTCTTGCCCTGACGCTCATCATCAACGCCTGGGTCAACTACAGGAATGATAAATTGACCAAAGCGAAGGCGAAAATTTAATAGTCACAGGCGAGTCGACAGGCTCGCCTCTTTTCATTACCTTGCTGCTCATCATTGACGTCTTGTCCAGACCTCAAATCCTTAAAATCCTTAATTCCCTTAAACGCGTAGATTCCCAAAAACGAAATTAAAATTATAAGAAAATCGTTTCCTAAGAGAATTTCCTTTTCCCCTACTTTAGTATCACGGCGTGTTCACCCACATTAACAGGGAAATTAACATGTCAACGTTTCCAAATGAATTACCGATTCACGCCCTTTTTCTTTTGAAGAGAATTCAATATAACCCGTCAACGCGAAATATTAAAAAGTTCATAAAAAACCTCACAGAGGTGAAAAATAAACGTGGATGCCTGTTTTGTTTAAGATGCAAAAAAAATGATTTTATTAACCATGAACACACTTATAAAGAGCTGACCAAGCTTAAATATGGCAACGATATTTTAAGCCGTTCGAAAGTAAAGCTAATCAACAAAGCTATTATCAAGAACAATCGGCATCTCAAAGAGGTCCCGCTGGTCATGCGCGCGATTAACGTCAGTCATTACAAAGACTTTATGAAAGAGTCCAATATTGATCCGCTAGAGCAGAAAATGCCTGTCGCCTTTTCAATTTTTCCCCTTAATAACCGGCCGCTCGACCATCGTCTGCTAAGCAAAGGTGCAAATCTTCCGCCAAGACAGCGGATCACCCCCTATTATTCCAATCAACAGCTGCAAAAGATTTTTGTTACTCACCGCTCGGTTAATATGGATTTATATAACTCCATCGACATTGGCGTAAAAAAAAACGACTGCACGGAATGTTAGCGGCGGAAGCCCGTGAAATACAACGGGCCGAGAGCAAAATGCACCTTGGAAAAACCTTTTACGATGCTGACGGCCTTCCCTATACACAATTTTAAAATCACTTTATTAGCGTTTATCGTAAATAAGAAGGTATCAGCTTTTTTATAAAATAAAAAAAGGCCTTCGGCATCTCATTGCCCAAGGCCTGCGCCTATGTTAATTCGCCATCACATCACTCGCTAGACCGCCAACAGCCGCGAGTTTGCGACGTCCCAGTCCAGCGAAACGTGGTCGCCTATTCTGAGAGGCGTTTGCGCGGAACTGCGAACGATAAACTTCTCGCCGCCTGCCAGCGTCACGACCACCCGCGTCTCTGAACCAGCGTAAACACTTTCACTCACCTGCCCTTCAAGGCCGCCATTTCCGCGCGCGCCTAAACGCATATGTTCAGGACGAATCACCAGCGCGGCGTTGCCCGCCTGCTGTCCGCCCGCCATCAGCGGGAAAATTCCGTGGCGCGTGTGCAGCGAATCGCCGTGAACCTGTCCGTCGAGAATATTCGACAGGCCGATAAACTCGGCCACAAAGGTACTTTGCGGACGCTCGTAAATCTCCTGCGGCGAACCAATTTGCGCAATTTTTCCTTCGTTCATCAGGCAGATACGGTCAGACAACGCCAGCGCCTCTTCCTGATCGTGAGTCACGAAAATAATGGTCGCGCCCGACTCGCGGTGAATGCGTTTAATCTCCATCTGCATCGTCTCGCGCAGTTGGCGGTCCAGCGCGCCCAGCGGTTCATCCATCAGAATCACGCTTGGTTGATAAACCAGACAACGAGCCAGCGCGATACGCTGCTGCTGGCCGCCGGAGAGCGCGCGAGGCAGGCGCGTCGCGACGTGGCCCAGCTCGACCATCTCCAGCACCTGCTTCACCTTGCGGTTTATTTCGTTGCCCGGCAGGCGGCGCATGCGCAGCGGAAAGGCGATGTTTTCTTCAACCGTTAAATGCGGAAACAGCGCGTAGTTTTGAAACACCACGCCAATGTCGCGCTGGTGAACCGGCGTCCAGGTTTCGTCTTTACCGTCGATCAGCAAACGGCCCGAGGTTGGCTCGACCAGTCCGCAGACGATTTGCAGCAGCGTGGTTTTGCCGGATCCCGACGGGCCCAGCAATGTCAGCAGCTCACCGTCATAAACGTCTAAATCAAGGTCGGCGAGAACCTGCGTCTGACCATAACTTTTGGCGACTTTCTGCGCCTGTAACTTGACCTTTTTGGTGCTAAAAGAGGCGTGGGTTGTCATCTTTTTTCTCTCATTGCAGGAAACCGCATTAAGCAGATTCGGTGTCACGACGGGCCCGTTCGGCCAGAATAAACAGCAGGGTGACGATGGCCAGAATAATGACCGAAGCCGCCGCCAGCGTTGGCGTCACGGACAACAGCACGTCATCCCACATTTGTTTCGGCAGCGTCTGTTTCACCCCGCCGCCGACGAACATCGCCACGGTCAGCTCCTCAAACGAATTCAGGAAGCCGAAGATAAAGGCCGCCACCAGACTGCCTTTGATAAGCGGCAGCGTGATTTCGCGGATAACCCGCCAGCGGCTTGCACCAAGGGTTCCGGCCGCCTGATCGAGTCGCCAGTCGTAATTTTTGAAGGTGGTCAAAATAATGATAAACACCACGGGAATCGCCATCACCGTGTGGCCCAGCATGATGCCGGCATCTGTTCCCACCAGGCCGATAGAGGCGAAGAGGTAAAACAGCGCCACGGCGGTGACGATGTTCGGGATGATCATCGGCATCAGGAAAGTCATCATAATCAGCCCGCCGCCTTTGCCGCTGTGACGCGCCACGCCGAAGGCCGCAATGCCCGCCAGCAGGGTCGCGAGCGCCCCTGAAACCAGCGCAATACCAAACGAGCGAAGCGTCGCGCCCATCCAGATTGGCGAATTCAGATAGGTTTCCATCCAGCGCAGCGAGTAGCCCGGCGGTGGAAATTGCAGGAACGTCGAGCTGCTAAACGCCATCGGCAAGAACGACACCACGGGCAGCACCAGCACGGCAATTACCAGCCAGCTAAACAGCGGCAGCAGCCAGCCAAAGCGATGACCGCCCAGAATGCGCGCCAGCGTTTCGGTGAGCAGATGACTTGCGGCGGCGAAAATTCCCAGAATCGCGTGCCCGATTCGACGCGTCAGCGAGCCGGTATCGACCTGCGCATCGCCCCCGGAAATCGCCGACATGCCAAAAATTCGGTCATACAGGAAGCAGACCACCAGCGTCGCAACCAGCAGCATCATGGCGATAGCGCCCGCCAGCCGCCAGTTAAGCAGCTGTTGCACCTGAGTTATCAGCAGCTGGCCGATCACCGAATCCTGCGGGCTGCCGAGCAGCGCGGGGGTAATAAAGAAGCCCAGTGAGCCGATAAACACCAGCAGACAGGCGGCGATGGTGCCGGGCATCGAGAGCGGGAAAAAGATCCGCCAAAAAGTCTGGCTAATCGATCCGCCCAGCGTTTTACCCGCGCGGATCAGCCCGTCGTCAATGCTGGTCATGCTCGGCAACATGGTGATAATCGCCAGCGGCAGCATGCTGTGCGCGATGGCAAACACCACCACGCCACGGGTATAAAGCACGTCGAGCGGATGCGCGCCGCCCATCGACAGCAACACTTCAGACAGAATGCCGCGTCGCGACAGCAGCACCATCCAGGCAAAATTTTTCAGCAGCGCGCTGGTCCAAAACGGCAGCAGCACCAGCCACATCAGCCGACGGCGCATCGTTTCGCCCTGTCGGGAAAGCCAATACGCCACGGGATAGCCGAACAGCAGGCAGGCCAGCGTAGCCTGTGCGGCGATCACGAAGGTGTTAATCATCACCTTAACGTAGACGCCAGCGCCAAACATTTGCTGCCACACCGCCAGCGAGAAATGCCCTTCGTCATCATTGAAGCTCAGCAGCATCAGCTTGATGGTCGGATAGGCGAGAAAAATCAGCAAAAATATCAGGCCCGGCAGGGTAAACCAGGCGGGATGCAGGCGACGCGTTTTACGGCGTTCAGGTTGTTGTTTGACAACGGTGGTTTCTAGCAAGCTCAATTCACCCTCCTCCGGGATAGAGATTGGCGGCACGCCTCAGCGCCCCGCCACGGGTCTTACCCGATAATCCACTTTTCAAAACGTTCGGTCAGCGCAACCTGATTGTCGCCCCAGTAGTTGGCGTCCATTTCGCGCAGACCCGCGATGTGATCCGGTGCCGTCGGCAACAGCGCGGCTTTTTTGGCGTCAATGTATTGATAAGCTTTGATATTGGTCGGGCCGCAGGCCAAATCGCTGGTATACATCGACTGACGCTGGGCGTTCATGCAGAACTGGATAAACTGATTCGCCAGCGCCGCTTTCGGGTTGCCCTTCGGAATAGTCCAGCCGTCGATGTTGTACAAACCCTGATCCCAGGCGATAGAAGCTGGCGTTCCCGCGTCGATTACCGTCTGCGCGCGGGTGCTCCAGATACTCATCAGATCCAGCTCGCCGCTTTGCAGCATCTGCGAACCCTGCGCGCCGCTGGTCCACCACACGTCGATGTGTTTGCGGATTTTATCGAGGCTGGCGAAGGCGCGATCGACGTCCAGCGGGTAGAGTTTGTCAGGCGACACGCCGTCGGCCAGCAAGGCCAGCTCCAGCGTACAGACCGGACTGCGCCACAGGCCGCGACGTCCCTGAAACTTCTCGACGTTCCAGAAATCGACCCAATTTTTTGGCGCAGTGCTGGCGCTGAAAGTATCGGTGCGATAACCCAGCGCGAGGGCGTAAATGCTGACCCCGGCAAACTGCGGCGTAATCGAACCTTTCACGTAGTTTTCAGGATCGTCGACCTTGATATCCAACGTTTCGAGATAACTTTTCGGCTGCTTGTTCATCCGCACCAGATGCTCGGGATTGAGCAGCGCCACGTCGAACAGGTAGGTTTTGGTATCCACCGCCATCTGGAATTGCGGAACCGGATCCGGCCCCAGCACGGTATTGATTATCTTGATGCCGGTCGCTTTTTCGAAAGGCTGATAGAAAGCTTTGCCGAATCCGAGGCCGTAAGGGCCGCCGACATCGGCCACCGTCAGGGTTTTCATATCGGCAGCCTGCGCGCTGCGCGCCAGAATCGACGGCGCAGTTAACAGGGTAATTGCGGTGCCTACGCCCGCTTTAATCGCATCGCGGCGTGATAAATGACCAATCTTTTTCATTACTCTTTCCCTTATGTGCTGGCAAATGGTGAGTGACTGATGAGTAAAAGAGTAAGGGGCGAGGTGCCCCTCAAGGTTCAGGCATCCAATTCCTGCTGTATAATCGCCTGATTGATCTCTTTCAGGATCTGCTCGCAGGCTTCAGGTGCAAAACGGTGGCGCAAACGGCGATCGAAGGTGGTGAAGATGCCGACGAAGGAGTTGGCGCAGTGTTCGAGAATGCGTTCGGCGTCCTGCTCGTTAATATTCATCTCACGTTGCAGGAACTGATTGAACATGCCGCGCGCCATCGGGTTTTCGAGAATAAAGGTCGGCTGGGTGTCGTGCTGGATCAGGCGATAACGCGCGACGGCAGAGTGACACTCAAGCGCCGCCTGCAACGGCAGAGAGCGAGAGTGCGCGCCGACGCACAGCGTGACGAGGTCGTTATCCAGAATCCATTCGCCGCGCGCGGTGTCGTAATAGCGCAGGTCATCGGCAGAGAGCGTGAGCGTGATGCGACGGCTTTCACCGGCGGCCAGCCCCACCTTGCAGAAGCCTTTCAACTCCTGATAAGGGCGGGCCAGACGCGGCTGCTGATAGCGACTGTAAAGCTGGCAAACTTCTTTACCGCTGCGCGCGCTGTTATTGGTCAGCGTAAAGCTTACGGCGACGGTTTCGCCCTGACGCAGCGTCTGGCGGTCGAGCGCGAGGTCACTGTAGGTAAAATCGCTGTAGCTCAGGCCAAAACCAAACGGGAACAGCGGCTCGATGTCGCGGGTGTCATACCAGCGATAACCGACGAAAATGCCCTCGCTGTAATAATGTTTGCCGTTTTCGCCCGGATAAGAGAGCCAGCTCGGCGTGTCTTGCAGGCGTTTCGGGAAGCTCACGGTCAGTTTGCCGCTCGGATTAGTGTGGCCAAACAGCACGTCGGCCAAGCCGCCGCCCATCGCCTGACCCGAGAAGAAGGTTTCAACCACGGCACCGACTTCGTCGATCCACGGCATTACCACGGCGTCGGGGTTGGCTAAAATCACAATCACGTTGGGATTTACCGCCGCCACCGCTGAAATCAGCGCGTCGTGACCCTCGGCCAGCGCCAGCGTGGTGCGATCCGATCCTTCGCCGTCGTAGCCGTTTTCGGTGCTGACAAAAATGACGATTTTATCGGCTTCGGCCGCAGCAGCGCAGGCTTGCTGGGTCAATGCGTCGCGCTCGGCAGCAATCTCGGAGGTGCCTTGCAGCCACTGCACGCTCATCTGACCGTCGGCCAGCTTGTTCATTTCATCTAAAGGAATATCGACCTGCGTCGGCACCGTCGTCGCGCAGCCCGAGCCTTGAATAATCGGCACCGTCGCGCCTTCGCCAATCACCAGCAGGCGTTGGCAGCTGGCTTTTTCCAGCGGTAACAGCTGGTTATCATTTTTCAGCAGCACGATGGATTCGGCCACCATGTTGCGCGCCAGCTGGTGATGCTCGCCGTAATCCACCGCAGTATCGCGGCGTTCAGCGGCCTTGGCTTTCTGCACCAGCGAGAGAATGCGGCGGCAGGACTGCTCGGCCACGTGGCGATCGATGCGCCCTTCTTCCAGCGCCACGCGCAGCTCTGCCTTACGGCTTTCGCTTTCCGGCATGTCGAGATCATTGCCCGCCAGCAGTGACGCGCAGCGATCTTTAATCCCGTGCCAGTCGGCCACCACCACGCCGGTGAATCCCCAGTCGTTACGCAGAACGTCGGTCAGCAGCCAGCGACTTTCGGCGGTATGCACGCCATTCAGGCGATTGTAGGAGCTCATCACCGTCCACGGCTGGCTCTGCTTGATGGCGCGCTCGAAGCCGCGCAGGTAAATTTCCCGCAGCGCGCGCTCGTCGACGATCGAATCCATCGTCGTGCGCTCGACTTCGGAGTTGTTGCAGGCGAAATGTTTGAGCGAAGCGCCCACGCCGCGCTGTTGCAGGCCATTAATCACGCCCGCGGCGATATCGCCGGAAACGACCGGATCTTCTGAATAATATTCATAGCTGCGGCCGCCGAGCGGCGTGCGGCGAATGTTGATCCCCGGGCCGAGCAGCAGGTGAACGCCCATGTTCTGGCACTCCTGCCCCAGCGCGTCGCCGAGACGCCAGGCCAAATCGACGTCCCACGAACAGCCAAAGCTGGAGCCGTTCGGGAAACAGGTCGCGGGTTTCATGGTGCCCCACGCCAGCTCGACATCTTTGGCGCGCTGATTGACTACGTTAAGGAAGGCCGAAAAATCCTGTCCGCCCTTTTCATCGTTTTCAATCTGCTGAATGGAATAACGCACGCCGTAGGTGCCATCGGTCATCACGATATTCGGAATGCCCAGACGATCGATCGGCTCCGTTTTCCACATCCGATGGCCGCTGAGCAGAGAAGCCTGCTCCTGAGCCGTCATTTCAGTGCTTAACGAGACGAGATCCTGCTCTGGGTGCTCTTTATTACTCATGCTGCTGACTCCTGGGGTCATGCCATCAAAGGCGCGGACGTATAAGGCTTATCCTGAGCGGGAAGCGCTATAGGCGAAATTAGTTAATTAATGGCTAGTGAAGTTAAAAAAACTAATCAGAGGTTAAATCGGCAGGAAACCTTCGAGGCAGCGCGACGTGATAAAACCTGAATCAAGCGATTAATCATGTTGTTATCAATATATTTATCATAGAGATAACGAGTAACCTCCGGCTTTTCCCACCACGCGGAAAAAGCAGCAGATTACTCTGTGAGACTTAGGCCACGGCGGCCATTGGGGTCAAAATTTGCTGTAGGCAATAGTCGACAAACAGCTGGGCGGGCTTGGTTGGCTGCGCGGTTTTTAGCTGCGCAATCACCAGTGCGGAAGGCGTAACCTCTTCGGCGAGTTCCACCATCGCCACGCGCTGGCCGTCATAGGTGTAATTCGAGTGCGGACGGGTGACCAGAATCGAGAAGCCAAGCCCTTGCCCCACCATGCCGCGCACCATCTCAATCGACGGCGAGGCGAACGCCACCTGCGGCGAGAGGCCCTGCTCGGTAAACAGGCTGACGAAATAGTGCTTACTCGGCAGCACGTCGAGCAGGATCATCGGCTCTTCGCTCAGCTCACGCAGCGTCACGCGCGGCTTCTGCGCCAGCGGATGATCGGCGGGAAGCAGCACGTAAGGTTTTTGCGGCGCGTTCAACGAGTGAGTGATGATGCTGTCATCGAGATCGTGATGATAAAGGATCGCCAAATCAAAACGACCGTTACTAATCCCTTGAACCAGCTCGTTTTGTTCGCCGTCGTAGATATGAATTTCGACCCCCGGATAGTGGCGACGAAAGCCCGTCAGCAAACGCGGCAGATAGAGCGGCGCGGCGGTTTCAAAGCAGCCAATCGAAATCTGCCCACACACCACGTCATTATCGGCCAGCGCGTTTTGCTCAAAGTTATAGGACATGCGCAGCAGCTCCTGCGCCTTGGTATAAAACCGGCGGCCGCTCGAGGTTAGCGACACGCCCTGCGCATGATGGCGAATAAATAGCTGCACGCCGAAACTCTCTTCAAGCCCTTTAATCGCTTGCGAAATAGAGGGTTGGGCGATGTGCAGCTGGCGCGATGCTTCCGCAATGCTGCTGCACTCCACCACGGTGACGAAGTATTTCAGCTGACGTAGCGTGTAATGGGCCATGATATTTGCCTCTGAAAAAAAGATGATCAACGGGGAAAGGCGTGGAAAAACCTTTTCAGCCAGTTAATAAGCAAGCTTCGTACCACTTCCCACATTAATCACAAATAAAGCCAACGGGCTGATTAGGCTGGATATTATCGATTACAGATGTTTTGGTCAGTGAATGGGTGGAAGGTTAAAAGTGTTTTAAAGGCGGGCAACATCCTGTTGTAGGCTCAACGCGCGCTATTGCGGTGCAGGGGCGGAAGAAACGTATTGCGCGCGCTGGGCAAGGCGACTAGTTTTATAGCCCTCACGGCGGGAAAATACTTTCGCTTCTCCTCACTCATTCTGGCAAGGCTGGCTATGGCACCACATAAAATTATTCTCGATTGCGATCCTGGCGTTGACGATGCCATCGCCATTCTGCTGGCGCTAGCGTCGCCGCAGGAGATTGAATTGCTTGGCATTACCACCGTTGCGGGCAATGTGCCGCTCGAGAATACCGCCCGCAATGCGCGGCGGATCTGTACGCTGGCGGGGCGTCAGGATATTCCGGTTTACGCCGGATGTTCGCGTCCGATGCTCGAAGCCGAAGGGCGTCGTTCAAAAGTTCACGGTAATGACGGATTAGGCAACGTGACGCTGCCGGAGCCAGATTTCGCCCTGCAAGAAGAGCACGCCGTCGATTATCTGATTCGCGCTATTCACGCGGCGTCCGGCGAAATCACGCTGTGCCCGATCGGCCCGATGACCAATATCGCGCTGGCGATCGTCAAAGATCCGTCGATTGCGCCGAAGATCAAACAGCTGGTATTTATGGGCGGCGCGGCGTTTTGTCCGGGCAACAGCTCGCCCGTGGCGGAATTTAATATTTATGTCGATCCGTGGGCGGCGCACGTGGTGCTGAGTGCAGGCATTCCGCAGGTGATGTTTGGCCTCGACGTTACGCTTCAGGCTAAAATAAATTCAAATTATCTGGATGCCTTACAGCAGGTTAGCCCGTTACTTGCCAGCGCCACCGCCATGATGCGCAGCTACGGCGCGAGCGATCCGTGTCTGCACGATCCCTGTGTTATCGCCTGGCTTATCGAGCCTTCGTTATTTAGCGGCGTTGAAGGTGATATTAGCGTCAGCTATCACGACGATATTCATCGCGGACAGACCGTCGTGGCCGTTAAACCGCGTCACCTGGCTGATAATCAAACCAATATTACGGTGATGACGGAAGTCGATAAACCGCGCCTGCTGAAAATGCTGGCCGAACGCCTGTCACGGCTGTAAATGCAGTTGCAGATCGAAACGCAAAAAGGCCTCTACGCAAGAGGCCTTTTTAAAACATTACTGCTTTTAAATCAGCAAATTATTGCCAGCCGTAGCGACGAACGAAATAGCCTTTTACGCCCTGCGTCAGGACCATGTAAGCCACCAGAATCAGGATGAGCCACGGGAAATAACCCAGCGGCAGCGCCTGTAATTGCAGGAATCCGGCGGCGGGCGAGAAGATCAGGCCAATGCCCGTAACCACCACCAGCAGCGTCATGATGCACAGCGGCCACGACGCGCGACTCTGAATAAACGGCACTTTTCGGGTGCGGATCATATGCACAATCAGCGTTTGTGACAGCAGCCCTTCAATGAACCAGCCGGACTGGAACAGCGTCTGCATTGCAGGCGTGTTGGCCTTAAAGACCCACCACATCAGCGAAAAAGTCAGGATATCGAAAACGGAGCTGATCGGCCCAAAGAAGACCATAAATCGCCCGATATCGCCGGCGTTCCAGCGCTGCGGCTTGGCGAGCTGCTCTTCATCGACGTTATCAAACGGGATCGCTACCTGCGAAACATCGTAAATCAGGTTCTGCACCAGCAGATGCAAAGGCAGCATCGGCAGGAAAGGTAAAAAGGCGCTGGCGACCAATACGCTAAACACGTTGCCGAAGTTTGAACTGGCGGTCATCTTTATATATTTCAGCATGTTGGCAAAGGTGCGACGCCCTTCCGTCACGCCCTGCTCCAGCACCATCAGGCTTTTTTCGAGCAGGATAATGTCGGCCGCCTCTTTGGCAATATCCACCGCCGAATCGACCGAAATCCCGATATCCGCGGCTCGCAGCGCGGGCGCGTCGTTAATGCCGTCGCCCATGAAACCCACCACGTGACCCTGCTCGCGCAGCACGCGCACAATGCGCTCTTTATGCAGCGGCGCCAGCTTGGCAAAAACGGTGGTAGTTTTTGCCAGCTCGGCCAGCTCGGCGTCATTCAGTAATTCAACTTCGCTGCCAATCACGATTCTATCGACCCTCAGCCCGACATCTTTACAGACTTTACGCGCCACCAGCGGATTATCGCCGGTGAGGATTTTTACCGTCACTCCTTTGTTCTGCAACGCTTTTAGCGCGGGCGCGGTGCTCTCTTTCGGCGGATCAAGGAAGGCGATATAACCGGCCAGAATCAGGCTGGACTCATCGGGCACCGCGTAATCCTGCGTGCGCGCCGCCATCACTTTATGCGCCACGGCCACCACGCGCAGCCCTTGCTGATTGAGTTCGTCGGTAATGCCGCGAATGCGCGCCAGCAGCGCCGCCGTCAAAGGCACGGTTTGAGCGTCGAGTTGTACCTGCGTACAGATCGACAGGATCTCCTCCAGCGCGCCCTTGCAGATCAGCCGATGCTCGTTTTCAACCTCCGACACCACCACCGACATGCGGCGACGCTCGAAATCAAACGGGATCTCGTCAATCTTGGTGGCCGGATTCATGCCCTGCTCCATCAGCCGCGCTTCGGCGCTTTCGAGCACCGCGACGTCGAGCAGATTTTTCAGGCCGGTCTGATAGTGACTGTTCAGCCACGCCAAATGCAGCACGTCGTCGCTCGGCGACCCCAGCACGTCGGTGTGACGCTCAAGAATAATTTTATCCTGCGTCAGCGTGCCGGTTTTATCGGTGCACAAAATATCCATCGCGCCGAAGTTCTGAATCGCGTCCAGATGTTTGACGATCACTTTCTGATGCGACAGTTTTACCGCGCCTTTCGCCAACGTCGAGGTGACGATCATCGGCAGCATTTCAGGCGTCAGCCCCACGGCGACAGAGAGCGAAAACAGCGCCGCTTCCCACCAATCGCCTTTGGTATAACCATTAATCAGCAGCACGATCGGCGTCATCACCATCATAAAGCGAATCAACAACCAGCTGACTTTGCTGATGCCGCGCTGGAAGGCGTTAGGCTGCTCGTCCTGACGAATCACCCGCTCGGCGAGCTGGCCGAACCAGGTTTGCGCGCCGGTTGAAATCACTATCGCCAGCGCCGTGCCGCTAATCACGTTGGTGCCCATAAAGCACAGCGTGTCCTGCTCAAGCGGATCGCAGTCGATGGGCATCCGGCTCACGGCCTGCTTTTCGACGGGCAGCGATTCGCCGGTCAGCGCCGCCTGGCTGATAAACAGATCTTTGGCCGACAAAATGCGCAAATCTGCGGGGATCATGTCGCCCGCCGAAAGCTTGACGATATCGCCGGGCACCAACTGATTAATGGCCAGCTCGAGGCTTTCGCTGCGCCCGGTTTGCGCGTCGCTGCGCAGCACCGTGGCGGTGTTGCTGACCATCGCTTTCAGCGCGTCGGCGGCTTTATTGGAACGCGCTTCCTGAATAAAACGCATCAAAGTGGAAATCACCACCATGCTGCCGATGACCAGCGTCGCCTTCATATCTTCGGTGGCGTAGGAAACCGCCGCCAGAATGGTCAGCAGCAGGTTGAACGGATTGCGATAGCAGATCCACAGATGCTGCCACCACGGCGCGGGCTGCTGATCGTCAGTCTGATTTGCGCCGACGCGTTCGCGAATCGTCGCGGCTTCGGCGTCGGTCAGGCCTTCAAAATGGCTGTTGAACTGTTGATAAAGTTCATCGGCACTGGCGCGAGCGCAGGCCTGACAGTGTTCGACAATCGTCTGCGGCACGTCGTGACCGGCGGCGGGCTGGGCATTTTCCAGCATCGGCGAGCGGCGAATCAGACGGCGCGGCAAAGTACGGCTAAATGCGTCGAACAGGCGTTGAGTGAGAGTTTTGAACATAATAAATACCTTTCTTGCGCCCACGGCAAAAGCTTGTCGGAGGTTTTCAGCCTGCCGTCGACGTTAAAACGCAGACGCAGCGCGAAAACCCCTGACAAATTAGCCAGGGATAGGCAAGTTACAGGCAGAGCGGGCATTTAAATTTTTGCGCGCTGCTGCTTACCAAATTTACCGGTAAGCAGCAGCGAAAAGGCGGGTGCTTACCGGATCATGACGGACTTGATGTATCGGGGTCGGGATCCATAAAAAGCCTCGGTAAGTGAAATCGTGAACTTATGAACTTATGAACTTATGAACTTATGAACTAAAAGTTTATGAACTACAAAGTTCTGAACTTATGAACTAAAAAGTTATGAACGGTGCGCAGTATGAACCTAAACGCGCGGGCCGAGCTGATCTCGATCAACTCAGTGGTCGAATCATACGCCTCTGATTGTTAACCGTAGCTAAACCACTAGAGCGCCGGAAAGTGGTTGTCGACGTGCAGGTTTTCAATCTGCCGTTATGCTTAGGTTTTAACCTTTGGGACGAAGAGGCTGAAAAGATGGGTAAAATAAACCGACAGGACGTTGAAAAGCTGCTCGAACAGGTCGGCGGTCGCGAGAATATTGCCTCCGTTACGCACTGCATTACGCGGCTGCGCTTCGCGTTAAACGATCCGGCCAAGGCGCGACCGAAAGAGATCGAAAATCTGCCGATGGTGAAAGGCTGCTTCACCAATGCCGGACAGTTTCAGGTGGTCATTGGCCCCGAAGTCGACGATTACTACAAGGCGCTGATTGAAATCTCGGGCAAATCTGCCGCCACCAAGGCGCAGACCAAGGCCGTCGCGCGCCAAAACATGAACCTGTTCGAACGCATTATTTCGCACATCGCCGAAATCTTCTTCCCGCTTTTACCCGCGCTGATTAGCGGTGGCCTGATTCTCGGCTTTCGTAACGTTATCGGCGACATTCCCTTCAGTAATGGCCAAACATTGGTGCAAATGCACCCGCTGTGGAAAACGATTTACGATTTTGTCTGGCTGCTCGGTGAAGCAATCTTTATGTTCCTGCCGGTTGCGGTGTGCTGGTCGACGGTCAAAAAGCTCGGCGGCACTGAAATTCTCGGCATCGTATTAGGGATTACGCTGGTTTCGCCGCAGCTGATGAACGCCTATCAGCTCGGCCAGCAGACGCCGGAGCTGTGGAATTTTGGTTGGTTTTCGATCGAAAAGGTCGGCTATCAGGCGCAGGTCATTCCTTCGATGCTCGCGGGTCTAACGCTGGCATGGATCGAAAACGGCCTGAAAAAAATTATTCCCAACTATTTGCAGCTGGTTATCGTGCCCGTGGTCTCGTTGCTGCTCGCCGCTTTTCTTGCCCACACGCTGATCGGACCGTTTGGTCGCACCATCGGTAACGGCGTGGCGTGGGTGGTGAAAACGGTGATGACCGGCAGCTTTGCGCCGATTGGCGCGGCGGTATTCGGCTTCCTTTATGCGCCGTTAGTGATTACCGGCGTGCATCAAACCACGCTGGCTATCGACATGCAGATGGTGCAAAGCACGGGCGGCACGCCGGTGTGGCCGCTGATTGCGTTATCGAATATGGCGCAGGCCAGCGCGGTATTAGCCATCGTGATTATCAGTCGAAAACGCAACGAGCGCGAAATCTCCGTACCCGCCACCATTTCAGCCTATCTCGGCGTAACCGAACCGGCGCTTTACGGCATCAACCTGAAATACCGTTTCCCGATGCTGTGCGGCATGATTGGATCCGCCCTCGCCTCGCTGCTTTGCGGCCTGTATGGCGTGACGGCAAACGGCATCGGCGTGGGCGGCTTGCCGGCAATTTTGTCGATCAAAACCCAGTTCTGGCCGGTTTATGGCATCGCGACGCTGATTGCGATTGTCGTTCCGCTGCTGCTAACGCTGATTGTTTACAAGCGAAAGCAGCGCCAAGGCCTGTTTGAAAATGCGCCTGACAAAGATGAATTTGCCGTAGAAGCCAATCAAAACTGAGCGGCCTTGACGCCGGAAGCCGATCGCCGGCTTCTTTGTTTCACGTCAAAAAAGCGGCCAAAATGGGCGAGAATTTATCTATATGTAGCGCATACAATGCGACCAGCCTCTACATATAGATATTCATCCAAAAGGACTCGCCCTGTGAAATCCGCTTATCCGCACCTCATCGTTATTAAACGCGATGGCTGTCAGGTGCCGTTTGTTCGGCAATTAATCAGCCAGGCCGTACAGCGCGCCGCCGCCGCCGCTCACATCAATGACGTCACCTATGCCGAACAGGTTGCGCAGCAGGTTGCCGATGATTTTACCGGCCATGCACAGGCGGATATTCACCAAATTCAGCAGGCCGTTGAAAATCGTTTAATGGCGGGGCCTTATCCCCAGTTGGCGCGCACCTACATCGAATATCGTCACGACCGCGACGTCAAAAGAGAGCTGCACAGCAGGCTGAATCAGGATATTCGCGGGCTGGTGGAGCAAAGCAATCTGGCGCTGCTCAATGAAAACGCCAACAAAGACAGCAAGGTGATCCCGACCCAGCGCGATTTGCTGGCCGGGATTGTGGCCAAGCATTATGCTCGCCAGCATATGCTGCCTCGTGATGTGGTGCTGGCGCATGAGCGCGGTGAAATTCACTATCATGATCTTGATTATGCCCCGTTTTTCCCGATGTTTAACTGCATGCTCATCGACCTGAAAGGCATGCTAAATCAGGGGTTTAAGATGGGCAACGCCGAGATTGATACGCCGAAATCTATCTCGACCGCCACCGCCGTCACCGCGCAGATTATTGCTCAGGTCGCCAGCCACATTTATGGCGGCACCACCATCAATCGCATTGACGAAATCCTCGCGCCCTTTGTGTCCCAATCCTTTGAGAAACATCGGCAAACCGCGATTGATTGGCAGATTGCCAATGCCGACGCCTACGCCCATCAGCTCACCGAAAAAGAGTGCTACGACGCCTTTCAGTCGCTGGAATATGAGGTCAATACGCTGCACACCGCCAACGGCCAGACGCCGTTTGTCACCTTTGGCTTTGGTTTGGGCACCAGCTGGCAATCGCGGTTGATTCAGCAATCTATCCTGCGCAATCGCCTCGCCGGTTTGGGTAAAAATCGTAAAACGGCGGTATTCCCGAAGCTGGTATTTGCCATTCGTGACGGCATTAACCATAAAGTGGGTGACGCCAATTATGATATCAAACAGCTGGCATTGGAGTGCGCCAGCAAACGCATGTATCCCGATATTCTTAATTACGATCAGGTAGTTAAGGTCACAGGATCGTTTAAAACGCCGATGGGCTGTCGCAGCTTTTTGGGCGTTTACGAGCAGCAAGGCGAGATGATTCACGACGGACGCAACAATATTGGCGTGATAAGCCTGAATCTGCCGCGCATTGCCCTGGAATCCAAAGGAGATGAAGCGGCGTTTTATGCCCTGCTTGACCAGCGCCTGCTGCTGGCGAAAAAAGCGCTGATGACCCGAATCGCGCGGCTCGACGGCGTAAAAGCCCGCGTCGCGCCCATTCTTTATATGGAAGGTGCCTGCGGCGTGCGATTGCAGGCCGACGACGATATCAGCGAAATCTTCAAACACGGCCGCGCGTCGATTTCTTTGGGTTATATCGGCATACATGAAACGGTCAATGCGCTGTACGGCGCGTCGATTCATCCTTTCGATGCGCCCGAACTGCGCGAAAAAGCCGTGGCGATTGTCGCCTATCTAAAAGCCGCTACTGACCGTTGGAAAGCCGAAACCGGCTACGGATTCAGCCTTTACAGCACGCCCAGCGAAAATCTCTGCGACCGTTTTTGCCGCCTCGATGCCGCCGAATTTGGCGTTATCGCGGGCGTCACCGATAAAGGGTATTACACCAACAGCTTCCATCTCGACGTCGAGAAGAAGGTTAATCCTTACCAAAAGCTCGATTTCGAAGCACCTTATCCGCCTATCAGCGACGGCGGATTTATCTGCTACGGCGAGTATCCCAACCTGCAACACAACCTGAAAGCACTGGAAGACGTCTGGGATTACAGCTACTCGCGCGTGCCTTATTACGGCACCAACACGCCTATCGACGAGTGTTATTGCTGTGGTTTTACCGGCGAATTCGCCTGCACCAGCAAAGGCTTTACATGCCCGAAATGCGGCAATCACGACGCGGCAAAAGTCTCCGTCACGAGGCGAGTTTGCGGCTATCTCGGCAGCCCCGATGCGCGGCCTTTCAACGCGGGTAAGCAGGAAGAGGTCAAGCGTCGCGTAAAACATCTCGATAACGGCCAGTTGGGGTAATCTCATGAATTATCACGCCTATTATCCTATCGACGTCGTTAACGGGCCGGGAACGCGTTGCACGCTGTTTGTTTCCGGCTGCGTGCATCAGTGTCGCGGTTGCTATAACCAGAGCACCTGGCGGCTGGATTCCGGCCTGCCTTTTACGCAGGAAATCGAAGACAGGATCGTGGCGGATTTGCAGGATCAGCAGATCCCGCGTCAGGGATTATCGCTCTCGGGCGGTGATCCTTTGCATCCGCAAAATTTAGCCGCGATCAATCGCCTGCTCGAACGCGTGGCTCACGAATGCCCCGGAAAAGATGTCTGGCTCTGGACCGGCTATCGCCTCAGCGAGCTCAACGCCTGCCAACGCAACACGATCGCGCGTATCAACGTAATGATCGACGGAAAATTCATCCAGCAACTGCACGATCCGTCCCTCCACTGGCGCGGCAGCAGCAACCAGATCGTTTGGCATTTACGCTAAACCCCCGCCCAGCATTCTTCATCTTTCTGCAATCCGCGCTTCACCGAACTGTCATTTAACGCCTGCAAGATGATGCCAACGTCGAAGCGAGGTTGACATCATGCAAGGTTTTGAAGCGATCCTCTTGAGTTACGATTTACCTCCCTTTTACGCCGTTAATACGCCTTTGTACCCGCCTCGACTTCATCTTTTGTCAGACAACCTGTCCAAAAACCTGTTAACGAGGGTTTCATTGTGATCGACTTATCTAGACATCCGACCAGTTTCACCACGCGTTATCAGCAAATTGCCGCCCAGCTTGAGCATGAGCTGCGCAACAACTATCGCTGCGGCGACTATCTTCCTCCCGAGAATCAGTTGGCCGAACGATTTGCTGTCAATCGCCACACGCTGCGCCGCGCGGTAGACGAGCTGGTGGATCGCGGTTGGCTGCAGCGCCGTCAGGGCGTGGGCACGCTGGTACTCATGCGACCTTACGACTATCCGCTGCATTCACAGGCGCGTTTTAGCCAGAATTTGCTGGATCAGGGCAGTCATCCCACCAGCGAACGCCTGCTGTCGGTGCTGCGTCCGTGTACCGAACACGTGGCGACCGCGATTGGCAAGCAGGAAGGCGACACGGTTATTCATCTGCGTACGCTTCGCCGCGTGAATAACGTGCCGGTTTGCGTAATCGATCACTACTTACCCGATCTCAGGTGGTGGGCCGCGTTACAGCATTTTCGCAGCGGATCGCTACACGATTTCATTAATTCACAGCTGAAAGAGCCGTTAAACCGCCATTCGACGCGTATTAGCGCTCGCCGCGCGCTGGCGAAAGAGAGCCAGCTGCTGGAGATCGTGCCACAGGCGCCGCTGCTGTGCGTGCGTACTCTGAACACCTGTGACAGCAGCGGCAGCGTGGCGGAATACTCCGTCAGCCTGACGCGTGCCGACATGATTGAACTGACCATGGAGCATTAATGGACGCCATAAATAGTGATGCTTTCTTAAAGAGCGATGCTTTCTTAAAAAATGATGAGGCGAATGCCTTGAAAGAGCAGGCGTTGCAACATCGTCAGCGCTGGATGTCGGTGCTGGCGCACAGCTCGCCTTCCGCGCTGCTCGAACACTGGCAGCCGCTGAATCTCTCGCCGACTTACAGCCTGTTGCGTCCGGCTGAAACGGGGCTGACCCAGCTGCAAGGCCGCATGGGCGGCACCGGAAAACGTTTTGTGATGGGTGATATGACGGTGACGCGCGCCGTGATTCAGCTTTCATCGGGGGTTTACGGTTACAGCTACGTGCGCGGCCGCGACAAACAACACGCCGAACTCTGCGCGGTGATTGACGCCCTGCTGCAAGTTTCGGGCATGGAAGAGTTATTGCACAAACGCGTCATCGCGCCGTTGGCCGCCAGCCAGCAGGCGCAACGCGAGAGGCGCGCTCGTCAAATCGCCTCCAGCCGCGTCGATTTCTTCACTCTGGTTCGAGGAGAATAAAGATGTCATTAGTTGCCAGCTTTCAGCATCCGGTTGCCGATGCACAGTACAGTTTCCGCCGTATTCTCAAGGCGTTAAGCGAGCCAGGTAATGTGGTTACGCTGCCTGCCATGCCGGGATTCGGCCTGCTCGGTTCCGCCAGCGCCTGCGTCTTGCTGACCCTTATCGATCGCGATACGCCTTTGTGGATCAGTCCGCAGCTCGACGATGAAATACTGCGTCAAAACCTGCGTTTTCATACCGGAGCGCGATTAACCGACGATCCGCGCGCCGTCAGCTTTGCCCTCGCCGATCGTTCGCTCGATAGCGCCACCCTGCTTGCCTTTCCGTGTGGCGATGAAATGTCGCCGGAGCTGGCGACCAGCGTGATCGTGCAGGTTGAGTCGCTCGACGGCGGCCAGCCTCTGCGCCTGAGCGGGCCGGGCATCGCGCAGTCATGCCTAATTTCGCCGCTGCTGCCGCGCGCCGTCAGTGACTATCTGTTAAATCGTCCGCACCGTTTCCCGCTGGGTCTGGACTTTATGCTGACCTGCGGTGAGCAGCTGCTTGCCTTGCCGCGCACCAGCCGCGTGGAGGTTAACTAATGTACGTTGCGGTTAAAGGGGGCGAAAAGGCTATCGAAGCTGCCCATGAATTGTTGGCGCATCAGCGTCGCGGCGACACGCAGGTGGCTGAGCTTGAGGCTAGTCAAATCGAGCAGCAGCTCGGGCTGGCGGTAGATCGCGTGATGAGCGAAGGCGGAATTTACGATCCCGAGCTGGCCGCGCTGGCTATCAAGCAGTCGTCGGGGGATCTGGTTGAGGCGATTTTTCTGCTCCGCGCCTATCGCACCACGCTGCCGCGACTGGCGACCAGCCAGCCGCTGAACACCGCCACGATGCGTTTGGAGCGTCGCGTGTCGGCTATCTATAAAGATCTGCCGGGCGGACAAGTTTTGGGGCCGACTTACGACTATACCCATCGCCTGCTGGATTTCGCGCTGCTGGCCGAAGGGTTGGATCCGCGCGCGCCCGAAGGTGACGAAACCTTGCCGGAATCGTGCAGCCACGTGTTTGATTTGCTGGCTAATCAGCAGCTTGCCGTGCGCGAAGAGGATGACGGCAGCGAGCCGGAAGATATCACCCGCACGCCGCCGGTTTATCCGGCCTCGCGCGCCGCCAGATTGCAGCAGCTGGTGCGCGGCGACGAAGGCTTTTTGCTGTCGCTGAGCTACTCCACCCAGCGCGGTTATGGCCGCACGCATCCGTTTGCGGGCGAGATCCGCACGGGTTGGCTGACGGTCGAAATCGTGCCGGAAGAGCTGGGTTTCGCGATTGATATCGGCGAGATCTTGCTGACCGAATGCGAGATGGTGAACGGCTTTATCACGCCGGAAGAGAGGCCGCCGCACTTTACCCGCGGTTACGGGCTGGTGTTTGGCCGCGCCGAGCGCAAGGCGATGTCGATGGCGCTGGTTGACCGCGCGCTGCAAACCACCGAGCACAATGAGCAGGTGCGCAGCCCCGCGCAGGACGAAGAGTTTGTACTCTCGCACGCCGATAACGTCGAGGCCGCCGGGTTTGTCTCGCATCTGAAACTGCCGCATTACGTCGATTTTCAGGCCGAGCTGGAGCTGTTGCAGCGTCTGCGCGCCACCGCCGCGGAGAAGGCCATGATGAAGGGAAAACCGTCCGATGAAATCTGAAACTTTTCAAGCAAAACAGAATCAATCGCAAAAAAAGCCTCGGCAGACCGCAACGGGCTATAACCCGGGTTATCTCGACGAGCAGACCAAAAGAATGATCCGCCGCGCGATTCTAAAAGCCGTGGCGATCCCGGGTTATCAGGTGCCGTTCGCGGGCCGTGAAATGCCGATGCCTTACGGCTGGGGAACCGGCGGGATCCAGCTGACCGCCAGCGTGATCGGTCAGGATGACGTGCTGAAAGTGATCGATCAGGGCGCCGACGATACCACCAACGCCGTGTCGATCCGTCGCTTCTTCAAAAACGTCGCCGCCGTCGAAACTACGGAAAAAACCCGTGAGGCGACGCTGATTCAGACTCGTCACCGGATTCCGGAAACGCCGCTGCAAGAGGATCAGATCCTGATTTTTCAGGTGCCGATCCCCGAGCCGCTGCGCTTTATCGAGCCAAGCGAAACCGAAACGCGCAAGATGCACGCGCTGGAAGAGTACGGCGTGATGCAGGTGAAACTGTACGAAGATATCGCGCGTTTTGGCCACATCGCCACGACGTACGCTTATCCGGTGAAGGTGAACGATCGTTACGTAATGGACCCCTCGCCGATCCCGAAATTCGATAATCCGAAAATGAACATGATGCCCGCGCTGCAACTGTTTGGTGCCGGACGCGAAAAGCGCATCTACGCGCTGCCGCCGTTTACCAAAGTCGAAAGCCTGGACTTCGAGGATCACCCGTTTTCGGTACAAAAATGGGATCAGCCGTGCGCGATTTGCGGGTCACACGACAGCTATCTCGATGAGGTGGTGCTCGACGATCTCGGCAATCGAATGTTCGTTTGTTCCGACACTGATTTTTGTTCCCAGCAGAACGAAAACGTATCTTCACACGAGGCGCGTCCGCAATGAATCCGTTACTTTCGGTTGAAAATCTGACCCATCTTTATGCGCCGGGCAAAGGCTTCAGCGATGTTTCATTCGACATTTATCCCGGCGAAGTGTTGGGTATCGTTGGCGAATCGGGCTCTGGCAAAACGACGTTGCTGCATTCGATTTCCGCTCGCCTTGCGCCTCAGCAGGGGCGAGTTATTTACGACAACGGCGTGCAGCCGGCGCATTCGCTGTATGAGATGGCGGAAAGCGATCGTCGTCGTTTGCTGCGCACCGATTGGGGCGTAGTGCATCAACATCCTATGGACGGCCTGCGTCGGCAGGTTTCGGCGGGCGGCAATATCGGTGAACGTCTGATGGCGATCGGCGAGCGCAATTATGCGCATATTCGTCAGCAGGCGAGCCAGTGGCTGCAAGATGTCGAAATTCCGGTTTCGCGTCTCGACGACCTGCCCACCACTTTTTCCGGCGGCATGCAGCAGCGCCTGCAAATAGCCCGCAATCTGGTGACGCATCCGCGTTTAGTGTTTATGGATGAGCCGACCAGCGGCCTTGACGTCTCCGTTCAGGCGCGTTTGCTGGATTTACTGCGCACGCTGGTGGTGGAAATGCAGCTCGCGGTGGTGATTGTGACCCATGATTTGGGCGTCGCGCGCCTGTTGGCTCACCGATTACTGGTGATGAAACAGGGTCAGGTGGTGGAAAGTGGGTTAACCGACCGCGTGCTCGACGATCCGCATCATCCTTATACCCAGCTGCTGGTTTCTTCCGTTTTGTCCTGAGCCTTTAAAAAGTGAGCCATCCATGACAACCAGACTTAGGGTCGACAATCTCGCCAAGACCTTTATTTTGCACAATCAACAGGGCATTCGGCTGCCGGTATTTCACGACGCCAGCCTCGAGGTCAACGCGGGCGAATGCGTGGTGCTGCACGGCCATTCCGGCAGCGGAAAATCGACACTTTTGCGCTCGCTGTACGGCAATTATCTGCCCGACAACGGCCACATTTGGGTCAAGCATCGTGACCAGTGGATCGACATGGTCGGCGCGCAGGCGCGAGAAATTCTCGACGTGCGCCGTCACAGCGTCGGCTGGGTCAGCCAGTTTTTACGGGTAATTCCGCGTATCAGCGCCCTGCATTTGGTGATGCAGCCGCTGGTCGAGCTGGGCGTCGATAAAGCCGAAGCCGAGCAGCGCGCCGCCGCATTATTGCAGCATCTTAACGTGCCCGAACGCCTGTGGCAGCTGGCGCCTTCGACCTTTTCAGGCGGCGAGCAGCAGCGGGTTAACATCGCGCGCGGCTTTATTGTCGATTATCCGGTGTTGCTGCTCGACGAGCCGACGGCTTCGCTCGACGCCACCAATCGCGCGGCGGTGGTGACGCTGATTGAAAAAGCCAAGGCGCGCGGTGCCGCCGTGGTCGGTATTTTTCACGATGAAGAGGTGCGCGAACGCGTGGCGGACAGGCTGCACGTTATGACGCCAGATTCGGTTAATGCGGAGAATTTTGCATGATTATCAACAACGTCAATTTGGTATTGGCGCAAGAAACGGTCAAGGGTTCGATTGAGATTAAAGACGGAATCATTTCGTCGTTTACCGATAATCCAAGCCAGCTGCCTCAGGCGGTCGATGCCGACGGCGCGTGGCTGATGCCCGGTTTTGTCGAGCTGCATACCGATAATCTGGACAAGTTTTTCACTCCGCGCCCAAAAGTTGACTGGCCCGCGCATTCGGCGATGAGCAGCCACGACGCGCTGATGGTCGCCAGCGGCATTACCACCGTGCTCGACGCCATCGGCGTGGGCGACGTGCGCGACGGCGGGCATCGGCTTGATAATCTTGAGAAAATGATCGGCGCGGTGATTCATAGCCAGCAGTCTGGATTAAATCGCGCCGAACATCGGCTGCACCTGCGCTGCGAGCTGCCGCACGAAACCACGCTGCCGCTGTTTGAAGAGCTGATGAACAAGCCGGGCGTCTCTCTCGTCTCCTTAATGGACCACTCGCCGGGCCAGCGTCAGTTTTCAACGCCAGAAAAATATCGCGAATATTATCAGGGAAAATATCAGCTTAACGATCAGGACATGGAAGCTTTTCAGGCGGAGCAAATAGCCAACTCCCAGCGTTGGGCGCAGCCAAATCGGCTGGCGATTGCCGCCCACTGCCGCGAAAAAGGCATCGCGCTGGCGAGTCACGATGACGCCACCGCCGCTCACGTGCAGGAGTCGAAAGCGCTGGGCAGCGTGATTGCCGAGTTCCCGACCACGGAAGAAGCCGCGCGGGCCTCGCACGCAGAAGGGCTGCAAGTGTTGATGGGTGCACCAAATATCGTGCGAGGCGGCTCGCATTCCGGCAACGTGGCGGCAAAATATCTGGCGTCGCTCGACCTGCTTGATATTCTCTCTTCCGACTACTATCCAGCCAGCCTGCTGGACGCCGTGTTTCGTATTGCCAATGATGACAGCAACGCTTTCACCCTGTCGCAGGCCGTGGCGCTGGTGACGCGTAATCCGGCGCGGGCGCTGGGGCTGGAAGATAGAGGAGTGATTGCCGAGGGCAAACGCGCGGATCTGCTGCTGGCACGCGCGCACGGCCCGCATCACTACATTCAAAACTACTACGTGCAAAACGTCTGGCGTCAGGGAATACAGGTATTCTGATGGCAAAGCTGGTTTACGTGATTGGCGCGTCGGGGTCGGGCAAAGACAGCCTGCTCGACGCGCTACGAGAGAAAATGCCGCCAGCGCTGCTGGTGGCGCATCGCTACATTACCCGTCCGGCGCACGCGGGGGCGGAAAATCACGTCGCGCTAAGTGGCGAAGAGTTTGCGCTGCGGCAATCACGTGGCCTGTTTGCCCTCGACTGGCAGGCGCACGAAACGCGTTACGCGCTAGGTCTCGAAATCGATTTGTGGATGCAGCAGGGATTTAGCGTGGTGATCAACGGCTCGCGAGCGCATCTGCCGACGGCGCTTGCTCGCTATGGCACGACATTACTGCCGGTTTATCTGCACGTTTCGCCCGAGGTGCTGGCTCGGCGGCTTGAGGCGCGCGGGCGTGAGTCAGCCACGGAAATCGAGCAGCGTTTGCAGCGCGCGGCACAGTATCAGCACGGTCTGCCCGCGTCATGTCAGCGCCTTGATAATAATGGCGATTTACAGCACACGCTGGCGAACCTGCTGGCGGTATTGCATCAGGCGAAGTGTTTAACGGCGTCCGCCCGAGATACGCCATCCGTTTGCCGTTCGGGCTATATTTAAAAGCTATACCGACGATCTTTTTAAGTCATGTTCCAACGGCTCCGCGCCCCAGATAATCGAATTAAGTCTGGGATAAAAGGAGCCGTAACCATGCCATTTCACGATTTACGCAGTTATCTTGAAGAACTCGACGCACAGCAACAGCTGTTGCACATCACCGAGCAGGTGACGCCGGAACCGGATATTTCGGCTGCCGCCTGCGCCGCCGCCAAGCTGGGCGACAGTTCTCCCGCGCTGCTGTTTGAAAATATTCTGGGTTATCACGACGCGCGCATTGCGATGAACGTCCACGGCTCATGGCCGAATCTGGCGATCGCCATGGATATGCCGAAAAATACCCCGCTCAAGCAGCAGTTTTTTGAATTTGTACGCCGCTATCAAAATTATCCGGGCGAAGTCGAGCATCGCGACAGCGCGCCGTGGCAGGAGGTAGTGATTGAGGAGGACATCAATCTGTTTGATATTCTGCCGCTGTTTCGCCTCAATCACGGCGACGGCGGCTTTTATATCGACAAGGCGAGCGTGGTGTCGCGCGACCCTTCTCTCGAAGGCGACGCCCACGAAGCCAGCCAAAACGTCGGCATCTATCGCATTGAGGTAAAAGGCAAAAATCATCTCGGGTTACAGCCCGTGCCTGCTCACGATATTGCAATTCACCTTCAACGTGCCGAAGAGTTGGGCCTCGATTTACCCATCGCCATTACCATCGGCAATGACCCGATGATCAGCACCGTCGGCGCGATGCCTATCCTTTACAGCCAATCGGAATACGCGATGGCCGGTGCGCTCAACGGCGTGCCTTACCCTATCGTTAAAGCCGAATTAACAGGTCTGGACGTGCCGTGGGGATCCGAATTTGTACTCGAAGGGCGCATTTTGTCGCGCGTACGGGAAGCTGAAGGGCCGTTTGGCGAATTTACCGGCCACTATTCCGGCGGACGGCAGATGCCGGTGGTCGAAATCACCAAGGTGTCGCACCGCAAAAATCCGGTTTTCGAGCACCTTTATCTCGGCATGCCGTGGACCGAAATCGACTACATGATGGGCATTAATACCTGCGCGCCGCTTTACGTGCAGCTTAAAGAAGCGTTCCCGGAAGTCGTCGCCGTCAACGCGTTGTACACCCACGGATTGGTGGTGATTGTGTCGACCAAAACGCGCTTCGGCGGCTTTGCCAAAGGCGTCGGGATGCGCGTGCTGACCACGCCGCACGGCTTGGGCTACGCGAAGATGGTGATCGTGGTGGACGAAACTATCGACCCGTTTAACCTGCCGCAGGTGATGTGGGCGATGTCGACCAAGTTTAATCCGCAGTACGATTTAGTCACGGTGCCGGGCCTGTCGATTTTGCCGCTCGACCCCGCCTCGCAACCCGCCGGGATGACCAGCAAGGTGATTATTGATGCCACCACGCCGAAAGCGCCGGAAGATCACGGTCACTTTTCGCAGGAGTTGCGCGACCCGATCACCACCGATGCGTGGGTCGAGAAGCTGCAATCGATGATGCAAAATCAGCAAAATGATCGCTAATTCGCCCGGAGGAAATGAGATGGCTAATCTTGATAATGAAAAGAGTGTGCAGAATAAAGAAGGTCAGCAGCCTGAATGCTGTCCGCGCTGTGATTCTCGCGGGCCGGAGGCGCTGAGTCATTCGCCGGTAGAGGGCGCGTGGACGGTTTTTCACTGCCCGACCTGCTTCTTTACCTGGCGCAATACGGAGCCGGATTTCATTACCGATCCGCAAAAATATAACCCGAATTTCAAGTTTTCACCGGCAGACATGGCGCATTTCGGCGTGATGCCTGCGATTCCAGAATTGAAAACAAAGGGTTAAGTTTTGGCGCGCTTCTACCGCGCTAGCTAGCGGCGTTAAACGCTTCGATGACCGTTCGCAGCACCGTATTGCACTGGTGGTGCGAACGGGAAATCAGCACTAAATCATCGGCTACGGCGTCGAGTTCGGGCACCGGCAGAGTCAGCAACGCCGACGCCTCGCGGTCTTCCGCCAGCATCGGCAGCAGGCCCACGCCCATCCCCTGTTCGACCAGATGTTTCATCATCGGCACGTCGGACGCATCGGCTAAAATCTGCGGTTTCAGCCCGGCCTTGCTGAAAAATTGCATCACGTTATCGTAAACGCCAAAACCGGATTTGCGGCGCATAACCACCAGCGGCCACGCGGCGAGCTGCTGTAGCGTAACCTGCGGATCGCGCGCCAATGGGGAATCGGGGAGACACATCACTCGAAAACAGGCGCGGGCCAGCGGCTGAATCGCCAGTTCATCGTCGCGCGTGGTCAGCGGCAAATGCACCAGCGCCACGTCAATTCGTCGCCTTTCCAGCAGTTCCTCAAGATAGCCGGTATCGCCCTGCTGCAAGGAAAAGCTGAGCTGCGGATGCGCCAATTTCAGCCGTTTCATGGCCGCCGCGACTCGAGGAATCCCCATGGATACGGTGCCAATGCGCACCACGCCGCGATCGCCTTCGCCAAACGCCTGCATCTCTTCGTCGATTTCCGCTGCCATTTGCAGCAGGTCGCTAGCGCGGCGATAAAGGTAGGTTCCGGCTTCCGTCGGCGTCATGCCACGGCTCGAACGTTCAAAAAGTTTAACGCCCCACTCTTCTTCAAGCTGATGCAGCGCCTTGCTGAGCGGAGGTTGGGCAATAAACAGCACGTCGGAAGCCGCCGAAATCGAGCCGTGCTCGCACACGGCCTTGAAATAGCTGAGCGGCTTCAACTTAATCATTTTTCTGGTGACCCTGTTTCTGGTGACCCTGCTTTTCGTGACCCTGTTTCTCGCGTCCCTTCTTTTCGCGTCCCTTCTTTTCGTGACCCTTCTTTTCGTGACCAAAACAGCTTGGTGCCGAAGCCGAGCGTGTTGTCGGTCATCTTGATGTCGTCGAAACGCAGCTGCCAGACCGGCGCTTTCATTTTGGCAGCGATAGGGAATTGCTGGCAGTAAAGCGCCCGCGCGTTTTCGTCCGCGCTGCCTTCTAAAACGGTGGCTTGACCGCGATACTGAATGCCGCGAATCAGCGCGATATTTTCAGGCTGGGTGGCGATAGTGCCGACAATTTCGGGGTTTTTCGCCATCAGCGCGCCGTGCAGCGTTTTCATTTCCGTCATAAAATAGAGGCACATAGTCTCGGCATCGGTGACATAAAAACAGTTGGCGCTCCAGAGTTGGCCGTCGGCGTGCGCACAGAGCGCCAGCACGTGGTTTTCCTCTAAAAAACGGCGAATGATTTCAACGTCGTTAGCATTATTCATATTCGGCTCCCTGAAATTTTGCCTCCAGTTTAGCGCGATGAGCGGCAAGTTACCTGCGGCGGGTTGACGGAAGATGCGCTTTTGCCTCACTTATTTCGCCAGCCGTAAGGTAAACTGCGCCATCGCCAGATTTTGCCTAGAGAAAGAAAACTCGTGACTGATTCCGCCCTCTCCTCTCCTTTACTTGCCCTCGGCTGGCACCTTTATATGCTGCGCACGCCGACGGGCATGCTTTATACGGGCATCACCACTGACGTGCAGCGCCGTTTGCATCAGCATCAGCAGGGAAAAGGCGCCAAGGCGCTGCGAGGAAAAGGTGAACTAACGCTGGTGTTTCACTGCGAGGCGGGCGATCGCTCAGAGGCGTCGAAGCTGGAATATCAGGTTAAGCAGCTGAGTAAAAAACAAAAAGAGCAGCTGGTTCACAGCTGCTCGGAAGATATTTCGGCGTTTCTGCTCGCCATTAAAAAATAGCGAGCCGTTCAAGATTACAGCGCGACGTTAACCGTCACCCCGCCGACGAAGGCGTCTTTAACTTCGCTGACCGCGCCCGGTGCGGTGATATATTGCAGGTTCGGACGAATGGTCATCCACTCTGTGGCGCGAATGCCGTAATAGAGCTCGTAGTTATATTCCGCGCCGCTCTGCACCGGCAAATAGGTCGGATTATTGTAGTTGTTCACGCCGTTGGCGTTATTTTGATCGCGCTCGGTTTGAGTGTAATCATCATTGACGTGAATACGTCCGACGCCAAAACCGATTTCGTCTTTAGGACGCGCATCAAACATCCCCATATAGGTCAGCGCCACGGATTGATAATTGTCGGTAGTGGAGGTTTTCTTGTCGTTCATGACGGCTTGCACCGTCAGCGACAGGCCGCGATCCTTATCGCCATTCATCGAGGTAAGCTGCTGTTGTATCAGCAGGTATCCGCCGTAGGCATGCGCTTCGTCGCTGTAGCCGTAAGCGCCGTTACGCACGTCGCCACTGCTGTAAACGTTTCCTTTAGTGGAGCTGTAATAAGCACCCACGGCGTATTTGCCCGGCAACGCTTCAGGGCCGAGCTTCGGCAACCAGCCAAATTCCAGCGGGATCAGGTTACCAATCGAGTTTGACGTGTCGAGACGGAAACCGTTGCCCGTGTCATAGTTTTTCGGGTTCTGGTTGTAAATACCGACCTGAGTGTAGAACTCAGGAGTGATTTTGAGCTTGATACGGCCGCCCCACTGGGAGATTGGCCAGTTGTACCAGCGATCGCCACGCCAGTTCCCCGCCTGTCCGCTGCCCAGCGCCAGGTTCTGGAAGTTGCTTTTCAGCGAATCGAAATCTTCACCGACGGTAACGCGACCGGCTTTGATATCCAAAGTGTCATCGAAATAGCCCTGACGCAGCCAGAACTGGGTCAAACGGGTGGTTTGCCCACGGCCCCACACTTCCTGTGAAGAAGAGAGCGTGCCGGAACGCGGATCGCCCACGGCGTCGTTGGAGATATTGCGGCCATTACGGTTGGTCACGGTCATCTGGAATTCGGTGTCTTTCCAGTTGAGCAACTTGTCTAAATCGAGGTCAACGCCGAACTGCCACTGGTCGGAATAGCGCGCCGTGGTGTTGGTATCATAACCGCCCCCGAAATTGCTGCCGGCTTCGCCCGTGTAGTTCACCTGGAAATCAACGCCGTCATCTTTGAGTGCGGTTCGTTCGCCGCCCCAATCTCCTAGCATGTAGGTCGAGGTCGGTGAGAAAGGTCCTTCGGCGGCCAATACCTGAGCAGAACTGCAAAGCAGTCCAACGGTACATGCCAGAGTCAGCGTGTTGATGCGGAAAGAAGGTTTATTGGCCACTTTAGATTCCTTATAATTCTTAAAGTTCAGTGGCGACAATATTATTCTTCGAGGAGCAATATTCTGTGACCTGTATTTGATATTTTAAATATATTCGAACGGGGATTATTTGATTGCGCACATAACGTATCAATGTAGTGTTAAATATCGACAATTTATCTTTTTGTGCGTCTATTTGTTTCATTGCTTAAATATTAATTTGTGCAATGAATAAGCTATTTGTCTAACTTATTATCTAACTCACTGTTTAGTAGGAAATTAAAAGCTTTCGCTTGTTATTAATCCACTCTGTTTATTATTCCCGCTGTCAGCTTTAACAAAAAAAGCTATTTTTAGCTTTTGATGCTTATTTATATCTCGGTATTTTGAGTATCGCAGGAAATAAAATAGGCCAAGGTAATAACCTCGGCCTTTCTTTATAAATGAGTTAACAAGAATAAATCTAGCGCTTAATTGTGATTAAAATGTGGAGGATATTCCACCAGCCCGCTGGCATCCTCAAGGGCATTATCGGCGAGCACATAGAGCTGGAATGATTTTTCGGAATCCGGCCAGCGGCTGTGCAACTGGTGAGCGGCGGCAGGTTTGAAACCGAAGCGCGCGAAATAGTCTGGCGCGCCCTGCACAACCACGGCGGCGTAGCCAAACTCATTCAGGGCATCGAGGCCCTCGTAAATCAGCTTTTCCCCCACCTTTTGTCCGCGCTGCGACGCCTCGACGGCAAGGGGGCCGAGCGCCACCCACTGGCGATCTTCGCCGTGCACATCAACCGGCGTAAAGGCCGCGTAGCCTGCCACGCCGCCTTCGTCGTCAGTGGCAACAATGCCGAGCGTCAGCAGGCCATCTTCGCGCAGGCGCTGAACCAAATCGGCTTCGTCATCGCGACCAAAAGCCTGACGCAGCAGCTGGTCGATGCGGGCGGCATCGACGGGTATTTCAACTCTAATTAACATGGTGATACTGCCGGAGAGAATAACTCGCCGTCCTCTTGTCGTCCGGCTGCTACAAAGGCCGCCAGGCTGTCGAGCCCGTGGCGCAGTAGAGCCGGCATGCTGTCGAGATCGATGGAGTCCATCAGGTTTTTTACGTTCAAGCCCAATTCAGTATCTCCTTCAATACGTAGACGCCGTTGAAAAAACAGCGTGTCAGGATCTTCTTTGCGGGCGGCGACCAAAAGCAGGTCGTTGGCATTACCGCTAAAGCATACGTCGGCCGCTCCGTGCTGGCAAACTTGCAGCTTGCCGTCTTCGACGGTCATCAGCCAATCAAGACCGAGGTCGGCAATCTCAATCCTTAAAGTGCGATGGATCAAAAAATCGAGCTCGCCGTCTGTCAGTGCCTGCTGAAACTGCCAGTTCATTACCTGTTGCAGCACGCGGCCTTTAACGGCAAAAGGGGTATATTTTACCGGCGTTCTTAACCAGGCGGGTCCTTGTCGCACTATTTTTGCTCGAACTTGCTGGCCTAGCTGTGAACCTAATTTTTGCAACACGGAGACTTCTCCTTTAGCGACGCGCGGTTAAACGCGTTTTATGAACAATAGTAAAATGACCGGCAGTTATACGGTCGATCGTAAAATAGCCGACAGCCATGTTGCCAGATCGCCTGTTTCGTACCCTCGCCCAAATCAATATTGTCCTCTAAAAATAGTGCACCAGAAATATCCCGTACACAACCTCTGCCTTTATCCTCCTGGCGCAAACACCTCATAAGCTGCCTTAAATCAAAATATTGGCCGCACGCCTTCTTTAAGATAAGAACCAATTTTTACCACATTTAATCTTGGTTTTTTGACCCATTAACGGAGAGCGTAATGGAGCTACTTTGCCCGGCAGGTAATTTACCTGCGTTAAAGGCGGCGATTGATGAAGGTGCCGATGCGGTATATATCGGATTAAAAGATGACACCAATGCACGTCATTTTGCCGGACTCAATTTTACCGAGAAAAAATTGCACGAAGCGGTGGAGTACGTACATCGACGCCACCGCAAACTCCATATTGCCATCAATACTTTTGCACATCCTGATGGCTTTCAGCGCTGGGAACGGGCGGTGGATATGGCGGCACAATTAGGCGCCGATGCGCTGATTCTGGCCGATTTGGCGATGCTGGAATATGCCGCAAAACGTTATCCGCACGTCGAACGTCACGTTTCCGTGCAGGCTTCTGCCACCAACGAGCAGGCGATCGCGTTTTATAAAAATCATTTTGACGTCGCCCGCGTGGTGCTGCCTCGCGTTTTGTCGATGCATCAGGTGCGCCAGCTTGCTCGCGTTAGTGCCGTGCCGCTGGAGGTTTTCGCCTTCGGCAGCCTGTGCATCATGGCGGAAGGTCGCTGCTACCTTTCATCTTATTTAACCGGTGAATCACCCAATACGGCCGGTGCCTGCTCGCCCGCGCGTTTTGTTCGCTGGCAGCAAACGCCGCTGGGCATGGAGTCGCGGCTCAACGAGGTGTTGATCGATCGCTACGATCCCGGCGAAAACGCGGGATATCCGACGCTGTGCAAAGGCCGTTATCAGGTTGACGGCGTGCGTTATCACGCGCTGGAGGAGCCCACCAGCCTGAACACGCTGTCACTGCTGCCCGAACTGTTTGCCGCCAATATCGTCTCGGTAAAAATCGAAGGTCGCCAGCGCAGCCCCGCCTATGTCAGCCAGGTTACGCGGGTGTGGCGCGCGGCGATTGACCACTGTCAGCGAAATCCACAGGAATTTGTTAGCGAGCAAAACTGGATGAACACGCTGGGCCAGCTCTCTGAAGGCACGCAAACCACGCTCGGTGCCTATCATCGAAAATGGCAGTAATTCAGGGCTAAACAAGGTTCTATAAGGAGGAAAAGCATTATGAAATATTCATTAGGCGCGCTGCTTTACTGCTGGCCGAAAGCGCAGATTGAGGATTTTTATCAGGCGGCAATGAGCAGCGAGGCCGACATTATCTATCTCGGCGAAAACGTGTGCAGTAAACGGCGTGAAATGAAGGTCGGCGATTGGCTGGCCTTGGCAAAACAGCTCAGCGCCAGCGGCAAGCAGGTCGTGCTGTCGACGCTGGCTTTGATACAGGCGCCTTCAGAGTTAACCGAGCTTAAACGTTATGTTGATAACGGCGATTTCTTGCTGGAGGCCAATGATTTTGGCGCGGTGAACATGCTGGCGGAACGCGGACTGCCTTTTGTAGTGGGACACGCGCTTAACTGCTATAACGCGGCGACGCTGAAAATTTTGCAACGTCAGGGGATGATCCGCTGGTGCATGCCGGTTGAGCTGTCGCGCGACTGGCTGGCCAAGCTGCTGACGCAGTGTCGGGGGCTGGGAATTTACGGCACTTTTGAGGTCGAAGTTCTCGCTTACGGCCATCTTCCTCTCGCCTATTCGGCGCGCTGCTTTACCGCCCGCGCCGAAAATCGCGCCAAAGACGAGTGCGAAACCTGCTGTATTCACTATCCACAGGGCAGAAAGGTGCTGTCGCAGGAAGATCAGCAGGTGTTTGTACTCAACGGAATTCAGACGCAAAGCGGCGCGTGTTACAACCTCGGCAATGACTTGCTGACCATGCAGGGGCTGGTCGATATCGTGCGGCTTTCGCCACAAACGCCTGAAACCTTCGAGGTAATGGCGGCGTTTCGGGCCAACGAAAAGGGGCTGAATCCGCTCACGCTCGCCGCCTCGCGCGATTGTAATGGCTACTGGCAGAATATTGCGGGCATGAGTTTAACTAGCTGAATTTGCGATAAATACGCATTTAAATAGTCAAACAAACCGTTATGTTAATCGTTTTTCAACGGCTTCTTGCGATGGAGCAGCGTGCGCAAACGGCCGCTGTCACGCAGCATGCCGAGCGCGATGCCAAGGCCGGTATAAAACACGCACAACAACAGCAGCACCGCGATATCGCTGCCGACCTCGCTGAACTTCAGGCCCATCTGATTTACCCCCGCGATGGCCTTGGTCGCCCAGGTTGAAGGCAGCATTGACGACACGCCGTATACCCAGCCGGGCTGCGCCTGTCGCGGCCAAATCGTGCCCGACAGATAAAATACCGGCATGGTCACAAACGACAGCGTCAGGTAAATCATCTCGACGCTGCGCAAACACTCGGTGACAAACTTGCCGAGCCCCATGACGGCGAGAACGAACGGGAAAGTCAGCAGCAGGATTTCGGGAATGCTCGCCGTCTGCCGATAGCCCAACACCCACGGCCAGAGCACAAACAGCACGATGGAGAGAAACAGCCAGATGGGCACCAGCGCCGACAGCGCACCGAAAAAGGCAGGCAGCGAGGCTTTACCGTCCGGCGTGTTTTTCAGCGTGATATTGACCCGCACGCTGGCAATCAGCAGCGAGTGTTGCAACAGCATCACCAGCAGGCCCGGGAAAATAATCGCCGCAAAACTAATGCCGGGGTTAAACAGGTCCAGCGTCTGCCCCACTATCGGCGTGAGTAGCACGTTGGCCTGTCGGCTGCTAAAACCGTTTTGCAGCAGCAACTGGGTATTATATTGCGACAACAGGCTTTGATACGCCGCCACTACATCCTGCTGGATCTGCCCGTTTGCCAGCCGGTTGGTCGCATCGCCATAGACCGGAATCACAAGGTCTTCACCCGCCAGAATCTTTTTCTCGAGATCGACGGGCATGATAACCACCGCGAACAGCTTGCGCAGCCCCAAATCGCGCTGCGCTTCGGGAATACTGTCGTAGCTGACCGTTTTGATTTTCGAAGTGGCATCGAGATCGCGCGTTAGCAGCCGACTCGCGGTGCTGTGGTCCTGATCGATAACCGCGACGGGGAGATCCCATACGGTGCGATGAGCATAAACGGTGCTCATCAGGCACAGCGAGATAAGCAGCATCATCCACATCGGCTTATCCAGCATGCCGTAGAGAGAATGGGTGAAGGTGTGCCAGTAAACGGAAAACGCGTCGCGACGTTTCATTTGCCCGGCTCCTGCTTTTTCAATCGCAAATAGAGTTTGCGATGCACCAACAGGCCGGTGACCAGTGGATAAACCAGCAGCACGGCGCAAACGCCCAGAATACGGGTGCTCGGCACCTGACGAAGGAAGACGTCAAACATCGCGTTGAGCGCGTGGGTCAGCGGCTCGATTTCCGAAATAATCTGCGCGGGTAATGACATCGAAAGCTCAGGCACCGCCATTCCGGAAAAAGTCAGCGCGAGGCCCACGAAGGTCGCCATTAAGGTGTAAGCCGTGATGGTGGTGCTGGTGAAGGTGAACAGCAACAGTCCGAGGCTCTGCGCCGATATCACATAAAAGAAGGCAATAATCAGCATATCCAGCGGGTTACCGCTAACCCGCGCATCAAATACGCCCACCAGCAGCGCAATTTCGACCATCAACAGGGCGGTGAAACAGAGCGTGTAAGGCGCCAGCTTGCCGAGCAGCCCGAAGGTAAAGGACGGCGAGGCAAGCAGCGACTGGCTACGCGCCATCACGTAAATCATGCAGGTGACGGTAAACAGTTGCAGCAGGTGGATGGTCGCGCCGAACTGTTGATAGTAAATATAGCTGCCGCTGGCGTTAAACAGGCTGCCATAAGAGAGATCGACGCTGGCGAGCGAAGGCACGGTTTTGCCGATTTCGGTCGCGATAATAGTGCGATAGCTAGTGTTGAGTTCGGTAATCAGCCCGCTGAAATCTTGCGTCGAATAGAGGCCCGCGCCGTAAAACAGCGCGTTGTAATAGAGCACCGCGCTGGGTTGGCGTCCGGCCAGCACGTCGGCCTCAAAGCGTGGCGGAATGTAGAGCAGCGCGTAATCCTGCGCCGTGCGGAGCCGATATTCCGCTTCGGGAAGCCCGCCTTGATAGGCCACAACGTGCGCGTGTGAACCGGCATCGAGTTTGCGCGTCAGCTCGCGTGACAGCGTGCTGTGATCGCTATCGACCACGGAAACCGGCAGGTCGAGCAGCGTGCCTTCCGAAAAGTTGCTGGCGATCAGCGCGAATAAAATCAGCGGAAAACACCAGCATAACCAATGTATTACCGGCTGGCGAAAGGCCGTTTTGACCTCGGCGTTAAACGCGCGACCAAAGCAGCGCCACGCGGCTTTAATACGGTGAGTTGCGTGCGCCATTAGTGCGCGGCTTTCCACTGCCACAGCGCGCTCATGCCCTGTCGCAGGCCAGCGACCGGCTGTTGCGGATAGAGTCGCACTTCGAAAGTCTTGAGGTCGAAATCGCCGGTGGCGCGGGTGGCGCGCTTGGTGGCGTAATCCCCCAATGGCGCGATATAGCGCACTTCAGCTTCAACCTCTTTATTACCGATACCCGGCACGCGCAGCTGAATCTTGTCGCCTTTTCGAATGCCGGCCAGAATATCTTCACGCAGATTAAACACGAAATAGGCCTGCGGCAGGCGAACCAGCGTCAGCAGCGGGCTTTCGGCACTTTCGAGTTCACCCACTTCAGTGGGGATCGGCCCGACTTCGCCATCGACGGGCGCTTTTACCTGCAAGTCATCGGTTTGCGCTTTGATCTCCAGCAGGTTCTCTTCTGCCGCCCGCAGCTCGGCGGCGTAAACATCACGCTGCTCAATACGATCGCCGTTTACCCCCTCGTCGAGATTGGCTTTGGCCGCCTGAACCTGTTGATAGGCGCTGTCACGCGATTCGCGGGAAGCTTCGAGATCTGACTGCGAAACATAGCCTTTCGCCGCGACGCGCGCGTTTCGATTATACAGGTCACGGGCATTGACGTAGGTCGCCTGCGCCTGTGCCAGCGCGGCTTTCAGGTTGCGGATGCTCTCTTCGCGCGTGCCGTTCAGCGACAGGTCAAGCTGAGCTTTGGCCTGATCCCGCGAGGCTTGCAGCGATCGCAATTGCGCCATCAGCTCGGGGCTGTCCAACGTGATCAACAGTTGGCCCGCCTTGACGTCATCACCACGGCGCACGTGACGTTCAATAATTCGACCCTTGGCTTTCGAAGCAACAATCACTTCGGGAGCGTCAACTTCACCCTGCAACAATAAAGACTGATTACTGGCGCGAAAAAGTACGGCAAGAGAAATCACTACTGCCACCAGCAGCAGGGTAAACAACACCTTTTTACTCATCGTTCTCTTACCTTTTTATCTAATTAACCGGACTATTTTTAGCACATAATCCGCTATTTTATAAGGTTTTGAATTGTGTTGAGTTACTTCATAAAAAGCGGCTAACTCCAGCTATACCGCTCAAATAGCGTATTCAGCGTGCAGGAAATGGGGAATACTGGGTCTATTATTAGACGATGATTAGCTGGCAAAGATTTTACGTTTGCCAGAGCCTACAAGGTGAAGAAAACTATGTCTGAAGCACAAGCTAAACACATTCCCGTCCCCTTCTCCGTGCTCGATCTCGCGCCCGTTCCACAGGGCAAAACGCCAACTAACGCTTTCGAATGTTCGCTGGATCTGGCGCAGCACGCTGAAAAATGGGGCTACCAGCGTTATTGGTTAGCGGAACACCACAACATGACCGGGATTGCCAGCGCGGCAACCTCGGTGCTGATTGGCTATATTGCGTCCGGAACCAAAACTATTCGCCTCGGATCGGGCGGCGTGATGCTGCCTAACCACGCGCCGTTGGTGATTGCCGAACAGTTCGGCACCTTGGCGACGCTCTATCCTAATCGTATCGATCTCGGCCTGGGCCGCGCGCCGGGTACTGACCAGCGCACCATGATGGCGCTGCGCCGCAATATGTCCGGCGAAATCGATAACTTCCCGCAGGACGTGCAGGAACTTCAGCACTATTTCGGCGAAGTTCAAACGGGTCAAGCCGTGCAGGCGGTGCCGGGTCAGGGATTACACGTGCCTATCTGGCTGCTCGGCTCAAGCCTGTATAGCGCCCAGCTGGCCGCCGCGCTTGGCCTGCCTTTCGCCTTCGCCTCGCATTTTGCCCCTGACATGCTTTATCAGGCGCTGGCGATTTATCGCAGCAAATTCAAGCCTTCCGCCCAACTGCAACAGCCGCACGCGATGGTCTGCGTCAATGCAATTGCGGCAGATACCGACGAAGAAGCGCGCCGGATGTTTACCTCGAACCAGCAGCAATTTATCAATTTGCGTCGCGGTAATCCGGGCAAACTGCCTGCGCCGGTGGATAATATCGAAAGTCTGTGGTCTGCGCAGGAGCGTTTCGGTGTCGATCAGGCGCTGCGTCTGTCGGTAGTGGGTAATAAAGAGAGCATTCGTCAGGGATTACAGGCGATTTTGCGTGAAACCGACGCCGACGAGCTGATGATCAACGGGCAGATTTTCGATCATGCGGCGCGTCTGCGTTCGTTCGAAATCGTCTCAGAGCTTCAGGGCGAAGTATTTAAAACGCCGCGTATTGACTGATCCTCTGCTCTAGATTTTCTTCTGAAAACCCAATCGAGCCTATTGATCGTGATGTTCAATAGGCTTTTTTCGACTGTCGGAGTTAACGCCTTTATGTTGGCCGCAATATTTTCTCCGCGACAAGCAGCAGGCGGCGACGGGTCAGAAAGCGTGATAATTGTCCTAGCAGCCAATTATTGCAGCCGGTAATCAGCGAGTTACGATTCTTATCAACGGCACGAAGAGCCTGATAAACTACGCTTTTTGGCGTCATCCTTTTTCCGACCGAAGCTTCTTCAGCATTGACCACTTCAAAAAAGGCGGTATCTGTCGCCCCCGGACAGAGGGCCAAGACACGAATCCCGCGCGTCCAATTTTCGGCCCAAAGTGCATTCGAAAATGAAAGCAAAAACGCTTTGCTTGCGCCGTAAATCGCCATATAGGGATCTGGCTGCATCGCCGCCGTCGACGCAACGTTAATAATCACCCCCGAACCGCGCGCCAGCATGGCGGGCAATAGGGCGTGAGTCAGCTCAACGGGAACGAGACAATTGATCTGCACTTCTTCTTTCTGGCGTTCCACCGATTGCACCTCGAAAAATCCGTAAGTGCCAAAGCCGGCATTATTTATCAGAATATCGGGTGACAGGTGCAATTCATTTAGCCGCGCAACAATGGCAGTATTCGCCTGCGCCTGCGCTAAATCCTGCACGATAACCGTAGTGTCAATGCCGTGCTTTTGCGTTAATTCGGTGGCAAGGGCATCCAGTTTTTCCCGGGAGCGGGCAATCAAGATTAACGCGACGCCGCGTGCAGCGAGCTGATGGGCAAACTCCAGGCCAATTCCCGACGACGCGCCCGTAATCAGCGCCGTTTTATGAGTGTAATCAAAAGAATCCATGTTTCTCTTCCTGTTTGACGATATGCTGAAAACAGCATAAACCGTGGAGTAAGGTCTACGGTCAAGCACAACTCAACTCACTCAAAGCAGGTCATAATGAGAATTGGCGAACTCTGTTCAAAATCCGGATTGCCTAAAGATACGGTGCGTTATTATGAGCGTCAGGGTCTGCTGGAAAAAATTCCGCAGCCCAACGGCAGCAATAATTATGAAGTCTATTCCGCCGTGGATTTACAGCGTTTGAAGATGATCAAACATGCCAAGATGTTGGGCTTCACTCTCGCAGAAATCGCCGACGTGCTGGCCGTATGGGTAGATAAACAGTTTACCGCTGAACAAAAACGCGCCTGCCTGCAACGCAAACTGGTGCAAATTGAAGAGAAAGAAAAAGCGTTGGCCGAATTGCGAGCTGGCATTAACAACGCGCTGAATAAAGTCGGGCAGCCGTGTGACGACCTTTTTTGATGACTGCGTGAAACAAAAACAAGAAGTATTAGGGCAAAAAAAACCAGCCCGGAGGCTGGTTCTTATTGCTCATCTATCAAGACTTTTGAATGTCGGACAGATTATGCGTCAGTAGTGCGACGTGGTGCGCGGCTTGGCGGACGACGATCGCCAGCTGCAGAGTTGCCACCTTCACGACGTTCGCCGTTGAATGGACGACCACGGCCTGCACCACCTTCACGACGTTCGCCGCTGAAAGAACGTGGAGCACCGTTACCACGACGCTCACCGCCAGCTGGACGCTCACGACGATCGGACTGTGGTACTGCATCGCCCATCAACTGCATGTTCATCGGCTTGTTCAGGATGCGGGTACGGGTGAAATGAGACAGAATCTCGCCCGGCATACCTTTAGGCAGCTCGATAGTTGAGTGGGTGCCAAACAGCTTGATGTTACCGATGTAACGGCTGCTGATGTCGCCTTCGTTAGCGATAGCGCCAACGATGTGACGAACTTCAACGCCGTCATCACGGCCAACTTCAATGCGGTACAGTTCCATCTCGCCAGCATCACGACGTTCGCGACGTGGAGCAGCACCATCACGCGCTGGACGATCGCCATCACGTGAAGGACGGTCACCACGAACAGGACGGTCGCCACGAGCTGGACGATCACCACGGTCTTCAAATTCGCGACGCGGTGGACGGCTTTTGAAGATTGGGTCAGCGGCAACGATCAGAGGACGTTCGCCCTGTGCCATTTTCAGCAGTGCTGCGGCCAAAGTTTCAACATCCAGCTCTTCTGCAGGCTGAAGCTGAGCCAGCAGCGCACGGTATTGATCCAGATCGCTGCTTTCAAGCTGCTGCTGAACTTTAGCGGCAAACTTGGCCAGACGACGTTGACCCAGCACTTCTGCAGTTGGCAATTCCACTTCTGGAATAGTCAGCTTCATGGTGCGTTCTACGTTGCGCAGCAGGCGACGTTCGCGGTTCTCAACGAACAGCAGCGCGCGACCAGCACGGCCAGCACGACCGGTACGGCCGATACGGTGAACGTAAGACTCTGAATCCATAGGGATATCATAGTTTACAACCAGGCTGATACGCTCAACGTCCAGACCACGTGCTGCCACGTCGGTTGCAATCAGAATATCCAGACGGCCATCTTTCAGACGTTCCAGAGTCTGCTCACGCAGGGCCTGGTTCATGTCGCCGTTCAGTGCCGCAGAGCTGTAACCAGAACGTTCCAGCGCTTCAGCCACTTCCAGGGTCGCATTCTTGGTGCGAACAAAGATAATAGCCGCGTCAAAATCTTCAGCTTCAAGGAAACGTACCAGCGCTTCATTTTTACGCATACCGTGTACAGACCAGTAGCTCTGGCTGATGTCCGGACGCGTAGTGATGCTTGACTGGATGCGAACTTCCTGCGGATCTTTCATGAAGCGACGTGTAATACGACGAATCGCTTCTGGCATGGTTGCAGAGAACAGCGCGGTCTGATGGTCAGCCGGGATCTGCGCCATGATAGTTTCTACGTCTTCGATGAAGCCCATACGCAGCATTTCATCGGCTTCGTCCAGTACCAGACCGCTCAGGTTAGAGAGGTTCAACGTACCGCGTTTCAGGTGATCCAGCAGACGACCCGGGGTACCCACAACAACCTGTGGACCCTGACGCAGAGCGCGCAACTGCACGTCATAACGCTGGCCGCCGTACAATGCAACAACGTTAACGCCGTGCATGTGCTTGGAGAAATCGGTCATCGCTTCGGCAACCTGAACCGCCAGTTCGCGGGTTGGAGCCAAAACAAGAATTTGTGGTGCTTTCAGGGAAGCATCAATGTTGTGCAACAGTGGCAGCGAGAAGGCTGCAGTTTTACCGCTACCGGTCTGAGCCATACCCAGAACGTCGCGACCGCTCAACAGGTGAGGAATACACTCAGCCTGGATCGGTGATGGTTTTTCGTAGCCCAGATCGGTCAGGGCAGAAATGATCGGAGCAGACAGCCCCAGGTCAGCAAAAGAGGTTTCAAGCTCAGTAGTCATGTACACGTGCCTCATTAATAATGGCAGCCAGTCTACATAACTCGTCGAGAAAATTTTCAGTCATTTTCATTGAAAAGTGTGAACCGGCTCAAATTAGTTTATAAAACGAACAAAGCAACCCTCGCCAATAAAGGCGATTAAAAATGGCATAGGCCATGGTTAATCAGGCTGATTAGTGTCGTCAGCTATTGCTGGTCCGATTCTGATAGGTCGTCTTGCTCTTGGCCCAAAAGCGCCAATTCCAACAATGCATAGCGGTGCTCAACAAAGTTATGTACGTTGTTAGCTACCGTCAGTTTGAACAGTGCAGAAGCGCTGTCCTTGTCCCCCAGACTTAGGTAATGCTTACCTAAATAGAAGTCAGTTTCACTGAGATGCTCAGCGAGCGAAGTGTTATCCGTTGCTTCTGCCTTTAGGCGGTCCATCAGCGTGGATTCGCTGATTTTGCCTAGGTAGAATTCGACGATATTCCATCCCCATTGCCCTCTGTCCGCTTTGTCGTAACGCTCTTGAAGCGCTACTTCGGCATTCTTGGGATTGATTTCTCGCTCCGCAAGGTATAGCCACAACGAACGGAAGGGATCATTTGGATCGTCTCGATAAAACGCCTGCAAATCATCCTGCGCTAGCGAATATCTGCCACCGTAATACAGGGCGATACCGCGATTCAAACGCGCGTAATTGTAAGTTGGATCAAGCTCTAGTACAGAATCAAACGCTTCATAGGCGGCATCGTAGTTGCCGGCCTGCGTTAGGTAAATCCCCAGGTAGTTAAAAACTTCTGGCATATCAGGACGAATAGATAGCGCTTGTGAGAAATCATTTCGCGCTAGTGCTCTGAGTCCGAGACTATCATACAGCACACCGCGCTCATATAATAGCTGTGCGCGCTCATCATCTGTTAATGAACGACTGGCAAGTATTTGTTCCATACGCGCCAGGATCACTTCCTGCTGCAAAGTAGGCTGCAACGGGATTGCCAGGACTTCGTTTTTGCGCCAATCATGGTTGCTGCATCCTGCCAACAAAAGTGTTGTCGCAACATAACAACAGCGCAAGAAAGGCTTCATTTCAACTCCCGAAGACAAACATTGGACAAACATCCTGTTATCCGCTTGCTTAGCACAAGCGCTTCCTGCGCTCATGATACGAACAACTCCCAGCTATTACGCCGGGAGCTGTAAACTACAGGTTACAGATTACTCTGCAGCTGGTTCAGCCGAATCTTCAGACGGGGTGGTCGCTTCTTTAATGCTCAAGCGCACACGGCCCTGACGATCAACTTCCAGAACCTTAACCGGCACTTCCTGACCCATCGTCAGATAGTCGGTCACTTTCTCTACGCGCTTGTCGGCGATTTGAGAAATGTGGACTAGGCCTTCTTTACCGCCACCGATGGCAACGAACGCGCCAAAGTCAACGATACGGGTAACTTTACCCTGATAGATACGGCCAACTTCGATTTCAGCAGTGATTTCTTCGATACGACGGATAGCGTGTTTCGCTTTCTCGTTGTCGGTCGCAGAAATTTTCACGGTGCCGTCATCTTCGATTTCGATGGTAGTGCCCGTTTCTTCGGTCAGCGCACGGATTACAGAACCACCTTTACCGATGACATCTTTGATTTTGTCAGCGTTGATTTTGATGGTGTGAATGCGTGGCGCGAACTGCGAGATATCGCCGCGAGATTCGCTGATTGCATTGTTCATCACGCTCAGGATGTGCGTACGCGCGCCCTTCGCCTGGCTCAGTGCAGCCTGCATGATTTCACGGGTGATGCCTTCGATTTTGATATCCATCTGCAGAGCAGTGATACCGTCGATGCTACCGGCTACTTTGAAGTCCATGTCGCCCAGGTGGTCTTCGTCACCCAGAATGTCGGACAGTACAACGAAGTTGTCGCCATCTTTAACCAGACCCATCGCGATACCCGCAACGGCAGCCTTGATTGGCACACCTGCGTCCATCAGAGCCAGTGACGCGCCACAAACGGAAGCCATTGAAGAAGAACCGTTTGATTCGGTGATTTCAGATACCACGCGCACGGTGTATGGGAAATCTTCAAACTTAGGCATCACTGCCAGCACGCCGCGTTTCGCCAAACGGCCGTGACCGATTTCGCGACGCTTAGGTGAACCGACCATGCCGGTTTCGCCTACGGAGTACGGAGGGAAGTTATAGTGGAACAGGAAGGTGTCAGTTTTGGCACCCATCAGTTCGTCGAGATTCTGCGCATCACGGGTAGTACCCAGAGTTGCGGTAACCAGCGCCTGCGTTTCGCCACGGGTAAACAGTGAAGAACCGTGGGTACGTGGCAGCACGCCAGTACGCACGTCAAGCGCACGGATGGTGTCTTTTTCACGGCCATCGATACGCGGAGCACCGCTCAGTACGCGGCTACGCACTACGTTCTTCTCGATTGCGCCCAGCAGGTCGGAGATTTCGCCAGCGTCCAGCGTCTCTTCTTCGGCCAGCAGGGAAGCCGTGACTTCGTCTTTGATGACGTTGATGCGAGCGTAACGCTCTTGCTTGTCGGTGATGCGGTAAGCGTCGCCCAGCAGAGATTCAGCTTTAGCGGCAATGCGAGCGTGCAGCGCGGCGTTAACCACTTCTGGCTGCCAATCCCACTTAGGCTTGCCTGCTTCGGCAACCAGCGCGTTGATTTCGTTGATAACGATTTGCTGTTGGTCGTGACCGAATACTACTGCACCCAGCATCTGCTCTTCGCTCAGGATCTCGGCTTCGGATTCAACCATCAGAACCGCGTTCTGAGTACCGGCAACCACGAGGTCCAGCTTGCTTTCAAGCAGTTCTTCAGCCGTTGGGTTCAGCACGTACTGGTCGTTGATGTAACCGACGCGTGCAGCACCGATTGGGCCGTTGAACGGAATGCCAGACAGGCTCAGCGCAGCAGAAGCACCGATCATCGCAACGATGTCCGGGTTAACCTGCGGGTTCAGAGAAACAACGGTCGCAATAACCTGAACTTCATTCAGGAAGCTGTCCGGGAACAGTGGACGAATTGGACGGTCGATCAGACGGGAAGTCAGGGTCTCGCCTTCGCTTGGACGTGCTTCACGACGGAAGAAGCTACCCGGAATTTTACCGGCAGCGTAAGTACGCTCCTGGTAGTTTACAGTCAGCGGGAAGAAGCTCTGGCCCGGCTTGGCTTTTTTCTGGCCAACAACGGTAACGAATACCGCGGTGTCGTCCATGCTAACCATAACAGCGGCGGTGGCCTGACGAGCCATCATACCGGTTTCGATAGTTACGGTATGTTGACCGTATTGAAATTTACGAATTTTCGCATCAAGAAATGACAATGTATGATCCTTTTTTGGCGACGCGCAGCTGTTATGACAGCAGTTCACGTCAATAAAATCTGAACTTCACATTACATCCTCGCGACTAATGACAATCCTTAATCCTCTCGGCGGGATTAAAGTCTCTCATTAGCCGCGCGAACCTCAGCAATGGAAGATCTCGCTAACAATCTACTCTATAACACTCTACTTTTTTATAAATCGTCACTAACAAACGCATTTATAAAAAAGTAGCGTAGAAACAAGGGTTCTGGCAAGAAACAGTTTACCGATGCTCCCTAGAATAAAGGGGCCAACTTGTGGCCCCTTTACACTGAAACTCGCTAACTTAGCGACGCAGACCCAGACGTTCGATAACGGTGGTGTAGCGTGCTACGTCTTTGCGCTTCAGGTAATCCAGCAGCTTACGACGCTGAGAAACCATACGCAGCAGACCACGACGGCTGTGGTGATCTTTTTTGTGCTCGGAGAAGTGACCTTGCAGATGGTTAATCTGAGCAGTCAACAGAGCAACCTGAACTTCGGTAGAACCGCTGTCGTTAGTACCGCGACCGAAGTCTGCAACGATTTGAGCTTTCGCTTCAACGCTTAGAGACATAATGAACTCCAAAATATTATAGATTAATTAAACGGGCGCCGATCTCTAATTCAGCTACCCCATGCATAAGCTGCGCTATTCTACTCTTTGATATGCCCGATCGCAACATGAGCAACACTGTGTTAACTCGCCAGCCTGCTTTAACAGGCCCGCAATTTACTCAGGATACTCTACAACCAGACGTTTAGGAGCAACGCGGCCCTGATCATCGATTTCAGCAACACCGATGAACTTACGCTCTTCACCTTCGGTCATGCGCACCAGACCCGAAAGCGGTGCGCCCGACGCTTGCACCGGCTGGCCCTGCTTGACATAAGCGGCCACCACGGGCAGTAAATTGACTTCAGGAAAATCTTCACACGGACTGTCCATCGGCAGCAGCAGCGGGTCGAGCAGCGTGCGCGGCTCAACGCCTTCGGCTTCTGCCTGAGCAATCAGCGCGTTCAGCTGGTCCATCGTTACCATCCGTTCAAATGGATAGGTTGCCACCTGCAAACGACGCAGGAAAGTCACGTGCGCGCCACAGCCTAGCTTCTCACCCAGGTCATCGACGATGGTGCGAATATAGGTGCCTTTGGAACAGTGAATTTCCAGCTCGACTTCTTCGCCTTCCCAGCGGATGAACTGTAATTCATACACTGTGATGCTGCGTGATTCTCGCGGTACTTCAATCCCTTCGCGCGCATACTCGTAGAGTTTACGGCCCTGGTATTTCAATGCTGAATACATTGAAGGGATCTGCTGCGTCTCGCCACGGAAACTTTCAAGCGCCTCGTCAAGCTGGGCCTGAGTGAAAGTCACCGGACGTTCGGAAATAATCTGGCCTTCGGCATCAGAGGTGTCCGTGCGCTGGCCCATGCGGGCGATAACGCGATAACGCTTGTCGGAATCGAGCAGGAAACGTGAAAACTTGGTTGCCTCGCCGAGACACAGCGGCAGCATGCCGGTGGCCAGCGGGTCCAACGCGCCGGTATGCCCTGCGCGGTTGGCGTTGTAAAGGCGCTTCACCTTTTGCAACGCATCGTTGGACGACAATCCGAGTGATTTATCGAGTAATAAAACGCCGTGAATATCACGACCTCGGCGACGTGGGCGACTCATTATGATTCCTCGTCGTCGCCTGCGGCAGAACGACGTTCGGCATCATTTTTCACTACGTTGGTCACCAGGTTGGACATGCGCATGCCCTCAACCAGCGAGTTGTCGTAGGCAAAAGTCAGCTCGGGAACAACGCGTAAACGCATCGCCTTGCCAATCAGGGTACGGATAAAACCAGAGGCGTCCTGCAGGGCCTTGATACCGTTTTTAACACGGTCAGGATCTTGAGGTTCGCTGGTCAACACGTCCAGGAAGGTCACGAAAACTTTGGCATAAGCCAGGTCGCGGGAAACTTCAACGCCGGAAACCGTCGCCATGCCTACGCGCGGGTCTTTGACTTCGCGCTGCAGAATAATAGCGATCTCTTTTTGCATCTCTTGCGAGACGCGCTGGGTACGGCTGAATTCTTTAGCCATAATTTAATACTCCAAACTTGTACTTCACCAAGCCTCAGACAAATAAGGGGGCACAAGGCCCCCTATCGTTCTGGATACAATCGAAAACGTAAACGTTAAGCGATGGTACGTTTGATTTCGATGATTTCGAAGACTTCGATCACATCGCCAGGACGTACGTCGTTGTAGTTCTTAACGCCGATACCACATTCCATGCCGTTACGGACTTCGGCAACGTCATCTTTGAAGCGGCGCAGGGATTCCAGCTCGCCTTCATAGATAACCACGTTGTCACGCAGAACGCGGATTGGGTTGTTACGCTTGATCATACCTTCAGTAACCATACAGCCTGCAATAGCGCCGAATTTCGGTGACTTGAACACGTCACGAACTTCAGCCAGACCAATGATTTGCTGTTTGTATTCTGGTGCCAACATACCGCTCATCGCCTGCTTAACTTCGTCAATCAGGTTATAGATGACGGAGTAGTAACGCAGATCCAGGCTTTCGTTTTCTACGACGCGGCGAGCAGAAGCATCGGCACGTACGTTGAAGCCCAGGATGATAGCGTTGGAAGCCGCAGCCAGCGTCGCGTCGGTTTCGGTGATACCACCTACGCCCATGCCCACGATTTTAACTTTAACTTCAGCAGTCGACAGGTTTTGCAGCGCATCGGAGATAGCTTCGCAAGAACCCTGCACGTCAGATTTCAACACGATGTTCAGTTCAGAAACTTCGCCTTCGGTCATGTTCGCAAACATGTTTTCCAGTTTAGATTTCTGCTGGCGAGCCAGTTTAACTTCGCGGAATTTGCCCTGACGATACAGCGCAACTTCACGTGCTTTCTTCTCGTCACGCACAACGGTAACTTCATCACCCGCAGCCGGAACGCTGGACAAGCCCAGAACTTCGACAGGGATAGAAGGACCCGCAGAGGTGATATCGCGACCCATTTCGTCACGCATCGCACGCACACGGCCGTATTCGAAGCCACACAGGATGATGTCACCCTTGTTGAGCGTACCTTCTTGAACCAGAACGGTAGCCACTGGGCCACGACCTTTATCAAGGAAGGATTCGATGACAACGCCGCTTGCCATACCGGTGCGCACTGCTTTCAGTTCAAGAACTTCGGCTTGCAGCAGGATAGCTTCCAGCAGGTCGTCGATACCGGTACCGGCTTTCGCTGATACGTGGATGAACGGAGACTCGCCGCCCCACTCTTCCGGCATAACGTTGTACTGGGACAGCTCGGTTTTAACGCGATCGGGATCGGCTTCCGGCTTGTCGATTTTGTTCACTGCAACCACGATTGGCACGCCAGCGGCTTTCGCATGCTGTACGGCTTCGACGGTCTGAGGCATCACGCCATCATCTGCAGAAACAACCAGAACCACGATGTCTGTCGCCTTGGCACCACGAGCACGCATTGAAGTAAACGCGGCGTGTCCAGGGGTATCCAGGAAGGTGATCATGCCATTTTCGGTTTCAACGTGGTATGCACCAATGTGCTGGGTAATACCACCCGCTTCGCCTGCGGCTACTTTCGTTGAACGAATGTAGTCGAGCAAAGAGGTTTTACCGTGGTCAACGTGGCCCATGATGGTAACAACAGGTGCGCGTTGTTCAGCAGCATCTGAATCGCCGTTGTCACGGTCGCTCATCAGCGCTTCTTCCAGCTCGTTCTCACGACGCAGGATAACCTTGTGGCCCATCTCTTCAGCAACCAGCTGAGCTGTTTCCTGATCGATAACCTGGTTGATGGTCGCCATAGCGCCCAGTTTCATCATGGTTTTGATGACCTGAGAGCCTTTGACGGCCATTTTGTTAGCCAGTTCGGCTACGGTGATAGTTTCGCCCACGACAACGTCGCGGTTAACCGCTACGACAGGCTTGTTGAAGCTCTGTTGCAGGGTGCTTGGCTTGCGCTTGCCTTTGCCATTACGGCCAACGGCACGGGCTTCTTCGCGATCGGCTTTAGATTCAGACAGTTTATTGCCTTTCTTCTGCTTGGTCGCTTTTCCGCCACGGGTGCGCGCACGGCGCTCGCCTTCAACTTTCGCGTCGTTTTCATCTTCTGCAGCACGTGCGTGCTGGGAAGTGGTGACGTGGTAGTCAGCAGTTTCTGCTTCGGCTTCGCTAGGGGCAGGCGCTTCGGTCCAGACGCCGGAGTCAGCCATTTTACGTGCTTCTTCAGCAACGCGTTTGGCGTTCTCTTCGATTTTGCGCTGGGCTTCTTGTTCCGCTTTACGCTTAAGCTCTGCAGCTTCCGCTTCGCGGCGTACTTTTTCTGCCTGACCTGGCTTGGTTACTTCGTCGGTATGTTGATTCGTCACTTTATCTTTTTCCGCTGCGTCACGCTTAGCTTTTTCAGCGGCCTCACGTTTGGCTTGCTCAGCGGCTTCACGTTTAGCTTTCTCTTGAGCGGCCGCTTGCTGGACCTGCTCTTGTGCTACACGCTGAGCCTGTTCTTCCGCTTCACGCTTTGACTGCTCTTCCGCTTCGGCCTGGGCAACTTCTGCCTCGGTCATATCACGTTTAACATAAGTGCGTTTCTTGCGGACTTCGATTTGCACCGATTTACTCTTCCCGCCGGTGCTCGGAACATTAAGTGTACTACGCGTTTTGCGTTGTAACGTAAGTTTGTTTGTCGCATTCGAATTTCCACCATTCAAATGCGCCAACAGTGTTTCTTTTTCGTGCTGGGTGACAGAGTCAGCTTCAGACTTATCAATCCCTGCGTCAGCAAATTGCTGTACCAGGCGATCGACAGGAGTTTGGATCTCCGCTGCCAGCGATTTTACGGTTACATCTGTCATGCTGTTCCTTCCTGCTACAGTTTATTACGCATTGTCGCCGAACCAACAGATATTACGAGCGGCCATGATTAATTCACCCGCCTGTTCGTCATTAAGACCATCAATATCAGTGAGATCGTCGACACCCTGCTCGGCAAGATCTTCCAGCGTGCAAACACCGATTGCTGCTAGTTTAAACGCCATACTGCGTTCCAAACCTGCAAGATTCAGCAGATCCTCAGCAGGCTTGTTGTCACCGAGACTTTCTTCCTGTGCCAGGGCCAGGGTAGTCAGCGCTTCTTTCGCGCGTTCGCGCAGCGCATCAACCGTGTCTTCGTCCAGACCATCGATTTCAAGCAACTCGTTCACCGGCACGTAAGCCAGCTCTTCGAGGGTAGAGAAGCCTTCTTCAACCAGAACCGTCGCGAAATCTGCGTCGATTGCCAGGTATTTGGTGAAGGTTTCAATTGCAGCATGCGCCTCGGCCTGATGTTTGGCCTGCAGATCGTCTGCTGTCATCACGTTCAGTTCCCACTTGTCATCACCACGATGCTGCTTCAGAAGCTGGGAGGCTAAACGCACGTTTTGGCCGTTACGACCAATCGCCTGAGCCAGATTGCTGGCTTCAACGGCGATATCCATGGTGCACTTGTCTTCATCAACAACGATAGACGCGACATCGGCCGGCGCCATAGCGTTGATAACGAATTGCGCAGGATTGTCATCCCAGAGGATGATATCAATACGTTCACCGCCCAGTTCACTGGAAACGGCCTGAACGCGCGCACCGCGCATACCGACACAAGCACCAACAGGGTCGATACGCTTATCGTTGGTTTTTACTGCAATCTTGGCGCGTGAACCCGGATCGCGGGCTGCGGCCTTGATTTCAATCAGTTCTTCGCCGATTTCTGGTACTTCGATGCGGAACAACTCGACCAGCATCTCGTTACGTGAACGGCTAACGAACAGTTGTGCGCCACGCGCTTCAGGGCGCACAGCGTAAAGTACGCCGCGAATACGGTCACCGGAGCGGAAGTTTTCACGCGGAAGCATGTCTTCGCGCAGGATAACGGCTTCAGCGTTGCTGCCGAGATCCAGAGCGATGCTGTCACGGTTCACTTTCTTGACGACGCCGGTCACAATTTCGCCTTCCTGTTCGCGGAAAGCATCGACTACCATCGCGCGCTCGGCTTCACGTACTTTCTGTACGATGACCTGTTTGGCGGTCTGCGTGGTAATACGGTCAAAGGTGACGGATTCGATTTGATCTTCGATGTAATCACCCAACTGAATGGATGGATCTTCGTATTGCGCAGCTTCGATCGTGATTTCACGCGTCGGCTGAGTGACTTCGTCTACGGCTACCCAGCGGCGGAAAGTGTCAAAGTCGCCGGTCTTACGGTCGATGGTGACGCGAACTTCGATTTCCTGCTCGTACTTTTTCTTGGTCGCTGTCGACAATGCAGTTTCCAGCGCTTCAAAAATTTTCTCGCGCGGAAGGGACTTTTCATTCGAAACTGCTTCTACAACAGCCAGAATTTCTTTATTCATCCTAGTTGCCTCATCCTAACTTTAAAAGTGGGGTACCAGGTTCGCCTTCTGGATGTTGCTCAGTGCGAACACTTCGTCTTTCCCATCCACCGTAACCGTGATCATTTCGCCTTCGACAGCCTTGATTATTCCCTGCCATTTGCGGCGGTTCTGCATTGCCATTCGCAATACAACGCTTACTTCATCACCAAGGAATCGTTGATAATGGTCTGCGGTGAACATAGGGCGATCGAGGCCCGGGGAGGAAACTTCCAGGTTATAGGCAACGGTAATCGGATCTTCTACTTCGAGAACGGCGCTAACCTGGTGGCTGACATCAGCACAATCATCAACGTTGATCCCGTCTTCACTATCAATATAGATGCGTAGCGTCGATTGGCGAGCTCGAACGAACTCGATACCTACCAGTTCAAAACCTAAAGCTTCGACCGGTGCTGAAATCATCTCTGTTAACTTTTGTTCTAATGTGGACAAGTCCACCCCCAAGACATAAAAAAAGGGCCTATAGCCCAGTGATTCTGCTGCCAGTCTTATTGCCGAAACAATAATAAAAAACCCCGATAAATCGGGGCTTTATAGAACTGGACCCTATTTGCCGCAAGGCGGCTTCGGAGCACTTTCAGAAGGATTTTTTTCAAATGGATACTCGGAAGCACCAGGGAGGATACTAGCAGTATATTTGAAACAAACACTTGAGGAAAATGGTTGCGGGGGCCGGATTTGAACCGACGACCTTCGGGTTATGAGCCCGACGAGCTACCAGGCTGCTCCACCCCGCGTCCGAAAACAACGTAACGCGCATTTATATTATCGCGACTTGATGCCGCAAAATATTACGCCGATAACCGCAAGAATGCAAGTCATCAAAAGATTGGTACCGAGGACGGGACTTGAACCCGTAAGCCCATTCGGGCACTACCACCTCAAGGTAGCGTGTCTACCAATTCCACCACCTCGGCACTCTGTTTTCTCAATCGCGCTTACTGTCCAAGTAATTGCAATTGTTTAGAACCCTTTACTTCCAAGCCCTGACGCTGGCGTCAAATGCTTTAAAATCTTTTCTACAACCTGATACTGATTTACTGCAACTTCTGTACTTTTACTGCAACTTACTTAGGAATATCGCTGCTTGGGCCCGTTGGAGCTGCCGGTGCAGTAGTCTGCTCAGATTTAACTGGCTGACCGAGATTTTCCCACTCGCTGCCGCTTTTGCTCTTATTGGTGCTCATGTTCCCCAGAATCAAACTAATGACGAAGAACAGCGCCGCCAAAATAGCCGTCATGCGGGTCATAAAGTTACCGGAACCGCTCGAACCGAACAATGTGCCTGATGCACCTGCTCCGAAAGAGGCTCCCATATCTGCGCCTTTACCTTGTTGCAGCATAACCAGACCTACAAGGCCGATTGCCACGATAAGGAAAATCACTAGAAGAGCATCGTACATAGTTGTACCTGTATCCTTGCGGGTTCACCGCGTGCTAGTTGCTTCACACCTGCTTCTTACTATCACTAGCTGTAAGCCATCAAGGACCTACTGAAGCGGGTCTGAATACTAACCAAACCCTATTGGCTGCGCAAGAGCAATTTTCGGGTTGGCGTTCGTTTGCGGAAAAAAACGCCAAACGGCGTAATTTATTCGTGTTTCCGGCGAGAAGATGAACAATTACCCTCGTTCTTTTCTCGCCGAAGCCCTTCTCTTTTCTTACCTAAGCCCTATTCTTTTTTTCGAAGCCCTATTCTTTTTTTCGAAGCCCTATTCTTTTTTTCGAAACCCTATTCTTTTTTACGGAAATAGAGGAACAGGTTTTTGCGGCATCACGATCAATGCCGCAAAAAAGGTAAAATCAGACAGCTTTCACCGCGTCGGCAATTTTATTGGCCAGACTTTCGACCAGCGCAGCGTCTTCACCTTCGACCATTACGCGAATTAACGGCTCGGTGCCCGATTTGCGCAGCAGCACGCGGCCTTTGCCGGACAGCTGTTTTTCGACGGCGGCGGTCACGCTTTTCACTTCGGCATCTTCAAGCGGATCGTTCTGACCCGAGAAACGCACGTTGACCAGAATCTGCGGCAGCAATTTCATGCCACTGCACAGGTCGTGCAGGCTCATGTGGTTGCGAACCATGGCAGTAAGTACTTGCAAACCTGCCACAATGCCGTCGCCGGTCGTGGTTTTGTCGAGCAGGATAACGTGCCCCGAGTTCTCGGCACCAATTCGCCAGCCTTTCTCCTGCAGCTTCTCGAGCACGTAGCGGTCACCCACTTTGGCGCGAGCAAATGGAATTCCGAGCTGTTTTAATGCCAACTCGAGGCCCATATTGCTCATCAGCGTGCCGACAACGCCGCCTTTCAGCTGGCCCTGACGCAGGCCTTCACGAGCGATGATGTAGAGGATTTGGTCGCCGTCGACTTTGTTCCCTTCATGATCAACCATGATAATGCGGTCGCCGTCGCCGTCGAAGGCTAAGCCCAAATCGGCTTTCTCTTCGAGCACGCGCTGTTGCAACATGCGAACGTCGGTCGCGCCGCAACCTTCGTTGATGTTCATGCCGTCTGGCTCACAGCCGATAGCAATCACTTTGGCACCGAGTTCACGCATGACGCTTGGCGCAATGTGATAGGTCGCGCCGTTCGCGCAATCGACCACAATTTTTAAGCCGCTGAGGCTCAACTCCGCCGGGAATGTGCCCTTGCAGAATTCGATGTAACGGCCTGCGGCGTCAACGATACGGCTGGCCTTGCCCAATTCTGCGGATTCGACGCAGGTCAGCGGTTTTTCCATCTCGGCTTCGATCGCTTCTTCCACGTGATCCGGCAATTTTGCGCCATCCGTCGAGAAGAACTTGATGCCGTTATCGTAGTAAGGGTTGTGTGAAGCTGAAATCACGATTCCGGCTTCGGCACGGAAGGTGCGAGTCAGATAGGCGATGGCAGGGGTTGGCATCGGGCCGGTAAACGAGGCAGAAAGACCCGCGGCAGCAAGGCCCGCTTCAAGTGCAGACTCCAGCATATAGCCGGAAATACGCGTGTCTTTGCCAATAATCACTTTACCTGAGCTGTGGCGAGCCAAAACCTTGCCCGCGGCCCAACCGAGCTTCAGTACAAAATCAGGCGTAATCGGGGTATCGCCAACCTTGCCACGAATGCCGTCTGTACCAAAGTATTTACGGTTGCTCATAATTTATTTTTCATCCCTTCTTAGCTGAAAGTGTTGCTTCGACAATCCGCATGGCCTGCACCGTTTCTTTCACGTCATGAACGCGAATAATTTGCGCGCCCTGCATGGCAGCAATAACTGCACAGGCGACGCTGCCGGTGACGCGCTGCTCTGGAGCAACGTTTAACAGCTGGCCAATCATCGATTTTCTCGACATGCCGACGAGTAGCGGTAAACCAAAATGCTGAAACTCGGCCAATCTGGCCAGCAGCGCATAGTTATGTTGCAGATTCTTACCGAAACCGAAGCCTGGGTCGAGCAACAATTTGTCTTTTGCGATACCCGCATCGATACATTGGGCGATGCGCCGCACAAAATAGTCGTCTACCTCGGCTACCACGTCATTATATTGCGGCGCATGCTGCATCGTTTTTGGTTCGCCCTGCATGTGCATCAGGCATACGGGTAATCCCGTTTCTGCCGCCGCCTGCAGCGCACCCGGCTCTTGCAGCGAACGAATATCGTTTATGAGATGCGCACCCGCCGCGGCCGATTCGCGAATGACCGAGGCTTTCGACGTATCTACCGACAGCCAGACGTCAAAACGTTTTGCCAGCGCTTCGACAACGGGAACAACGCGCGACAGCTCTTCATCGTCGCTGACATCGGCCGCGCCCGGGCGAGTCGATTCACCGCCAATATCCAGAATCGTGGCGCCAGCATCGACCATCATTTTTGCGTGGGCGATAGCGGCGTCGAGATTATTATGACGACCACCGTCGGAGAAAGAGTCTGGCGTGACGTTAAGGATCCCCATCACCTGAGGAAAGTCGAGGTTGAGGATACTGCCGTTAGCGGTGAGTTGCATGCTGTTGTTCCTGTCGGGAGAAGCCTGAAAATAGAATTGCTGATTGGGCGCGGGGCTCAAAACGTAAAAAACCCCGGTCGAGGCCGGGGTTTTAGTTTAGTCAGTACAGGCGGTCGAAGCAAAGCCTGCAAATCAGCGTGTTGTGTGGCTTACCTTAGGCAACTTACTTTACGTCACTTGCCTTAGATAGATTACTTGCCGCTGAACTGCTCGCACATCGTATTGCCTGGGTTAGGCGTACGTGGCTCATCAACAGGCGTCGGCGCTTTTGGCGAACCGTTGTTGTCGTCTGAACCTGTGCTGGTTGCTGCGTCCCAACCGGCTGGCGGACGAACCACATCTTTACGCGTCATCAGATCGTCTATCTGAGGCGCGTCGATGGTTTCGTACGTCATCAGCGCTTTGGTCATGCTATGCAGGATGTCCATGTTGGCATCCAGAATTTCACGAGCACGCTTGTAGTTGACTTCGATCAGGGATTTAACTTCCTGGTCGATGATACGCGCGGTTTCATCAGACATGTGCTTGGCTTTCGCCACCGAACGACCCAGGAATACTTCGCCCTCTTCTTCTGCGTACAGAAGCGGACCCAGTTTCTCGGAGAAGCCCCACTGAGTGACCATGTTACGGGCAATCGAGGTAGCAACTTTGATGTCGTTGGATGCACCGGTAGACACTTTACCCGCACCGTAAATAATCTCTTCTGCCAAACGACCGCCGTAAAGGGTGGAGATCTGGCTTTCAAGCTTCTCGCGACTTGCGCTGATGGCGTCGCCTTCCGGCAGGAAGAACGTCACACCCAATGCACGACCACGTGGAATAATCGTTACTTTATGCACAGGGTCGTGACCCTTGTCTTTCAGTAACCAGCCGATGATGGCGTGGCCCGCTTCGTGATACGCGGTCGACTCTTTCTGCGCTTCGGTCATCACCATGGAGCGGCGTTCTGCACCCATCATGATTTTGTCTTTGGCCTTTTCAAACTCGACCATCGATACCACACGCTTGTTGCCACGCGCCGAGAACAGCGCCGCTTCGTTGACTAAGTTAGCCAGGTCAGCACCGGAGAAGCCCGGCGTACCGCGTGCAATTACCGCTGCATCGATATCTGGAGACAATGGAACGCGACGCATGTGAACTTTAAGGATCTGCTCACGACCGCGAACGTCCGGCAAGCCAACGACAACCTGACGGTCAAAACGACCTGGACGCAGCAGCGCCGGGTCAAGCACGTCTGGACGGTTGGTTGCGGCGATAACGATGATCCCTTCGTTACCTTCGAAGCCATCCATTTCAACCAGCATCTGGTTCAGGGTCTGCTCACGTTCGTCGTGACCACCACCCAAACCGGCGCCACGCTGACGACCGACCGCATCAATCTCATCGATAAAGATGATGCACGGTGCCGCTTTCTTGGCCTGTTCGAACATGTCACGCACACGAGATGCACCAACACCTACAAACATTTCAACGAAGTCGGAACCTGAAATGGTAAAGAACGGCACTTTTGCTTCACCCGCAATGGCTTTCGCCAGCAGGGTTTTACCGGTACCTGGCGGGCCCACCATCAGCACGCCTTTAGGAATTTTACCGCCCAGTTTCTGGAAACGGCTTGGCTCGCGCAGGTAATCTACCAGCTCGCTCACCTCTTCCTTGGCTTCGTCACAACCTGCAACGTCGGCAAAGGTGGTCTTGATTTGATCTTCCGTCAGCATGCGGGCTTTGCTTTTACCAAAGGACATTGCACCTTTGCCGCCACCGCCCTGCATTTGTCGCATAAAGAAGATCCAGACCCCTATCAGCAACAGCATCGGGAACCAGGAAATAAAGATAGATGCCAGCAGGCTCGGCTCTTCAGGCGGCTCACCAACAACTTTCACATTCTTCGTCAACAGGGTATCCAGTAACTTAGGATCGTTGACAGGGATATAGGTCGTGTATTTGTTACTGTCTTTCTTGGTAACGTCAATTTCACGGCCATTGATATGTGCTTCACGAATCTGGTCTTGGGTCAATTCGGACATGAAGGTAGAATAATCTACCCTACGGCCATTAGACTCGCTGGGCCCAAAGCTCTGAAATACAGACATCAATACAACCGCGATGACTAACCAGAGAATCAGGTTCTTCGCCATGTCACTCAAGGGATTAACCTCATATTACAACTGTGTTAACAAACAGCGTTAGGCAACTACACTTTCCGCCCTGTCGCTACGATGTACACTTCTCGGGAACGAGCTCGGGAAGCGTCTGGCTTACGAATCTTAACCTTCGTAAACAGGGAGCGAATTTCCCGCAGGTATTCTTCAAAACCATCTCCCTGGAACACCTTCACCAGGAAACTTCCGCCTGGTGCGAGTACATCACGACACATATCCAGCGCCAATTCAACTAGATACATCGATTTTGGTATATCGACTGCCGGTGTGCCACTCATATTCGGGGCCATATCGGACATGACCACCTGAACCTTGTTTTCTCCTACTCTTTCAAGCAGGGCTTTGAGTACGAGTTCATCACGAAAATCGCCCTGAAGGAAATCGACACCTACGATTGGATCCATAGGTAGAAGATCTAAAGCGATGATTCGCCCCTTGCTGCCGATCTGCGTTACTGCGTATTGCGACCATCCACCGGGCGCAGCGCCCAGGTCAACAACGGTCATCCCTTGTTTAAACAGCTTGTCGCCATGCTGTATTTCATCAAGTTTAAACCAGGCACGGGAACGCAGCCCTTTTTTCTGTGCTTCTAACACATATTTATCGCTAAAGTGTTCCTGCAACCAGCGACTGGAACTTGCAGAACGCTTTTTATTAGACATTATTTAGTAACCATATAGTTTTCAAACTACCCTGAGTAGAGCCCTTACAACAAGCTCTTAGCGTCGTTTAGTCTATGGTTAAGTCGTCCAGGCACGCCACTCAATGAAACACTGAGTTGGTGATATAGATGAGATGGCGGTAGAATGCCCCGTTTTCAATCCCAACTTAAGTAAAAAAGACGATGAATCTTAACAATAAACAAAAACAGTACCTGAAAGGCTTGGCACATCCGTTAAAACCGGTAGTCATGCTGGGTAATAACGGCCTCACTGAAGGCGTACTTGCCGAGATAGACCAGGCACTGCAACATCACGAACTCATCAAGGTGAAAATTGCCGCCGAAGAGCGTGAAACCAAGTCTTTGATCGCAGACGCCATTGTGCGTGAAACCAAGGCGATCAACGTGCAGGTCATCGGCAATATGCTGGTACTGTATCGCCCTTCTACCGAAGACCGCAAAATTATCTTACCGCGTTAACTTTTACGAGTTTAACGAAAAGCGCTGTGGAATTAACGAAAAGTTGCTATCTATACATGCTTTTACAAAAGGCCCTTGCGGGCCTTTTTTATTTTACCCAGTCAATCATAGGTAAAATTGGCGAGAAATCTCTTACAATCCGCGCCTTTTCGCACATTAAATATATTCTACTTTAAGCACTTCAAACTCGACTTCACCGCCCGGCGTCTTGATAACGACTACGTCATCTGCTTCTTTGCCAATCAGGCCACGAGCAATCGGCGAATTGACTGAAATTAGATTCTGTTTAAAGTCGGCTTCGTCGTCGCCTACGATGCGATAGGTCTGCTCTTCTTCGCTATCAAGATTCAGCACTTTAACCGTAGCCCCGAAAACGACGCGTCCGTTGGCAGGGATCTTCATGACATCAATAACCTGCGCGTTTGACAGCTTGGCTTCGATTTCCTGAATACGACCTTCGCAGAAACCCTGCTGCTCGCGGGCGGCATGATATTCGGCATTTTCTTTCAAATCGCCATGCTCGCGCGCAGTGGCAATGTCAGCAATAATTTTTGGGCGGCGAACGCTCTTGAGATGGTCTAGTTCTTCGCGTAATTTTTCTGCGCCACGCAATGTCATCGGAATCTGATTCATATTTTATTGCCTCTAACTTTGTCCTTTCGGTAAAACACCGTCCTGAATTTATCAGGAAGAAATCAGCCCTCTGTGGCCGACTCGCTCTGGCGATAAACAAAAAAAACCTCACCTGGAGCGGACTCCAAGCTAAGGTGGGGTTTTCATTTTGAGTGGTATTCTAACGTAGAGTTCCTTTGGGATCATTGATTACTTTCACCCACGTTGCGCCCCCGTTCGTTGCATCGTAGTATGGCACCACGTCATCCTGCAGTTATCCAGAGCCTATACTCAAAATAATGCGTTTTTTACGAATTGTCAGTGGATTAGCCTGCGCGTTTGCTCTTAGTGCCAACGCCGCCCAGGTAGAAAATTACACGCAGTACCTGCCGGAAGGCACGAATTTATCGGTACTGGTACAGAAAATTGGCGCTACGACGCCGGTTGTCGACTATCACGGCGACCAAATGGCGCTCCCGGCGAGCACCATGAAAATCTTTACCGCGCTGGCGGCCCTGCTGCAGTTAGGCCCCGATTTTCGTTTTAATACGACCTTTGAAACTAAAGGCAGTATCGGCGACGGCGTGTTACATGGCGATTTAATCGCCAGATTCGACGGCGACCCGACTTTTAAACGTCAGAATATTCGGAATATGGTCGCCGCGCTGAAAAAACAGGGCGTCAAAGAGATTAGCGGCGATGTGGTCATCGATACCTCCGTGTTTGCCAGCCACGACAAGGCGCCAGGCTGGCCGTGGAATGACATCACGCAGTGCTTTAGCGCGCCACCTGCCGCCGCGATTGTCGACCGCAACTGTTTCTCGGTTTCGCTTTATAGCGCCACCAAGCCTGACGAAAACGCGTTTATTCGCGTGGCATCCTATTATCCGGTGCAGATGTTCAGTCAGGTGAGAACGCTGGCCAAAGGCTCGCCAGACGCGCAGTACTGCGAGCTGGACGTCATGCCCGGCGAGTTCAACCGCTTTACGCTGACGGGCTGTTTGACTCAGCGTAGCGAGCCGCTGCCTTTAGCCTTCGCGATACAGGATGGCGCCGCCTATGCCGGTGAAATTCTCAAGCAAGAGCTGACGCAGGCGGATATTCAGATCGACGGCCGACTGAAAAGGCAAACGCGCGTGACGCCTGCTGCCACTATTTTGGCGCAGACCCAGTCGGCGCCGTTGCACGAGTTGCTGCACATGATGCTGAAAAAGTCTGACAACATGATTGCCGACACCGTATTCCGTACGCTGGGCCATCAGGTTTATGGCGTGCCGGGCACGTGGCGCGCGGGTTCAGACGCCGTACGTCAGATTTTGCGACAAAAAGCGGGAATTGTGATGGGCAACACAATTCAGGTCGATGGATCGGGCCTGTCGCGTCATGATTTGGTGTCACCTAAAACCATGATGCAGGCGCTGCAATATATCGCTCAGCATGACAACGAGCTGGATTTCATCTCGATGCTGCCGCTTGCGGGTCACGACGGTACGCTTCAGTATCGCGGCGGTCTGCACGAAGCCGGTGTCGATGGCAAAGTGTCGGCGAAAACGGGTTCACTGGCGGGCGTTTACAATCTGTCGGGCTTTATTACGGCAGCGAGTGGTCAGCGTTTGGCGTTTGTGCAGTATCTTTCGGGCTATGCCGTTCCACCTGAAGATCAGCGCACGCGACGCGCACCGCTGGTACGTTTCGAAAGCCGCCTCTATAAAGACATTTATTCTAATAACTGATCGTTGATGACTGCTAGCCAAGGCCTTCCTGCTGAAAGGGAAGGCATAAAAAAAGGTCGCTGCAAGAGCGACCTTTTTATTTTACCGAAAACCGATCAGGCGACTTGCGCGTGATTAACGTTCGTAAATGATTTCAACGCCTTCGTCGTCTTCATCATCCCAATCGTCCCAGTCATCATCTTCGTCTTCAACCACGGCCAGCTGTTCACGGTGGTAATCGTCCCACATGAACTCGACTTTCTCTGGTACGGCTTCTTCAACGGACATGTGTTTAGGATTTTCGTTGATGAACTTCATCACTTCCCAGCACAGCGCGTTGACGCCTTCGCGGTTGGCAGCGGAAATCAGGAAGTAATCCCCTTCCCAACCCATGCCTTCGGCGATTTCTTTAGCACGACGCTCGGCTTCTTCCTGACCAATCACGTCAATCTTGTTAAAGACCAACCAACGTGGTTTGTTTGCCAGCTTCTCGTTGTACTGCTTCAACTCATTGATGATGATCTTGGCATTTTCAACCGGATCGGTTTCATCAATCGGAGCGATATCAACCAGATGGAGAAGAACGCGGCAGCGCTCGAGGTGTTTCAGGAAGCGAATACCCAGACCGGCACCGTCAGACGCGCCTTCGATCAGACCTGGAATATCGGCCACCACGAAGCTCTGCTCGCTATCCATACGCACTACGCCGAGGCTTGGCACCAGCGTGGTAAACGGATAGTCGGCCACTTTTGGCTTGGCGGCAGAAACGGAACGAATGAAGGTCGATTTACCGGCATTCGGCAGACCCAGCATACCCACGTCGGCCAGCAGCATGAGTTCCAGCGAGAGATCACGCAGTTCACCTTTGGTGCCCATGGTTTTCTGACGCGGAGAACGGTTTACCGATGATTTAAAACGGGTGTTGCCCAGACCGTGCCATCCGCCTTTCGCGACCAGTTGAACCTGACCGTGACGCGTCATGTCGCCCAGCACTTCGCCGGTACCCTGATCCAGCACGCGCGTGCCCACAGGAATTTTGATGGTGATATCTTTACCGCGTTTGCCGGTACAGTCACGGCTCTGGCCGTTCTCGCCACGTTCGGCGCGGAAAGATTTAACAAAACGGTAGTCGATCAGGGTATTTAGGTTTTCGTCGGCAATCAGGTAAACATCACCGCCGTCGCCGCCGTCACCGCCGTCAGGGCCACCGTGAGGAATATATTTTTCGCGGCGGAAGCTTACGCAACCATTACCGCCATCGCCTGCTACGACCAGGATCGTCGCTTCATCTACAAACTTCATTTGAACTGTCTCCGTAAATCATTCACCCGGATGCTAAGTCAGCCATCGAGTCTTGTTCTGTTCCAGGATGCCGTGCGTGATGGCCCATTGCAGAATACATTGCCTCTGCAAGGTCCACAAAGGCTCAAAATAACCATTCAGGTTACGCACCGCAGAACAGAAGACAGGCTACTTGCCAGCATAAAAAATGTCTCAGGCTTCGCCATCGGAAGCAGTGCAATAGCACATAAAGTGTACAGCAAAATGAGAATCTGCGATGAAGTCAGTCTTATTGACTATCATTTTTATTGCCGGTGTTGGCCAACAGAATGTAAAAAGCCCCGCAACTAATTGCGGGGCTTACATCAATCTATCTAGACGCAGACAGTAAATTATTCAGCTTCGATGCTGATGAATTTACGGTTGTCTTTGCCTTTAACTTCGAACTTGACTTTACCGTCAGTCAAAGCAAACAGAGTGTGGTCACGACCGCAACCCACGTTGATACCCGCGTGGAATTTGGTGCCGCGCTGACGGACGATGATGCTGCCTGCCAGAACTGCTTCGCCGCCGAAACGCTTAACGCCAAGGCGTTTAGCTTCTGAGTCGCGACCGTTGCGTGTGGAACCGCCAGCCTTCTTGTGTGCCATAGTTTCGCTCTCCTAACTTAAGCGCTAATGCCGGTGATTTTAACATCAGTGAACCACTGACGGTGGCCCTGCTGCTTACGGTAGTGCTTACGACGACGGAACTTAACAATCTTGATCTTGTCGCCACGACCGTGAGCTACAACTTCAGCCTTGATCACACCGCCAGCAATTAAAGGCAAGCCGATGTTGATTTCTTCACCGTTAGCGATCATCAGAACTTGGTCAAACTCAATTGTTTCACCAGTTGCGATGTCCAGCTTTTCCAAGCGAACAGTTTGACCTTCGCTTACTCGGTGTTGTTTACCACCACTTTGGAAAACCGCGTACATATAAAACTCCGCTTTCCGCGCACTCAACTTTGTATAGTCCAGAGGGCGCTATAAATATTCACAATAGGGCGCGAATTCTACGCAAAAAATCAGCATATGACAAGAGCACAATCACCAGAAAAGAAGAAAAAAAGCGCAGTTCATTTGAACGCGTTTATCTCACTCATTTTTCAAGTACAATCTCTGCTACAGTTTGCATCATGTGCCAATGTGAGCCCGTTCTCATTGCGGTGAAGAGAAATAAAGCCGAAAAATCACAATGAACCTAGAACAGATTACCGACCTCACCGAACAGGATATGGCTGCAGTCAATGCGGCAATTCTCGACCAGTTGAACTCTGATGTTTCGCTCATCAATCAACTTGGATATTACATCATTAGCGGTGGTGGTAAACGAATTCGCCCGATGATTGCCGTTCTTGCTGCCCGCGCCCTGAGCTATAAGGGTGACAAGCATGTGACCGTCGCTGCGCTGATAGAGTTTATCCATACTGCAACCTTGTTGCATGACGACGTGGTCGATGAATCCAATATGCGCAGGGGCAAAGCCACTGCCAACGCGGCGTTTGGTAACGCGGCGAGCGTACTGGTAGGCGATTTCATCTATACCCGCGCTTTCCAGATGATGACCGATCTGGAGTCGCTGCCCGTGCTGGCGCTGATGTCCAAGGCCGTCAACGTGATTGCCGAAGGCGAAGTTCTGCAGCTCATGAACTGCAACGATCCGGATATTACTGAAGAAAGCTACATGCAGGTTATCTACAGTAAAACGGCGCGTCTGTTCGAAGCGGCGGCACAGGCTTCTGCCATGCTGGCGGGCGGAACCGATGCGCAGGTTCGCGCGCTGCAAGACTATGGCCGCTATCTGGGCACGGCTTTCCAGCTGATTGACGATCTGCTCGATTACGACGCCGATGGTGAAACGCTGGGTAAAAATACCGGTGATGACCTGGATGAAGGCAAACCTACTCTGCCTTTGCTGCATGCCATGAAACACGGTAATGCCGAGCAGTCGAGCATGATCCGCCAGGCTATCGAGCAAGGTAACGGCCGACATCTGCTCGAGCCGGTGCTGCAAGCCATGCACCAGTGCGGCTCGCTCGAGTACACGCGCAAACGTGCTGAAGAAGAGGCTGACAAGGCGATTGCTGCGCTTCAGGCGCTGCCTGAGTCGTCTCACCGCGTGGCGCTTGAAGGGCTCGCCCATCTCGCCGTTAAACGTGATTTCTAAGTACTAACCTAGCTCACGAGCAAGGCTCGCTTTTTTCAGCCGGCCTTGCTTCATTCGCGTCAACCCTCTCTCTCAATTCAACCTGCCCACGTTCATTGCCTAAACGATTTATCACCGCCAGCATGCCCTCCCTCATGATGAAAGAGACGATTTGTTCGCGCTCGTGGCTATTAAGCTGTTTGTAGCTTTCAATCCAGATTAATAACGGATCTTGCCCGTTGGCGCACAGGTACTCGGCTGATTTTTCCTGAATGACAAGTGCCGGTTTCATCACTTTAGGCAGGCTGCTGGCATGATATTCGACCGCCTTGCCCTGCACGCCCACTCGCCGACGCTTTTCCCATTTTTGTCGTCTTGCCATGCAATGGATACCCTGTGGCGTTATAGGTAAACCATTAGCCCCAGCAAGCTCCTGAGCTGTAAACCATTCCTTTTTCATGGCATTCCTTTTATTAATTTAAAACCTGAGACGTTAACCGAGCTTATTTAATGGCGACCCTTACAATACAGTTAACACATAAGCAATCACATTTACATCAACAGTTAATTAATAATTTCAATTAGCGGCCAACCATATATTTATCAAATTTAATCGCTATTTATATTGATTCGATTGATAACTTCAAGCATTCCTTCACGAACGATAAAAGTGATCAACTTTTTCCTCTCCTTTTCATTTAGCTGATTATAACTTTCAACCCAGATACTCAGCGGATCTTGATGTCGTGGATAAAGATAATCAACAGAAGGTTCATGCAGCACTATTTTCTGAGTCGTGGCAATGGGAATGCTATCCTTATGATATTCAACGCCTCTTCCCTGCGTGCCGTACCTTCTTCGTCTCTTCCAGTTTTGACGTCGAGCCATGCTGTGGATACCCTGTGTTGATGAAGGAAGTCCGGAAAACGCAATTAATTCTTTGGCAGAAAACCACTCACGATTCATAAAAACGCTCTCTATTTAACGTGTATGCATAGTTATAATATATAAGGCCATCATATTTATATTGATAGCATTTATATTTATGATGAAAAAGCCATCCACTTATCGTTAAAAACTTGCTCCTGATAAAGCCTGCAAATTTCCTTTTTTCCATGAACATTTAAGTTATACCACTAGCTTGTAAACTTTGGCATTAGATATTTTAGGACAGCGTAACTTTACTTTTTTTTGATGAAATGTTTTTATCGAGAAAAATAAAACTAACGGCGGCATTTAACCATCAAGCGTAACTTTCCTGCATAATATTCAAGGCAATAAAAAATAAAGACCAGTTAATACATGAAGATAAAAAACATGCCCTTTAATAACTTTTATTGCCTTTCAGAAACCCATCGAAAAAAAGTATTATTCAATCACGATTAACGATTCCGAAAAATAGCGCTATAAGCACGTAAGTGGTTTCCTTTGATTTAACGAATAAGTTCTAAAAATAACGATTACAAGTAGTTAAGTTGATAACTCTCCTCAACTAATTGTTCAAATAAGACGAACAACTCATGATGAAAAATAAAAATATCTTTTGAGAAACCGGTTTGAACAATGTCCATATTTTTGCTCTTATATGTTTCCTAATGGGAATTTAAGAAATTAAGCCACATTATAACTTCGCCTGCCAGCTCATTACACAAGGGAGCCACTATGCTTTTACGGAAAGAAGATTGGCATCATGCCGATATTATTGCATCGCTGCATAAACAACGCACGACTCTCGCTGCCCTTTCGCGTTCAGCCGGACTTAGCTCGTCCACGCTGGCAAACGCACTGTCGCGCCCCTGGCCAAAAGGAGAATGGATTATTGCCAATGCGTTACAGCTACATCCGTCGGAGATCTGGCCGAGCCGCTATTTTGATCCGCATACCGATGAGCTTATTGAAAGGAAAATGCGTGCAACGTCGCAGCCTAAAGCTAAAACCGAGTTGCTTGGGAGGAGTAACCGCTAACGTGGATGATTAACGCTAACGAACCGCCGGAGAGGTTTCCGGCGGGTTATAACAAAGGGAAGATAAATCAAGTAAGGCGATATTTTTCAAGGATTAACCGGTAGCAGACGCCGTCGGCTGAGCATTATTGACAAACTGTTCCCCCAGCTCGATATCCTTGCGCAGCTCTTCAAGCATCGCGTCCAACGCATTTTGTTCAAACTGGCTTAAGTTACCAATCGGTTGAAACGCCTCGATGCCGTCTTTGCCCAAAAGCACCGGTTGTGCAAAGAAACGACTATATTCGCCGTCACCCTCGACGTACGAGCACTCAATCACGCCCGCTTTGCCCTGCATTGCGCTAACCAGTGAAAGCCCCAGCCGCGCGGCTGCCTGAGCCATTGACAGCGTTGCCGATCCTCCGCCCGCCTTCGCTTCTACCACTTCGGTTCCGGCATTCTGAATGTGACGCGTTAACGCGCTGATTTCATCTTCCGTAAAGGTCACGTCAGGAATTTGCGATAGCAAAGGCAGAATCGTCAGGCCTGAATGGCCGCCAATGACCGACACTTCAACTTCCTGCGGCAGTTTGCCCTTTAACTCGGCGACAAAGGTGTTGGCGCGCAGCGTATCGAGCGTAGTGATGCCAAACAGCTTGCGTTTGTCATAGACGCCCGCTTTCTTTAATACCTCGGCGGCAATCGCGACGGTAGTGTTGACGGGATTGGTAATAATGCCGATACAGGCTTGTGGACAGGTTTCGGCAACCTGCTGCATAAGGTTGCGAATGATACCCGCATTAACCTTGAACAGGTCGGAGCGATCCATACCGGGCTTGCGGGCAACTCCGGCTGAAATCAGCACCACGTGCGCGTCTTTCAGCGCGGGTCTGGCATCTTCGCCACTGAATCCTTTGATGTTTACGGCGGTGGGAATATGGCTGAGGTCTACCGCTACGCCCGGAGTAACGGGAGCAATATCATAGAGGGAGAGGTCAGAGCCAGACGGCAATTGAGTCTTGAGTAGTAAAGCAAGGGCCTGGCCTATTCCGCCAGCGGCGCCAAGGACTGCAACTTTCATCCTGTACTCCTTTTTAAATGACGTTAAAAAACATCATGCTTTCATTCACTTAATAAGCATTAACTTAATAACCTTAGTAAATGGCAGTATTAAAAACAAACGACCAATTTATATATTGCGAGCTGGCGCAGAAATTAAATGAAGAAGCCGCACAGGAAATTAAAATTATTATTCTTTATCAAAAAGATAAAATTTCATTAGCAGGATCAATTAATAGCCTGCTGAAATTAATCGTTTTAAATAAAGTACAAAAAATATGAAAAATTAAAAAATGCTTTAATCGGAATGAAATTTATTTTAAAGCTTAAACAGCCGTGAACAGGTTCTATTAACTTCTCGATAAGATAAAAGGTAATTAACGGGTTAAGGCTTTTAGAAACTTGACTTTGTTTAGCTAAAAATAGATGTTTTATTGCATAAAAATTCAAATTTATGCATAATCAACGCCATAACTACTGTCAATCTATGGGTCTAACATGCGTAATCCTGCCAAACAGGAAGATTTAATCAAAGCTTTCAAGGCGCTCTTGAAGGAAGAGAAGTTCAGCTCTCAGGGTGAAATCGTTGTCGCACTGCAAGATGATGGCTTCGAGAACATCAATCAGTCTAAAGTCTCTCGTATGCTGACCAAGTTTGGCGCCGTCAGGACCCGCAATGCCAAGATGGAAATGGTCTACTGTCTGCCCGCAGAAATTGGCGTACCGACCACCACCAGCCCGTTGAAAAATCTGGTATTGGACATCGATTATAACGATGCCGTCGTGGTTATTCGTACCAGCCCGGGCGCGGCGCAGCTGATTGCACGCCTGCTCGACTCACTCGGTAAATCTGAAGGTATTCTCGGCACCATCGCGGGCGATGACACCATCTTTATTACCCCGGCGCGCAAGTTTACCGTAAAACAGCTGTTCGATGCGATTCTCAGCCTGTTCGAGCAAGAGCTTTAATTGGCTCATTGGTCGGTAAGTCTTGCTTACCGACCAGTTTACGCGTCTAACTCTTCCTGATTATTCGCCCGATATCCGATACACCAGTACGATCGCCTGCTAAATTCCGCACAGATAGCTCATTCTGCTCAATCGATTGATTTTAAATAAATTTAACGAAAAAAGCACAATAAAACCCCACTTTTTATGCTTTTCGGCTATTAAAAACACAAAACTCAGCATAATAATTACTTAGCTTACTATTAATATGCGACGTTATTAGCAGTATAATCTTCCGCATAGTAAGGCGTGCAGCAAGACTGGATTAAGATTTTATTAAGTGCAGTAGCGCATGTCCTGAACTGACGAATTTTGAATACCCATTCAAAAGCCGCCGATAAAACGGATTTATCGCCGCGAAAACCATGCATTTGTTCGCCGACCTGTCTCACAGGCCCCACGTGACGCTGTTTATGCATAATGAAGTTTTCTAACCTGATAAATCCAACAATTAATCTGCGTTGAACCTTGCACCGACTTACAAACAGCGGGCAGCCTGCGCACAGGTAAATTAAGGAAACTATCATGAAAATCACCACAGCTTTTGCCGCTCTCGGTCTGCTGACCGCCGTTTCATTTGGCGCGTCTGCTGCACAACTGATCACTAGCCAGCAGGCTCAGAATTTACAGCCAATGGGAACGATCACCGTGAGTGGTATTGATGGTGTGCCAACTGATATTCGTCAGCAGCTGTCACAGAAAGCAGATAATGAAGGGGCCTCGTCTTACCGTGTGATCGAAGCGCGTAACGAAGGCAACTATCACGCCACTGCGCAGATCTACAAATAAGAGCCAGGATCCTTCCGACTCTTATCTGGTTAGAGATTTAGGTAGTACGTTGAAATAGAAAAAGATTTCAAGAAAAGAACTGTTAACAAGCAGAACGTAATCAAGTAAAGCTTTAAAAACGAACCCTCGTCGTCCTGTCCGACGACACCCTTTTGCCCTCGCAATGCGAGGGCTTTTTTTTGGCAAGGATCGGATCAGAGGTTATCGCTGAAGATCACTTCTGCGAGACTTTCAGTGCTTTTTTCTCTAACGCTTCCAGCAATTTGCCGTGAATGCCACCGAATCCGCCGTTGCTCATCACCAAGATGTGATCGCCCGGCAGCGCCGTTTTGACAATCATATCGACCAGCGCATCGACATCGGCATGCCAATGAGTCGGCTGAATGCAGTGCTCGGCCACCTCGGACACCTGCCACGGAATGTTGTGCGGTTGCAGCAGGAAGATTTCGTCGGCACGCCCCAGCGCAGGCGCCAGCTCATTTTTGCTCTTGCCCAGCTTCATGGTATTGGAACGAGGCTCAAGCACGGCAATAATGCGCGCCGTACCGCCAACTTTGCTGCGCAGGGCGGCAAGCGTGGCCAGAATCGCCGTCGGATGATGAGCAAAATCATCATAAACTTTGACACCAAAGGCTTCGCCGCGCAGCTCGAGACGACGACGGGCGTTGATGAAGGTCCCGAGCGCCTGACAGGCATCCGCAGGACTCACGCCAACGTGACGCGCGGCAGCCACCGCCATCAGCGCATTATGCATGTTGTGCTCGCCCACCAGCGACCAGCAGACTTCACCCGCGACTTCACCGTTGAGATAAACCTGGAATTTGCTGGCGTCCGGCGAGGTTTTTTTCGCGTTCCACGTACAGCCGTCACCGGCGTACTCCTGCTCACTCCAGCATCCCATCGCCATCACCTGTTTCAACGGCGTGTCGTGTTCGGGAAGGATTATTTTTCCCTGTCCCGGCACCAGACGCACCAGATGGTGGAACTGTTTCTGAATGGCTTTTAAATCGTCGAAAATATCGGCGTGGTCGAACTCAAGGTTATTCAGCACCAGCGTGCGCGGGCTGTAATGAACGAATTTCGAGCGCTTGTCAAAGAAGGCGCAGTCATATTCGTCCGCTTCAATCACCATGAACGGGCTGTCACCCAGACGCGCAGAAACCTCAAAGTTGCCCGGCACGCCGCCAATCACATAGCCAGGCTGATAGCCACAGGCTTCAAGGATCCAGGTGACCATTCCGGCCGTCGTCGTTTTACCGTGCGTACCCGCGACGGCGATTACCCAGCGGCCGGGCAATACGTGGTCGTGCAGCCACTGCGGGCCAGACACGTAAGGAATGCCCTGCTCGAGTACGGCCTCGACGCAAGGATTGCCGCGCGTCATGGCATTGCCAATAATGACCAAATCGGGCTTCGGCTCAAGCTGCGTCGGCGAATATCCCTGAATCAGATTAATCCCCTGATTCTCGAGCAAGGTGCTCATCGGCGGATAAACATTATCGTCCGATCCGGTAACCTCATGTCCCTGAGCGCGCGCCAGCATAGCCAGTCCGCCCATAAAAGTGCCGCAAATCCCCAGAATATGAATGCGCATATATTTTCCATAAGTGCTCTTAGTCAGCGGCTATTCTAACGCTCGGAATCCTCCAGAAGAAATGGATTTGCCTATGATCCGTCCATATATTTGGGCTAAACTGCTTTCGCTTCTGTAAATGATTTATTATAAATCGGTTACTCATCCTAAGATTCAGGGAACGTATCATGAAAACGTTAGGCGAATTTATTGTTGAAAAGCAGCATGACTTTCCACATGCAACGGGCGAGCTTACTGCACTGCTGTCTGCAATAAAGCTTGGTGCTAAGATTATTCATAGGGATATCAATAAAGCAGGTCTGGTAGACATACTGGGCGCGAGCGGCGTTGAGAACATTCAGGGCGAAGTTCAGATGAAACTCGACCTGTATGCGAACGAAAAGCTTAAGGCAGCGATGAAAGCGCGCGGCGAAATTGCCGGTATCGCTTCCGAAGAAGAAGACGAAATTGTTATCTTCGACGGCGAACGCGCCAACAATGCGAAATATGTCATTTTAATGGATCCGCTGGACGGTTCGTCGAACATCGACGTTAACGTTTCCGTCGGCACCATCTTCTCCATTTATCGCCGTACTTCGCCACTGGGTCAGCCAGTTACCGAAGCGGACTTCCTGCAACCGGGCAGTCAGCAGGTCGCGGCAGGTTATGTGGTTTATGGTTCTTCAACCATGCTGGTGTACACCACGGGTGCCGGCGTTCACGCCTTTACCTATGACCCGTCACTCGGCGTGTTCTGCCTGAGCCATGAAAAAGTCATGTTCCCGCCAAAAGGCTACATGTATTCCATTAACGAAGGGAACTACATCAAATTCCCGAAAGGCGTTAAGAAATACATCAAGTACTGTCAGGAGCAGGATGAAGAGTCAGGTCGTCCTTATACCTCACGCTATATCGGCTCTCTGGCCGCCGACTTCCACCGCAATCTGCTGAAAGGCGGGATCTACATTTACCCAAGCACCGCGAGCCATCCTCAGGGCAAGCTGCGTTTGCTGTACGAATGTAATCCGATGGCGTTCCTGGCCGAACAGGCGGGCGGCAAGGCAAGCGACGGGATTAACCGTATTCTGGATATCGTGCCGCAAAAACTGCACGAGCGCGCACCTTTCTTCGTGGGCAACTGCGACATGGTTGAAGATGCCGAACGCTTTATCAAACAGTATCCTGACGAATAAAAACCCTGCAGGCTGTTTGCTAAGTTACTTCCAAGTACCCTAATCACGGGGTGGCGTAATGCCGCCCCGTCTTGTTTTTAGTTAAACGCTTTTAAGATAAAGCTGTCGATGAAAAGGCAGGAATTCCTGTCGGAGTTGGCTATAATGTGCGGCACTCCATTTCTGGTTCAATAAAGGAAACCAACAATGAGCTTAATTAATGTACCGGCTGGTAAAGACCTGCCAGAAGATATCTATGTTGTTATCGAAATTCCGGCCAATGCCGATCCAATCAAATATGAAGTAGATAAAGATACCGGTGCACTTTTTGTTGACCGTTTCATGTCAACCGCGATGTTCTACCCGTGCAACTACGGTTATATCAACCACACCCTGTCTTTAGACGGTGACCCGGTTGACGTGCTGGTTCCAACTCCATATCCGCTGCAGCCTGGTTCCGTTATTCGCTGCCGTCCAGTTGGCGTGCTGAAAATGACCGACGAATCTGGCGAAGATGCGAAAGTTGTTGCAGTTCCACACACCAAGCTGAGCAAAGAATACGATCACATCAAAGATGTGAACGATCTGCCAGAATTGCTGCGCGGCCAAATCACCCACTTCTTCGAGCAGTACAAAGCGCTGGAAAAAGGCAAATGGGTTAAAGTTGAAGGCTGGGATAACGCAGAAGCTGCAAAAGCTGAAATCGTGACCTCTTTCGAGCGCGCCAAAGCTAAATAAGTCTGCTTGACCGTTTGGTCGTAGCAAAAATTTGGTTATAGCGAAAAAAAACACCGCCCATTCAGGCGGTGTTTTTTTATGACTAAGACGACCTTTATTTTATTCTCACTTCTCTACTTTTTTAATACGGTTGAGCCAGTCGCCACCTTCAATCCGATCCACGCCTTCCAGCGGGCGAATATAAAGATAAATCCATGCACTACCATAAGGTGTAGAGATTAGCTCTCGACGATAATCCTTGGTGTTACTTTTCAGTTCGTCAAGCTCAGCCATAATGGATGAGTTGATGCGGTAAACTTCGCAGTAGATCTTTCCCTCTCCGGGAACCGCTGCCGGATAATGCCCCAAATCATACAGGGCATAGCCGTCAAGCTCGTGGTCACCCAACCACTGAGCGTTTGTCATCCAGTGACTATTACCTTGCTTGCGTCGTAAACTGCCGTAGACAATTATTCGCATGGTTAAAACTCAAACTGATAGAGCAAATCTAATGCCTGGTCCAAGCCAGACACCGCTTCAAGATACAATTTAGGCATCAAACGATAACGCAGTGTCAGGGTCGCCAGCGAGTCAAAGATACCCACGCCGTATTTTACCTGCAGCCCGGGAAGAACATACCCACTGACCACCACCTGCGAGCTGTCGCCCACGCCCTGCGTATCGAGCGCCAAATTACTGACACCAAATGCCTCACCGATTTTACCCACAAGTTTGCCACTTTGTGCAACCCCCATGCCGATAAGCATGGATGTCATGGCGCTACTGTCGGCTCCCGAGCTGTCGAGCCCCTGTCCGCGTAACAGATAGGAGAGCGCTTCCTGCTGCGACATCGTCGGGTCGGAGAAGACTTCAAGCTTCGGCGCATCGGCTTCACCGGTTACTCGCACACCTGCCACGACGTCATTCTCGGTCGATTCCGGATTACGGATCGCCTCGAAATTCAGCAGCGGCTGGTCGGCCGGACCGGAGAACAGCAACAGGCCTTTCCTGACGATCAGGTCCTGTCCGTAAGCATGGAAACGACCCGATGTAATATCAATCTGGCCGTTTAATCCGAGCCCGCGCTTATCCTGCGCCACTTTCAGTGCGCCTTTGAGACGCGCTTTCAGGCCGAAGGCATCGAGTCGAACATCATCCCCAATGTTCACCACAAGATTGGTGTTGATCGGTATAGAAGTAGAAGCTGGCGCGATCGGCTGACGCTGTTCATTTAACATGACTTCATCAGACGAGACACCCACTGCACTCTCGGGTAATTCCTGAACCGTGATGCGCGCCCAGGGAATATCGACCTTACCGTTCAACGCAAAAGCTTGCGGTGTAGCATCAAACACTAGATCGGGCGAGACATCAAGCCGAACCATTGGTGGAACCGATACCCTGACCTTTTCCCCCTTCGCAGCGATACGCGCCCGCCAGTTATTCGGCTGACTCCAGTCAGCATTGCCGTTTAACGCCAACTGGCCGTGCGCCGTTTGAATCACGCCCGCGAGCAGCGAAGACATGCCGTTGAAGTTGATATTCAGGTTGGCATTGGTGATATCGAAAGGCATAAATTGCGCATCGAAATCGACGTCGGACAGCGCGAGACGGCCATAAACCTGCGGCGCTTTGGCATTGCCGCCGACCCGCAGATTGGCATTAAGCATGCCGGAAGCCTTTTCGCCGTCCATCAAGGCCGGTTGCAACAGCGCCATCGAGATACGGGTAATGTTGATATTGCCGCTGAGATTGCGATTATTTAACGGATCGGCGATTTGCAGTTTGCCGTCGAGCTGGCCGTTATTGGCAATCTTGATCAGCCAGTCAAGGTTGGCGCGACCGTTTTGCAGCGCTGCGTTAAGGTTAAGCGTATCAAACGACACTGGCAGCGGATTGCCCTGCACCAGCTGCTGCACCTTCACGCCTTTACCCACCAGCGACACGCTAGCGTCCGGCAGACCGCCCGTGGCTTTCCACGCGACGTTTGCCTTACCGCTAAACTGGCCGGAAAGCTTCGTATCATCGGTCAGGAACGGCTTGAGCATCGCCAGATCAAAACGGTTGAGCACGACACTTGCCTGCCCGCTGGCGCCAGCATTTATCGTGGTCGGCACACACAGGTTGGCGTTAGGATTCTGCCAACAGTGCGGACCAATCGTCACGCGCTGCTCGGTATTGAAATAGCTCAGCGCGATAGGCTGCGTCAGCCGCCAATCGCCCACCGGCGTATCAAACAGCGTGTTGCTCAGCGTGCCTTTCCACTGCTGGGTTTTGCGATCAAAGCTGCCATTCAGCGCCAGACGCCCACCCACCGGCTTGCCCGTAATATTTAGAGTTAGCTGGTGCTGCTTTTCATTGCCTTTGGCGTTCAGCGTGATGTCGCTGATATCCAGCGCGTCTTGTTTGAGCTGCTGCACTTTTACCGCCAGCGTGCCTTGAATCTGGTCGGTGGAGGTGACGTCGCCTTTAACGTTGACACTTCTGACGCTCATCGCCTGCCAGCGCAGATTGCTGGCTGTCAGGTCGGCGAGCACCTGCGGCGCTTTGAGGTCGCCACGCAGCTGCACCCTGCCGTTCGCCACGCCGCCGAGACCCGGCAGCGCGCCATCGAGATGCGAGGCGTCGATGTTGGCATCCAGCGCCCACTTGTCGCTGAGCTTACCTTTAACGTCGACATTATTGCGACCCAGCTCAAGATGCAGCTGTGGAATATCCCACTGGCCATAACTGTTGCCGCGCAGATTGCCGCGCGCCTTGACCAGATTCTTCTTCACGTTGCCGTCAAGCTCGAGCGTCGGGACTTGCACCTGCCACGTGCCGCCATACAGGCTGCCGCGCGTCACGATTTTGCCCTGAATTTTGGCTGGCCAGTCCGGCCACTGTTTGGCAGTGTCGATGCCCTTCATCGCCAGCTGTAAATTCCAGCTCACGGCCTTGCTCCAGTCCACAATCCCGGTCAGATCCGTATTGCCCTGTAGCGCGGCCAGACGCATCAGCGTCAGGTTGAACTGTTCGAGATTACCTTTGCCGTCCAGCGTTAACGACGCCGGCGGCACACCTTCGCCGGTAAAGCTCGAACGCAGGGAAAGCGCGTAGTCCGTCGCCTTGCCACTCAGTTTCAGGTTCAAGCCTTTCACCTGATACTGCGGCGTGCCGGTCAGCGGCCACTGTAGCGCCTCGCTTTGCAGGTTGAAATCGAGCGGCAGGCCAATTTGCGCCAGCTCGGTTTGCGCGGCCAGCTGGGCGCGAACCGGACCCGACAGATTAATGCCCATCTTCAGCTTGTCACGCAGCGCGCCGCCGACCGTCAGTTTTATCTTCTCGCCTTTCAGCGGATCGATATTTACGGTGGTATTAATCGTCATGTCGACCGGCCACGTGCCGGTCAGCTGCGCTTGCCCCACGCCGTCGATCGAGCCCTGCGGCGATCGCACTTCGAGATTGTCGAGCTTAAGCTGCTGATTTTGCGTCGTGATTTTTAACAGCAGGCGATTGATCAGCAGATCGTTGTCGCCGGTCACTCTGAGATTATCACCGCTAAACTGCTGCACGGTGAGATCAAGCGGCAGCTGGAAGTCAGGCAGCGCTGGCAGCAGCGGCTTGGCAAACAGCGCTTTTAACGTCTCGCCAATCGGAGGCTCGGCTTCAATTTTTTTACGCGCCTCTGCCGCATTGGCTGCTTCAACCGGTTGGCCGGTCAACTTCTCTTTAACCGTCGCGACCGCCTTCTCCTGCGCGGCCTGCACCACCGGCGGCAGCGGATTTTGCGGCGTTTTCGGCAGCGCAATCAGCAAACCGGAGAGCTTGGTCGGCAGCAGCGTGACCGCCCTGTCCTTCCACTCCACGCCCGTGCGGAACTGCGCCAGCGAAATATTGCGATCGTCGATGGCGACGTTAACGTTATCGAGCGTCAGCAGTTTGAGGAAAATCGGATACGGCGTGCTGAGATTAGTCAGCGGCTCGCTGGATTCAGGCTCGGGCGCGGTCGACGGCGTCATTTCATTGGTATGCACCGCGACGTTGACGTCACGCGCACGCAACGCGTTGATGCACAGTGATTTATTCTTGAAGCAGGTCAAATCGACAGAAAGGTGAAACTCACCCGCTTTCACATCGACGCCCGGCATTTGATAGGCGACACCTTTGAGCGTCAGACTACGCCAGCCGCCGTCGACGCTGGCGATGGACAACCCCGGCACGAAACGCTGCGCGCCGTTGATAACCAGATGCAGGCCGGTTTGGGTGCCCACTAAAAACGCCACCGCGCCTATCAGCAGCAGCAAGATAATCAAGATTGTCAGGCAGATCTTTTTAAGCAAACTCATAATTCCGGACCTAAGCCGATGTAAAATTGCAGGCCGTGTTCATTCTGATCGCCCACGGGTGCCGCGATATCCAGCTTGATCGGGCCGACGGGAGATTCCCAGCGCACGCCCACACCGGTACCGGTTTTGATATTGCTTTTGGCAATGTCATTCACCGCTTCGCCGCTGTCGACAAACACCGCGCCCCACCATTTTCCGGTCACGTTGTACTGATATTCCACCGAACCGGTCGCCAGTTTGGAGGCACCGGTCAGCTTGTCGTCGCTGTCTTTCGGTGAAATCGACTTGTATTTATAGCCGCGAATACTGCGATCGCCCCCGGCGAAGAAGCGCAGCGAAGGCGGGACTTTCTCGAAATCGTTGGTTTCAATCCAGCCCACGTTGCCGCGCACCACAAAGCGATGTTTGTCGGCGAGGGTGCGGATCCAGACGTTTTGCGCCTGAATTACGGCGAAATCGATGTCAGAACCCCAGGTAGTGTCGGAAACGTCCAGCGAGTAGCGCTGCGAATCACCCCACGTCGGCATTAAGCCGCCGCGCGAACGGGTGCGGTTCACGGTTACGCCCGGATAAATCAGCATCGTGGTGTTGGTCACGGTGCCCTGAGTAAAGTGGTCCAGACTCCAGCGCAGGTTGACGGAGCGCTGCCAGCCGCTGTCGCTGTCCCAGTAACGCGCCACGTTGGCGGTGCTGGAATCGGATTTAGTGTCGTTGAGGTCTTCGCGCTTGAAACCGCCCTGCACCAGATAATATTGCTGTAACGGATCTTTTAGCAGCGGGATTTTGTAGCTGAGATCCAGCGTTTGTTCAGGCGCGGAGACGCTGACCGAGGTCTCGAGGCTGTGACCGCGATCGTTGAGCCACGGTTTTTTCCAGTCGGCCTTGACGCGCGGTCCGACGTCGGTGGCATAACCGCCGCCCAGCTCCAGCGTGTTGCGGGTGCGCGGCGTCACCACGGCTTCCAGCGGCAGCGTTTTAGTTGCTTTGGCGGTTTTATTGTCAAAATCGGGTGACACGACGACAGAGTTAAACCAGCCGGTGGCGGCTAAACGACGGTTTAATTCAGCCAGCTGCGTCGAGCTGTAGTAGTCGCCCTCATGGAAAGGCACTACGTTTTGCAGATAGTCATTGCGAATCTGTGCGCCCTGAAAATCGACTTTGCCGAATCGGTAACGCTGGCCGCTGTCGAAATCGATATCCCAAAACGCCTGATGTTCCTCTTCAATCACGCCCAGCTGGCTCTTGCGCATATCGGCGTCAAAATAGCCTTTGCGCAGCGCGAGGCCACTCAGCGAACTTTTAAAACCGTCGTAGGTGCCGTGATTGAGAATGGTGCCGTTGGCAGGCACGCGCGATTTACGCAGGGCTTCAAATTCGGTGTCGCTCTTGGCCTGCCCTTCAATCGTCACGCGGGTACCGGCGATTTTTACCGGCGTACCGGGCGCGACTTTGGCGATCAATACAGGTCGGCCTGGTGGCGGCGTCTGCACGTAATCAAAATCGATGGTGGGATTGTAATAACCCAATGGCCGAAGCCCGAGTTTAATGGCGTCACTGACCCGTGCGCGAAAACGGCCGTCGGCAGCCACCTCGTCACTTCCAATTGAAGAGAGGCGCACGCGAACGTTTTTCTGGAGATCCCCGGTAAGTCCTTCCAATTGCAGCCTCACTTTGGCCGCATAAGTTAAAGAGGGCGCCAGCAGGACGGCTAACATACAAAGTTCACGGTATCGTGGCACAAGCTCTCCTGCTATGTATCATTTATCCTGTTAAAATAGTTATCCAAATCGCTGGGAAAGGCCGATGTGCATAAGATGCTATTGTGTGCAAAGACACACCCAGATACAACCAACAACTTTTGAATAAACTTAGTGGAGCCTTACGTGGTACAACTCTCGGATAAATCTCAGGCGATAAGTAAAGAAGAGGCGTTACCTGGACGCACAACCCCGATGCCGGTTGCCACACTTCATGCTGTAAACGGTCATTCGATGACCTTTGTTCCCGACAACATGCAGGTCGCCATCTTTGCCATGGGCTGCTTCTGGGGCGTTGAACGCCTGTTCTGGCAGCTCGACGGCATCTACAGCACGGCCGCCGGTTACGCGGGCGGGTTCACGCCGAATCCAACCTATCGTGAAGTGTGCAGCGGCCAGACCGGCCATGCGGAAGTGGTGCGCGTGGTGTTCGACCCTGCCGTCGTCAGCTACGAGCAGCTGCTGCAAATCTTCTGGGAAAATCACGACCCCGCGCAGGGGATGCGTCAGGGCGGCGACATCGGGACTCAATACCGTTCCGCGCTTTACGTGCTCAGTGACGCGCAGAAAAAGGCCGCCGAGGCGAGTCTAGCTCGTTTCCAGAAAGCGATGCACGACGCCGGTGACGCACGCACTGTCACCACCGACATCAGCGAGGCGCTGCCTTTTTACTATGCCGAAGATGACCACCAGCAATACCTCTACAAAAACCCGGAAGGTTACTGCGGATTGGGCGGCATTGGCGTCTGCTTGCCTCCTCAATTGCAGGGTTGAGATAAAAGCGTAGGTCAAAGCGCTTAAAACGGCTAGAGATTCAGCAGTGGCGATTCCCTCACTGCCACTGCTATACTATGCGGGCCGCATTCGCGGCCCGGTAAATACGTTTCTTGCTGTTATCTTGGCTTATATCACTTACCTGTGATTTCTCTTTTAACAATACCAAACGAATTACCTTTCCCTGTCGGCTTTAGTGCCGGTGTTAAACGGATAGACTATGTTAAACAGTATCTTACTGATTCTTTTACTCATCGCGATCAGTTCATTTTTCTCCCTTTCGGAGATTTCGCTGGCCGCTTCCCGAAAAATCAAACTTAAACTTTTGGCAGATGAAGGAAACATCAACGCCGCACGTGTACTCAAGTTACAAGAAACGCCTGGACTGTTCTTCACCGTGGTACAGATTGGCCTCAACGCCGTCGCCATTTTGGGTGGTATCGTCGGTGACGCCGCGTTCTCTCCCGTGTTCAAACTATTCTTCGAGAAGTTTCTGTCGCCCGAACTGGCCGACCAGATAAGTTTCATCTGCTCATTCGTGTTAGTCACCAGCCTGTTTATTCTGTTTGCTGACCTGACACCGAAGCGCATCGGTATGATTTCACCCGAAGTTGTTGCCGTTCGGATAGTCAACCCGATGCGTTTCTGCCTGTTCATCTGCCGCCCGATGGTCTGGTTCTTCAACGGCTTGGCCAACGTGATTTTCCGCCTGTTCAAGCTGCCGACCGTGCGTAACGACGACATTACCTCCGACGATATTTACGCGGTTGTAGAAGCCGGTGCGCTTGCGGGCGTGCTGCGCAAGCAGGAACACGAGCTTATCGAAAACGTTTTCGAGCTCGAATCGCGCACCGTGCCCTCTTCCATGACCTCTCGCGAAAGTGTCATCTATTTCGACCTGCGCGAGAGCGAAGAGAGCATCAAGAACAAGATTTCTACTCATCCGCACTCCAAGTTCCTGGTCTGTGACGGGCAAATCGATCAGGTCGTTGGCTACGTCGACTCGAAAGACCTGCTGAATCGCGTGCTGGGCAATCAAAGCCTGATGCTGAGCAGCGGCTTGCAGATTCGCTCGGCGCTGATTGTGCCCGACACGCTCACCCTCTCCGAAGCGCTTGAAAGCTTTAAAACGGCGGGTGAAGACTTTGCAGTAATTCTTAACGAATACGCGCTGGTGGTGGGCATCATTACGCTTAACGACGTGATGACGACGCTAATGGGCGACCTCGTCGGTCAGGGCATGGAAGAGCAGATTGTTGCACGCGACGAAAATTCATGGCTCATCGAGGGCGGTACGCCTATCGAAGACGTGATGCGCGTGCTGCACATTGAAGATTTCCCGCAGTCCGGCAACTATGAAACCATTGGCGGCTTCATGATGTTTATGCTGCGTAAAATCCCGAAACGTACCGATTTCGTCAAGTTCGCGGGCTTCAAATTTGAAGTGGTCGATATCGACAGTTATAAAATCGACCAGCTCTTGGTGACGCGAATTACCGATAAACCGCTGGCTTCGCTGCTGCCTTTATCTGGCGAAGAGAAGCAGGCTTGATAGCCTGAGCCCCTGTTTTTGAATCCTAAATTAATTTGAATCATAAATTAATAATGTAGATTACAAAATCAGGGCACAAAAAAGGCCGCTCAATGACTTCTCAGTCTGGCGGCCTTTTTTATTGGATGTCACACTCTTTAGGCAGTTAGCATATAGCCGTTATAAAAAGTGTGCGGAGCTTCTTATTAAGCTTCTAGCTGGAGATGAACAACCTTCTTGTTCACCTCGGACATCACGCTGAAATGGCGCTTGTCGCGAATTTTTGGCAACAGGATCTTACCGTTATCGAACTCGAATGCGCCGACGTCTTTAATATAAATACGGCCTCTGAACAGCGTTTTCACGTATTTCGCCACCAGCAGTGGGTTATAACGTTGGAAAATCTTCATATTGTTTCTCTTTTCTCCCTTATGTATCTCGCTAACTCGGATTCGAATCTACTAAAGATTGTCCGAGCTCTACTACTAATACGCTGAGTAGACTCCAAAGATAGCACTCAGTTCCCGTTTAGCCAGTCCGTAGCCCTATATTTCACTACCTTTACATCGATTGACGATACCAATCGTCTTATCCCTATCGCGGTGCAGTATATCCCTTCAATATGTATCGAATATTACAGCGCGATATTTTACGTAGTTTACCTCCCGCGACTATCAGACAAAATCCAAATTTCTGCTAAGGACTGCACATTACTTGCTGCCCAACAGGACAGACCAGTTAATGCACTCTATGCTTGAAAGACAGACTGCTTCAAACAACAAGTCACCTCCCTAAGTGGAATTAACAGGAGAAACCATGCTCGTTAAGTCTTTATCAATTATAGCCTGCTTATTGATGCCATTTATGGTTACAGCCCACAATTTTGAAATCGGAAATCGCGTGGCGCCCGTCGGCGTCGAAGATAAGGGCGAGCTTAACTATCGCAGCGGCGAATTCAGCTACAGCAGCTGGAACAGTGCCAAACTGCCGGGCAAGGTGCGGATTGTGCAGCACCTGGCCGGACGCACGAGCGCACGTGAAATGAATGAGCCGCTGATCGAGGCGATAAGGAAAGACAATCTGCCGCGCGACCGCTATCAAACCACCACGATTATCAACACGGACGACGCCATTATCGGCACGGGAATGTTTGTTCGTAATAGCATCGAAGGCGGCAAGAAAGAGTTTCCGTGGTCGCAGATTGTCGTCGATGAAAACGGCGCGGTGCGTCGAGCCTGGCAGCTAGAAAGCAAAAGTTCGGCCATCGTAGTATTGGATAAAAACGGCACGGTGAGATTCGCCAAAGAGGGAGCATTAACGCCGGCTGAGGTCGGAAAGGTAATTGAGATGGTGAATCAGCTGGTGAAAGAATAAAGGGAAAAAGGAGAATTAAGAGAAGAAGGAGTAAAGCGCGCGCTGGCACTTTTACTCCTGTTTTTCAGCGAATGGAAATAGCGGATACTAGAACAGCGACACGCGGAAACCCGGATTCAGGAACGATTCGCGTGGCGTGTAAGTTAACGTCTGGCCTTGCCAATCGGTAACCGTCGCACCCGCCGCGCTCGCCACCGCGTGACCTGCGGCGGTGTCCCACACGGAGGTCGGCCCGAAGCGCGGATAAAGCTGCGCTGCGCCTTCCGCCACCAGACAGAACTTCAGCGACGAACCAATCGTCACGGTTTGATGCTCGCCCAGCTGCACCAGATAATCCTGCAATTCCTGATCGTCGCTGTGTGAACGGCTCACCACCACCAGCGGCGGATGCGCTTCTTTAGCACTGATTTCAACGCGTTGGCCGTTTTCTTCCTTCCACGCTTTGCCGTCGGCGGCGGCATACATCACGCCCGTCACCGGCACGTAAACCACGCCCATCACCGGATGCCCATCTTCAATCAGCGCAATATTAACGGTGAATTCGCCGTTGCGCTTAAGAAACTCTTTGGTGCCGTCGAGCGGATCGACCAGCCAGAAACGGTTCCAGGTTTGACGAATCGCCCACGCCGGGGGATCTTCTTCCGACAGCAGCGGCGTCGCCGGATCCAGCGCCAGCAATCCTTTTTTGATCACCTCATGTGCCGCCAGATCCGCGGCCGTAACAGGCGAATCGTCGTTTTTCTGTCGTGCGTTAAGCGGCTGTTCGCCGTCGTAGACTTTCATGATCGCGTCGCCTGCATCACGCGCGAGTTGGCAGATTTGTTCCAACATAGCTTCACCTCGAGAACTGAATTCAGACATTATCTTGAATAGAATCTTTCATAGAGAAAGCCTAGTTTTTTTTGGCCGGAATAGCTATCTCCTATTCCCATTCTGATAATGAATTAATTTCAAAAGAGTTTTTCCAAGGCCGATCGCAACCTTTTTCCATGAAGTAAATCGCTTACTACGAAGTACGGGGTTTGCCACGAAGTAAATTGCTGGCCACAAAGGAGATTGCCGTGGGTTTGAGGGGTGAAAATCGGTCGAGATCACAATTGTTAGTGACAGCGGGTTACATTTTCTAATATTTTTGAGATACCTGTCGTGTTTATCGCCTATTTCCCACAGACGGAGCCACTGTCATGCTTACGCGCCACCTTAAACTTTCTGCGATCGCCCTGCTGGTATTAACTGGATCGGCGCAGGCCGCGACCGTCGATCTGCGCATTATGGAAACCACCGACCTGCACAGCAACATGATGGATTTCGATTATTACAAGGACAAGCCGACCGAACAGTTTGGCTTAGTGCGCACCGCCAGCCTGATTGAAGCCGCGCGTAAGGAGGTGAAAAATTCGGTGCTGGTCGACAACGGCGACATTATTCAGGGCAGCCCGCTGGGTGACTACGCGGCAGCCAAAGGGTTAAAAACAGGTGAAGTACATCCGGTTTATAAAGCCATGAATACGCTGGATTACGCCGTGGGCAATTTAGGTAATCACGAATTTAACTACGGGCTGGATTATTTACACAAAGCGTTAGCCAGTGCCAAATTTCCGTATATCAACGCCAACGTCATTGACGATAAAACCGGTAAACCGCTGTTCACACCCTTTATTATCAAACCTCTTCAAGTTACCGACAGCGAAGGCAAAATTCAGACGCTGAAAATAGGCTATATCGGCTTTGTGCCGCCGCAGATTATGGTATGGGATAAAGCTAATCTTAACGGCAAAGTTACTGTCGCGGATATCACCGAAACCGCCAAAAAATGGCTGCCCGAGATGCGCAAACAGGGCGCGGACATTATTGTCGCTATCCCCCACTCCGGCCTTTCCGCCGAGCCGTATAAAACGCTGGCCGAAAACTCGGTCTATTATCTCAGCCAGCTGAAAGGCATCGACGCCATTATGTTTGGTCACGCGCACGCGGTATTCCCGAGCGCGGAATTTGCCAATATAAAAGGGGCTGATATCAAACAGGGAACCTTAAACGGTATTCCCGCCGTGATGCCGGGCATGTGGGGCGATCATCTTGGCGTGGTGGATTTAGTGCTGGATAACAGCGGCGGTGGCTGGAAAGTCACGCAGGCAAAAGCCGAGGCGCGGCCGATTTATGACAAGGCGGCAAAAAAATCGCTGGCGGCAGAAGACTCGGCACTGGTAAAAGTGCTCGAAGCGGATCACAACGCCACCCGCGAATTTGTTAGCCAGCCGATCGGCAAATCGACCGCCAACATGTACAGCTATTTATCGCTGGTGCAAGACGATCCGACCGTGCAGATCGTCAATAACGCGCAAAAGGCCTATACCGAACACTTTATTCAGGGCGATCCGGATTTAGCCGATCTGCCCGTGTTATCCGCCGCCGCGCCGTTTAAAGCCGGAGGTCGTAAAAACGATCCGGCCAGCTTTGTCGAAGTTGAAAAAGGTCCGCTGACCTTCCGCAACGCCGCCGATCTCTACCTTTATCCGAATACGCTGGTGGTGCTGAAAGTCACGGGGCAAGAGGTCAAAGACTGGCTGGAATGTTCGGCGGGTCAATATAATCAGATAGATATTCACAATAGCAAACCACAGTCGTTGATCAACTGGGACGGCTTCCGCACCTATAATTTCGACGTGATCGACGGCGTGAATTATCAGATTGATGTCACCCAGCCCGCGCGCTTCGACGGCGACTGCAACCTGCAACACAAAGACGCCGAGCGCATCAAAAATCTGACCTATCAGGGCAAGCCGGTCCGCCCAGACGCCGTGTTCCTCGTCGCGACCAACAACTACCGCGCCTACGGCGGCAAGTTTGCGGGCACCGGCGACAAACATATCGCCTTCGCCTCGCCTGACGAAAATCGCGCCGTGCTCGCGGCCTACATCAGCGCAGAAACCAAGGCGCACGGCGCGGTGACGCCAAGCGCCGACAATAACTGGCGGCTCGCGCCAATTGTCTCGAAACAGCCGCTGGATATCCGTTTTGAAACCTCGCCAGACCCTAAAGCGGCGCAGTTTATCAGTACGCAGGGGCAATATCCGATGGCAATCAAAGGCACTGACGCTGTCGGCTTCGCCATCTATCAGCTTGATTTACAGGCCAAGAGCTAAACTCTTTCCTGTTTATAGGCAGTAAGACGGGCAATAAAAAAGGCGCACAAGGCGCCTTTTTCGTCTGTTATTTACCATCGTTTAAACGACGTAATTACAGGATTTCCAGCAGCTCGACTTCAAAAGTCAGCGCGCTGTATGGCGGGATTGATGCGCCAGCACCACGCTCGCCGTAAGCCAGGTTATGAGGGATATACAGCTCCCACTTGGAACCTACCGGCATCAGGGTCAGTGCTTCGATCCAGCCAGCGATAACGCCGTTAACCGGGAATTCAGCCGGCTCGCCGCGCTGCACGGAGCTGTCGAACACAGTACCGTCGATCAGTTTACCGGTATAGTGAACGCGAACGCGATCCTGACGACCCGGGATTGGGCCTTCGCCCTGAGTGATCACGGAGAATTGCAGACCAGATTCAGTGCTGGTCACGCCTTCACGCTGTGCGTTGGCAGTCAGGAATTCCTGACCTTCAACCGCCAGCGCTTCCTGACGCTGACGACGCACGTCATCGGCACGTTCGTGAACTTCACGCAGCGCGCGGTGAACCACGTCTACCGGCACAGCAGGGGTGTTCCCTTCCAGCGCATCGCGCAGGCCTGCAAGAAGTGCGTCGGGCTCGAGGCCCTGTAAACCAGATTCCTGCAGCTGTTGACCGACCTGCAGGCCGATTCCGTAGCTTGCCTGCGCTTCAACGCTGTCAAATGAAGGGGTAGTCATGGGATTTCCTTTAATCATAAAAAGTCGAAGACGCAGCATAACAGCGCGCGAGTTATGGGTAAAACTTTCCGGCATAATTCGCCGCTTCTCTCGCTATCCTGTTGAGCATTGAAACAGCTATACTTAGCAATATAGAAAACGTCCCGTTTTACTCGCTGATTTTTTAAGCTTTACGCGCAACAAGAGAGGTTGTCATGGGCCAATACACGCCCAGGAGAAGGAAGGCCACCCGGATTTATCAACCGATGCTGAAATCCTGGATTTCAATCATCCAACGGCCATTGCAAAAAAGACGATCCCGGAATGATATTGCCGAAGACGAGCTCGCCGATACCGAGCTGAACTTTTCGCAAGAACGTGAAGTCTCACAAGAACGGGAAGCCTCGCAAGAGATCTATTCCGACGAGGCCTATTCCGGGAAAACAAAAGTCGAAGCTCACGGCATCGATGAGCCAGTAACGGAAAGCCGTTCGCGCAAAACGCGTGCGCCGTCGAGTCCGATGAAGCTGAAATTAGAGAAGATTTGGCATCTTAGCGACAATTTTCACTGGATGGCGCCGCTGCCGTATTTCCATCGCCGCTGGATAATCGTCAGCGTGATTGTGGTGCTGCTCGCCCTGCTCTGGCCCTATTCACCGGAGAACAACTACGCGCCTTCCGAACAGCCAACCTCGATTCCAATGCAGGCCGATTTGCGTAACGAACAGGGGCGCACCACGGAAAGAGAGCCGCAGAATACGCAGTCCGTTGCGCAGAATCAGGGCAATTGGCAGAGCTATCAGATTCAGCCGGGCCAAACTTTGGCGCAGCTGTTTCGCGACAATAACCTGATGGTCAATGACGTCTTCGCGATGGCGCAGGTTGAGGGCGATGACAAACCGCTGAGCAATCTTCATGCCGGTCAGCAGGTGAGAATTCAGCTTAATTCGCAGGGCGTGGTGAGTTCTTTACAGGTAATGACCGACCAGAATGGCACGATAACCTTTACCCGCCAGTCAGACGGCAGCTATCAACGTCTGCGTTGATCACGCCTTAAAACGCAAAACGCCGGCACAAGGCCGGCGTTCTGACAGATTACTTAAAGCGTAATATTACGCTTCAGCAACCAGTACTACAGTCAGCTTGGCAAACACGTCGCTGTGAACTTGGAAGTCCACTTCGTGTTCACCCAGAGTGCGCAGAACGCCCTCTGGCAGACGAACTTCGCTCTTGGAAACCTTAACACCAGCCGCAGTTACTGCGTCTGCGATGTCACGGGTACCGATAGAGCCGAACAGTTTACCTTCGTCGCCTGCTTTAGACGCGATGGTTACAGTGCCCAGTTCGTTGATGCTGTTAGCGCGAGCTTCAGCGGCGCCCAGAACGTCAGCCAGTTTGGCTTCCAGTTCTGCACGACGTGCTTCGAAAAATTCAACGTTTTTCTTGGTAGCAGGAACAGCTTTGCCCTGTGGTACCAGGAAGTTACGAGCGTAGCCCGCTTTAACGTTAACTTGATCACCCAGGCTGCCCAGGTTTGCTACTTTATCAAGCAGAATAACTTGCATTACCTAATCCTCTCTAGTCGTTAATGGACTGCGGCCAATTACTGATGACGATCAGTGTATGGCAGCAAAGACAGGTAGCGAGCACGCTTGATACAACGAGCGAGCTGACGCTGGTATTTTGCACGAGTACCAGTGATACGGCTCGGTACAATTTTACCACTTTCGGTAACGTAGTTTTTCAGCGTAGCGATATCTTTATAATCGATCTCTACAACGCCTTCCGCGGTGAAACGGCAGAACTTGCGACGACGGAAATAACGTGCCATTAGGCTAGTCTCCAGAATCTATCAAATCAATCTGCTCGGCATGTAACACCACTTTGTTCAGTCCATTGCGACCTTGATGGCAGCTAATGAATCCGGAAACAGTGAGTTGCGTGCCGACCGTTATACTGTGAGTTAATGCTTGTGACTGATGTCCACTAACAACCACGGGCATTCTGCACCATGCTTGTCGGTTAAATCCGGCTTCCTGTTGCTGCGAGCGGTGCTCAAGCACAAACTGGCAGTGGGGAATACCCGATGGACTGACTTTACGAATGGGGGTCTTGCACACAGTGCCAGACAACTCCAGGCGATTAGTCATCACAACTATTACTCTTCAGAATCCCCAGCTTCGGAATCATCGTTAGCTTCGGCGAAATCTTCACGACGCTCACGGCGTTCGTCTTTCGCTTTAACCATTGGTGAAGCTTCAGTTACGGCGTGTTTAGTGCGCATAACCATGCTACGGATAACGGCGTCGTTGAAGCGGAAGTTAGTTTCCAGCTCATCGATCGCTTCCTGCGGAGCTTCAACGTTCAGCAGAACGTAGTGGGCTTTGTGCAGTTTATTGATCGGGTAAGCCAGCTGACGACGGCCCCAGTCTTCCAGACGGTGAATCTGACCAGCAGCGTTAGTGATAGTTGCACTATAACGCTCGATCATGCCCGGAACCTGTTCGCTCTGGTCAGGGTGAACCATAAATACGATTTCGTAATGACGCATAGAATTGCTCCTTACGGATTATTCAGCCTCCTGTCAGGGTCAACCGTGGCCCATGGAAGCAAGGAACGTGTTATGTGTACGGCTGAAAAAATGACGCGCAATTATATGACTGGACGCTCAGAAACTCAAGCACCCAGTCTGATTATTTTATCGGCGTTGCAAGGAAAGGTAATTAAAGATGGGAAACGAAGAAATCGGTGGTGCGATTGGAAGCAGAAACCGACACTTTGTGGCTTGCTTCAGGTTCGCTGATAAAGGTCAGATTGGCGCCCTCGTTATATTCTTCAAGCGCCTGTTTCAGCTTCGCGCTCTCGATAAACGGCACCACATCATCTTTTTCGCCGTGCCACACCAGCAGCGGTTTTTGGGCGATTAAGGCAATTTTATCGCTGATATCGCAGCCTAAAAGTAGCGAGGTTTGCGCCTCGAACGCCGCGCGGCTTAAATGTGTCGGCGGAAAAAGATGGTCGGAAAGCGAAATAAAATAGCCGGAGCCCATCAGACTGGCCGCCGCTTTTACCCACGGAAAATGTACCAGCGCCGCGAGCGTCGTCATGCCACCCATCGATACGCCGCCCACGCCGAGCCGCGCCTCATCGGCCAATCCGCGTGCCACAAAGGTCTCTTTCAGCAGCGCCAAATCGCTGACGTTATTTTGCAGGATCCGCCAGAAATGGCTCAGCAAAACGCTGTGATCAGACTCGGCCCGCGCGCCGTGCATTAATGCGTCGGGCAAAATCACCCGATAACCGGCTTTTGCCAGATTGTAACCAAAGTAGGAATAAAGCTCTTTTGACGAGGTAAAGCCGTGATAAAAAAACACCGTAGGCAGTTTTTGATGATACTTTCCGGCAGGAACCGCGTGGATTATTTGAATACCCTCAACGTTTTCCTCATACATTTCAACCATCTCACGCTCCTTGAATTCACAGGGTCGACGGAAAGTTTCTCACAAGCCAGTATCCGCCGCTGACTTAATCAGTCTATCTGTCCCGCAAAATGCCACCACGATTTTTTGGCTATGAACTATTCCTAATAGCTATGAACTATGCCTAATAGCTAGGACTAGGAACTGGAAAGAGCCTGCGACAGCGCCCGATTTTGCTGCGCGGACGCTACACTTAAAGAAATATCAGCAGGAGTGAAAACGATGAAAAACAGCTATGAAAAAACGGCGCGCGCGCTTGGCTTAGGCATTATTTTTGCCACCCTCACAGCCTGTAGCGTGCTGCAAACCACGCCCACGCCGCCGCCTGCGCCGACTTCTCACGCGCAGGAAGTGCAGCGTTCACAAACCAGCACGCTGACTAAAATAGGCAGCGTGTCGGCGGATGTGATTGGTAGTCCGATGGACGTCGAGCGCGCTATTCGCCACAAGGCCGATGCAGCGGGCGCGCGTTATTATCAGATTCTGCTGGTCAGCGACACGATTCGCCCCGGCCGCTGGTATTCCGAGGCGATCCTGTTTAAATAACGCTGCAATCTAAAAAGGGTGATTGGGGGCATCGAGTCACTGCGCGCCAATCGCCCTTTCGAGCAGCTGCTGACACAGCCTTTCGTCGATAAGCGAATCACCGCGATCGTCGAGTGTCAGCCTGCACCAGGCATCGGCCAGCGGTGGCGAAGAAAACTCCAGCATTTCGGCGGCGGCAAACAGATTAAACAGCTGGCTGGCAAGATTTCTCGCCTGCGCTTCATCACTGCGTTTTACGCGCTGCGAAAATTGCCGCACGGCTTTGTCGAACAGCCGATTCTGTCCGCGCACCTGATGCAAGCGCTGGAGAAGATGCTCGCCCGCCGACGGCAGCTTTTTGAGGCTGCGCAGCACGTCGAGACACATTACGTTGCCCGATCCTTCCCAAATGCTGTTCACCGGCATCTCGCGATACAGGCGCGGCAGCTCGCTCTCTTCGCAATACCCGAGCCCGCCAAGCACCTCCATCGCCTCGGCGACAAACGGTATTCCCTGACGACAGACTTCAAACTTGGCCGCTGGCGTGAGCAAACGGCTAAACACCTGCTCCGCTGCCTCATTTTCACGGCTGCGCGCACTCGCCAGACGAAACAGCAACGCGGTCTGACCCTCGAGTCGCAGCGCCATTTTGCTCAGCACTTGGCGCATCAACGGCTGTTCAATCAACGGCTTGCCAAACGCCTGACGCTGGAAGGCGTGATAGAGCGCGACGGAAAAAGCACGGCGCATCATCGCGTGACTGCCGAGCGCGCAGTCGAAACGGGTGTGGCCGCCCATCTTCAAAATGTGGCGCACGCCCTCGCCCTCTTCGCCAAGCAGCCAGCCGACGGCATCGAAAAACTCGACCTCGCTGCTAGCGTTCGAGCGATTACCCAGCTTGTCTTTAAGCCGCTGAATACGTACGTGATTGCGTTCGCCGTCGGGGAGAATGCGCGGCAGGAAGAAGCACGACAGGCCGCCTTCCGTCTGCGCCAGCACCAGATGTGCGTCGCTCTGCGGCACGGAGAAAAACCATTTGTGGCCGACAAGGCGATACGCTTTGCCCGGCCCGCGCGCGTCCAGCGGCTTGGCGGTGGTAGTGTTGCTCAGCACGTCCGAGCCGCCCTGCTTTTCCGTCATTCCCATGCCAATCAACAGCCCGCGCTTTTTATCACCGGTTAGCAAATGCGCGTCGTAGCGATCCGACATTAATGGCCCAAGCCAGCCGGTAAATTCGGCGGGAAGATGCTGTTGCAGCAGCGGGATCGCGCCGTGGGTCATAGTGATCGGACACAGCGTGCCCGCCTCGACCTGCGCGTGCAGCACAAAGCGCGCCGCGCGAGCGACCGTCGAGCCGATGCGCGCGTCCTCCTCCCACGATAAATTATGCACCCGATTTGCTACCAGCCCCTGCATCAGTAAATGCCAGGCGGGATGAAATCGCACGTCGTCGAGCGGCTCGCCCGTGGGTTCAAAACGCAGTAAATCAGGAGGATTCGCGTTGGCAAGCCTGCCCAGCTCCAGCGATTCGGCGGAGCCCAGCTGCTGCCCCAGCGACGCGAGCACGTCAAAATCCCACGCCGCGTGCTGCCGCGTCACGGCTTCGCGCAGGGCGGTATCAGAGAGAAAAAGGTTGCTGTTGCTTAACGGCTTGGGCTGATTGAAGACCCGATGAGTTTCCCAGTTCATTACCCCTCCATGATCGGTCGCATCAGGGATTAGTATGGTAAAAACAGGGGATTTTGCAGCAGGCTGGATCACAAATGGGGAAACGCCCGCAGCCGGAGAAGCCGCGGGAGAGAAACGTGAGGCTTGGCTTAGCCTTTCGCTTTTACCGAACGCTGACGCACGGCTTCGAACAGGCAAACACCGGTCGCAACAGAGACGTTTAACGAGGAGACGGAACCCGCCATCGGAATGCTGATCAGCTCGTCGCAGTGTTCGCGGGTCAGACGGCGCATACCTTCGCCTTCCGCGCCCATCACCAGCGCCATTGGGCCGGTCATTTTGCTTTGGAACAGCGTGTGGTCGGCTTCACCGGCCGTGCCGACGATCCAGACGTTGTGCTCCTGCAACACGCGCAGTGTGCGGGCCAGATTAGTCACGTTGATCAACGGCACGTTTTCGGCCGCGCCGCTGGCGACTTTCTTCGCCGTCGCGTTCAGCTTGGCAGAACGATCGCGAGGCACGATAACCGCGTGGACACCGGCCGCATCGGCGGTACGCAGGCAGGCACCGAGATTGTGCGGATCGGTCACGCCGTCAAGCACCAGCAGCAATGGCGACTCAATGCTCGCCAGCAGCGCCGGCAGGTCGTTTTCCTGATACTGACGCCCTTCTTTAACACGGGCAATAATCCCCTGATGCACCGCGCCTTCAGACTTGTCGTCCAACCATTGACGGCTGGCAACCTGCAGCACGATACCGCTGGCTTCGAGCTCGTCGATCAGCGGTTTCAGGCGTTTATCGTCGCGGCCTTTCAGAATGAAAACTTCCAGAAAGCGCTGCGGATCGTTGTCGAGTAAGGCTTTGACGGAGTGGATACCGTAAATAATTTCGCTCATGATGCTCTTTAAAATAGTGCTCGTAAAATACATCAGCGGGCAACATGTGCCCGCTGATGGAGTGAATAGCGTGTAGCTTGATGGCAATTCTATCATTGACTGACGTTGGCATCAGTCAATAATTGCGCAGATTAGACGTCAGCCTGCTTTTTCCTGGCGCGTTTCGCCTTGGTGGCGGCAGCAATTTTCTGCGTTTTGTCGGAAGGCTTTTTGGCTTTCTTCGGCTTGCCGTCTTTACCTACCGCGCTCTTCACTTTCTCGGCCTTGCCCGCGTCGGCTTTGACTACCGCCTGCGCCGTCTCGGCTTTGGTGCCGCGACGTGATTTTACGGGCTTGGCCGCTTTGTCGCCTTTGTCGCCGTCTTTACGGAAGGCGCTGTCTGGCTCGAAGTTAACGTTTTTCTTGCCGGTACGACGACGACCTGCGTTAGCCGCGCCGCCGGTTGGACGCATGCTGCGCTCGCCGCCCTTCTTGGCGCGATCGCGGGCAGTTTTGCCTTCACCGCGCGGTTTGCGGGTGCTGGAGACCAGTGCAAAGTCGATTTTACGCTCGTCCATGTGGACAGCTTCAACGCGAATTTCGACCGTGTCGCCTAGGCGATAAACGCTGCCCGATGACTCGCCCACCAAACGCTGGCCGATGTTGTCGTAGCGATAATAGTCGTTGTCCAGCGAGGAGACGTGGACTAAACCGTCGATAAACAGGTCAGTCAGGCGCACGAAGAAGCCGAAGCCCGTCACGCTGGAGATAATGCCGGTGAACTCTTCGCCGACGTGATCCTGCATGAAGTCACATTTCAGCCAGTCGGCGACGTTGCGCGTGGCTTCGTCGGCGCGGCGTTCGGCCGTCGAGCAGTGATCGCCTAACACCACCATTTCGTCGTAATCGCTGTGATAACCGCCGGTTGGCGTCCAGCGATCTTTCAGCGTGCCGTGCTCTTTCGCCAGCAAATACTTGATGGCGCGGTGCAGGGCAAGGTCAGGATAACGACGGATTGGCGAGGTAAAGTGACCGTAAGAGGTCAGCGCCAAACCAAAGTGGCCACGGTTTTCCGGATCGTAAATCGCCTGTTTCATCGAGCGCAGCAGCATGGTTTGCAGCATCTCGCGGTCAGGACGATCTTTGAGTTGGTCCATGATAGCCGCGTAGTCTTTCGGCTCAGGCTTCAGACCGCCGCCCATCGTCAGGCTCAGCTCGCCCAACACGCTGCGCAGGGCAGAAATGTGGTCATCGCTTGGACGATCGTGAACGCGGAACAGCGCCGGTTCGTTATGCTTTTCAACAAAACGCGCCGCCGCGATGTTCGCGAGGATCATGCACTCTTCAATCAGCTTGTGCGCGTCGTTACGCACGGTCGCTTCAACGCGCTCGATACGACGTTCGGCGTTGAAGATAAACTTGGCTTCTTCGGTTTCGAAGGCGATGCCTCCGCGCTCGGCACGTGCCTGGTCGAGCACCTTGTACATGTTGTGCAGCTCTTGAAGATCTTTGACCAACGGGGCGTACTGCTCGCGCAGCTCTTCGTTGCCTTCAATAATCTGCCAAACCTTGGTGTAGGTCAGACGCGCGTGCGAGCTCATCACCGCCTCGTAAAACTTGGAGGAGGTCAGTTTGCCGCTGGCGGAGATGGTCATTTCACAGACCATACAAAGTCTGTCGACCTGCGGATTGAGCGAGCAAAGGCCGTTGGACAGCACTTCCGGCAGCATCGGGACGACCTGCGACGGGAAGTAAACCGAGGTTGCACGGCTGCGCGCTTCGGCATCCAGCGCGGTGCCCGGACGCACATAATAGCTGACGTCAGCGATGGCAACCCATAAACGCCAGCCGCCGCCGCGTTTTTTCTCGCAGTGTACGGCGTCATCGAAGTCGCGCGCGTCTTCGCCGTCAATGGTGACCAAAGGCAGGCTGCGCAAATCAACGCGGCCTTTTTTGGCCTCTTCCGGCACCTGCTCGCTCAGGCCTTCGACCTGTTTTTCAACCTGTGGCGGCCAGACGTGCGGGATTTCATGGGTGCGCAGTGCGATATCTACCGCCATGCTGGTGCCCATTTTGTCGCCCAATACTTCGACGATTTTACCAACCGCTTTGGTGCGGCGTGTCGGACGCTGGGTCAGCTCGACCACGACCATGTAACCCATGCGCGCGCCGCTAACGGCGTCGGCCGGGATCAGAATGTCGAAGCTTAAACGGCTGTCGTCGGGCACCACAAAGCCTGCGCCCGCGTCGGTAAAGTAACGGCCGACGATTTGGCTGACTTTTGGCACCACCACGCGCACGATGCGCGCTTCACGGCGGCCTTTACGATCCGTACCGACCGGCTGGGCCAGCACCACGTCGCCGTGCATGCACATTTTCATCTGCTCGGCGGAGAGGTAAACGTCATCTTTTTTCACGCCTTCAAGGCGCAGGAAACCGTAACCATCGCGATGGCCAATAACGGTCCCTTTCAGCAGGTCAAGACGTTCCGGCAGCGCGTAACATTGGCGGCGGGTAAAGACCAGCTGTCCGTCGCGTTCCATAGCACGCAGACGGCGGCGCAGTGCTTCCAGCGCCTCTTCTCCGGAGAGATTCAGTTCATTTCCCAGCTCTTCACGGCTGGCGGGCGTTTCACGTTTGCCAAGGTGCTCGAGAATAAATTCACGGCTTGGGATAGGCGATTCGTATTTTTCTGCTTCCCGTTCCAAGAATGGATCTTGTGACATAGCGGTTCCTCCGTTGTCATCAGCAGTTTGTTGAAAGTCATCCATTCAACAAGCAATAATTTGTAGAGTTGACCTGCTTTTGGCCCTGTCGGCCTTCATTTAGTGCGTCAACTCACAAGAAGAAAGAGTGTTCGAATGTGGGCAGAGCCTGCTTTGATTTTCAGGCCTGGCGTTGTAATCACGCGCGCTGCACGACATCCATTGGGTACTTTTACCCGTTTTGTACGCATTTATGATGACAGCGTCTCTAGTGCGCGTATACCCGAAATGTAAGAAATGCTGGGTATCTTCAAGATTACTCTATAGAAGAGGCTCCCTGCCACAAAGTTTGTCGTTGTTTATCGTTGTTTGTCGTTAAATGAGACAGACGCTGAAAATGGCAGCATCAGCCGCTAAAATACCGGCCAATGCGTGACGACGGGATGAAATAGCGGGAATAGGCGGAGAGGCAGAAAAAGTAAACCGGACTCTACGCCCGGTTTTTCGCGTCTGCCGCAGCGAGACGAATGATAATGGAATTTACAGCTTAGGCGTCGAAGGGGTCGCGCAGGATCATGGTTTCGCTGCGATCGGGGCCGGTAGAAATAATGTCGATCGGCACTTCGGTCAGCGCTTCGATGCGCTTGATGTAATCGCGCGCGGCCTGCGGCAGTCCGTCAATGGATTTCACCCCGAAGGTGGTTTCGCTCCAGCCCGGCATCGTTTCATAGATAGGCTCGATGCCTTCCCAGTTTTCAGCCGCCAGCGGCGTGGTGGTCACCTCTTTGCCATCTGGCAGGCGATAACCGACGCAAAGTTTGACCTCTTTCAGCCCGTCGAGCACGTCGAGCTTGGTGATGCAGAAACCTGACAGCGAGTTAATCTGCACGGCGCGGCGTACGGCGACGATGTCTAACCAGCCGCAGCGACGACGACGTCCGGTGGTGGCGCCAAATTCGTTGCCCTGCTTGCAGAGAAACTCGCCGATGTCATCAAATAGCTCAGTCGGGAAAGGACCTGCGCCCACACGCGTTGAATAAGCTTTAACGATACCCAGCACGTAATCGACATAGCGCGGGCCGATACCTGAACCCGTTGCCACGCCGCCCGCCGTAGTATTCGACGAGGTCACATACGGATAAGTGCCGTGATCGATGTCCAGAAGCGTGCCCTGCGCGCCTTCAAACATAATCAAATCGCCCCGTTTGCGGGCGTTGTCGAGCAGGTCGGAAACATCGACCACCATCGCGGTGAGGATGTCGGCGACGGCCATCACTTCATCGAGAACCTGTTGATAATCAACCGCATCGACCTTGTAATAGTGCACCAGCTGGAAGTTGTGGTAATCAATGATCTCTTTCAACTTGTGGGCAAACGTCTCTTTATTAAACAGGTCGCCCACGCGTAAGGCACGGCGCGCCACTTTGTCTTCATAAGCAGGGCCAATACCGCGACCGGTGGTGCCGATAGCTTTGGCGCCGCGCGCTTTTTCACGCGCCATGTCGAGGGCTACGTGATAGGAAAGGATCAGCGGACAGGCTTCGGAAATCAGCAGACGCTCGCGCACCGGAATGCCGCGCGCTTCGAGTTCGCCCATCTCTTTCATCAGCGCGTCAGGGGCCAGCACCACGCCGTTGCCGATGATACTTATGACGTTTTCACGCAAAATGCCGGAGGGAATTAGATGAAGTACGGTTTTTTCACCGTTGATGACCAGAGTGTGACCGGCGTTGTGGCCGCCTTGATAACGCACTACATAGTTCGCGCGTTCCGTCAGCAAGTCGACGATTTTGCCCTTGCCTTCATCACCCCATTGAGTGCCTAGTACGACGACGTTCTTACCCATCTCGATAATCACCCGATTGCTTAAAAAAGAATCCTATCATCCTCCCCTACGCCTTTCAGTACTTTTTATAGCCACATGGGCAGAAATTGTCCGTTTCGTGCGACAGCTCTCGTGCTGGCCTGATACTGAAAAAAAGGCGAATTTAGAAAAAACAAAAGGCCCGCAAGGGGCCTTTTGGCAATGCTGTCGAAGCGAGCAACATCGATTACGGTTTGGTTTTGTCCGGCGATTTCATGTAACGGAAGAAATCGTCATTCGGGCTCATTACCATCACGTCATTACCGCTGTTGAAGCTCTCGCGGTAAGCCTGCAGGCTACGAATGAAACCGTAGAAATCAGGATCGGCGCTGAATGCGTCAGCAAACAGTTTGGCGGCCTGCGCATCCCCTTCACCACGGGTAATACGCGCCTGACGCTCGGCTTCTGCCAGAGTACGGGTCACTTCGTAATCAGCGGTTGCGCGCAGCTTCTCGGCTTCTTCCTGACCCTGCGAACGGTGGCGACGCGCTACCGCTTCACGTTCCGCACGCATACGCTGGAAGATTGCGTCTGACACTTCGGCCGGCAGGTTGATCTGCTTGATACGCACATCGACCACTTCAATCCCGAGCGCGGCCATGCTGTTAGGATTCACCGCTGGCACTTTGCCGTTGGTTTCCTGCTCTACGCGCTTGGCGACAGAAGCAATGGCGTTGTCGGCTTCGGTCGTTGCGGCGGCGGCTGCATCGTCGTCGTCGGTGCCTTTATTCAGGGCATCGCGCACGTCCAGCGTTAAACGACCACGCGAGTCGGTGACGATATCTTTTACGTCCAGACGACCAATCTCGGAGCGCAGACGGTCACTGAATTTACGTTTCAGCAGAACTTCGGCCTGTGACACATCGCCACCGCCGGTCGCCAGATAGTAACGGCTAAAGTCGCTGATACGCCATTTCAGGTAAGAGTCGACGATCAGGTCTTTCTTCTCTTTGGTCACGAAGCGATCGGCCTGGTTGTCCATGGTCTGAACACGGGCGTCGAGCGTTTTGACGGATTCAAAGAAAGGCATTTTAAAATGCAGGCCCGGGGCATAAACCTGAGGTTTATTATCGCCGTCACGCAGTACTTTGCCGAAACGCAGTACGATGCCGCGCTGGCCTTCCTGCACCACGAACAGTGAGGCATAAAGCGCCACCAGCACCACAACAACGGCCACTATAATTGACTTACGCATTGGTTATTCTCTCCCTACGCGAAGGGTGTCGTCACGCTGTGCATCGGCACGGCGTTGATCCATGACACTGCCAGATGAACCTGCGCCGTTGCTGGCACCGCTATTACGATTGCTGTTTGACGAGCTCGGTGCCTGACGAAGCGGGATCATGCTGCTTGCATCATTTCCGTTCGCGTTGTTGGCGGCCGTTTTGCCTTTCAGCAGTTGATCCAGCGGCAAGACCATCAGATTGTTGCTCTTGTCGTTAATCAGGATCTTGCGCGTATTGCTCAGCACAGTCTGCATGGTTTCGATATACAGGCGCTCGCGGGTGATTTCCGGCGCGGCTTTATATTCCGGCAGCAGTTCTGCAAAGCGGGCAACTTCACCCTGCGCTTCAAGCACGGTACGATCTTTATAAGCCTTGGCGTTTTCCAGCAGGCGCTGGGCCTGACCGTTGGCGCGCGGCTGCACTTCGTTGGCGTAGGCTTCAGCCTCACGGATGTACTGCTGCTCGTTTTCACGCGCGGCAATCGCATCATCGAATGCGGCTTTCACTTCTTCCGGTGGACGCGCGGTCTGGAAGTTAACGTCCTGCACCGTGATACCCATGTTATACGGACGAATGGTCTCCTCGAGCACGCGCTGTGTGTCGCTACGTACCGTGGTGCGGCCTTCGGTCAGAATTTTATCCATGGTGTATTTGCCGATCACGCCGCGAAGCGCGCTGTCGGTCGCCTGGCTCAGGCTGTCGTCGGCGTTGGCAACGCTAAACAGATAGGCGCGGGGATCGGTCACGCGGTACTGCACGTTCATTTCAACGCGCACCACGTTTTCGTCGGAGGTCAGCATAATGCCGGACGCCGCAAGCTCGCGAACGGATTCGACGTTAACCGCCTGAACCTGATCGATAAAGGTGGGCTTCCAGTTCAGGCCGGGCTCAACCAGATGGCTGAACTTGCCAAAACGGGTGACCACACCGCGCTCGGCTTCCTTGATGGTGTAGAATCCGCTGGCGGCCCAGATAACCACCACGGCCACTACGGCCAGACCAACGAAACGACCGCTCATGTTTCTTTGCGGGCCGGTAGAGCTGCCGCCGTTGCCGGAGCCCTTGCCGCCAAAACCGCCAAGTTTTTTGCTGAGTTTTCGGAAGATATCGTCGAGATCGGGAGGGCCCTGTTCGCGCCCGCCTTTATTGTTATTTCCACCAGAATTATCACCACCAGAGTTGCCGCTATTTTTGCTGCTTCCCCAGGGGTCGCGGTCCTGTCCGTTATTACCGGGCTGATTCCACGCCATGTTATAGCTCCATTATTCTATGATTGGTGTTCTTCAGGCTCTTGGTCAGGCAGGTTTTCCCAGTCTTCTTTCATCTCGAAATCAACCGAGTAGCCGTTACGGACATAATCGCCCATCGCCGGTTCCTGTTTGCAGAGGCGACGCCAGTCAACGACGGGCAGACGAATCATCAAACCGATGCTTCCATCCTCTTCAATCCATTCTTTTTCAATTGCCTGAAGCTGGTAAAAACGACTGCGAAGGCGGCCCGCTTCCGGTGGCAAACACAGTTCAACCTGTGCAATTTCACCAGACAGACGTTCCGTTAATGCTTGGAATAACAACGGGATGCCTTCACCTGTCACGGCGGATAGCCAAACTCTGACAGGCAAATTATCTTCGTTGCGATCGATACGTGGCACAAAGTTGTCCAGCATATCTATTTTATTCATCACTAACAGCACAGGGATGTCATCTGCTTCTATCTCTGCCAGCACCGTATTCACGGCGTCGACGTTCTCTTCGACGCGAATATCGGCAGCATCGATGACGTGCATAAGCAGAGATGCCTGTCGGGTTTCCTGCAGCGTTGCTTTAAAGGCAGCAACCAAATCATGGGGCAGGTGACGAATAAACCCTACGGTATCTGCCATAACCGTTTCGCCCACGTCGGCAACCATAATGCGGCGCAGCGTCGGGTCAAGGGTGGCAAATAACTGGTCGGCCACGTAAACGTCGGCCTCGGTAATGCGGTTAAACAGCGTGGACTTTCCGGCGTTGGTATAGCCAACCAGCGAAACGGTTGGAATATCGGCACGCATTCTGGAACGTCGTCCCTGATCGCGCTGTTTCTCGACGCGTTCAAGGCGGCTTAAAATTAGAGTGATTCTGTCACGGAGCAAACGGCGGTCGGTCTCAAGCTGGGTTTCCCCGGGACCGCGCGAACCAATGCCGCCACCCTGGCGTTCAAGGTGTGTCCAACCTCGTACCAGTCGGGTAGCAATATGGCGTAACTGGGCCAACTCCACCTGGAGTTTCCCTTCGTGAGTACGGGCGCGCTGGGCAAAAATATCTAGAATAAGTCCGGTACGATCAACCACGCGACATTCGCACAAGGCTTCCAGGTTACGTTCCTGGCCGGGTGACAATGCGTGATCAAACAGGATTACAGATGCGCCAGTTGCTTTAACGGCATCTGCGATTTCTTGGGCCTTTCCTTCACCGACAAAGTATTTAGGGTGTGGTGCCTTGCGGCTACCTGTGATGACTTGTAAAGCCTCAACCCCGGCAGAGGATACCAGCGATTCGAATTCGCTAAGATCTTCAGTGACTTTGTCCTGCGAGAAATAGATATGAACCAGTACGGCCTGCTCACCGGCTTCATAACGGTCAAACAAGCGTGTGACCTCTCAATTGAGAAAGTAAATTCAACGAGGGGCACATAAGCGGCGAAAAACCTCTTATGAACCCCTTCGAGATTGAATAACGGTGCGCCTTATTCGGCGTCATCGCCATCCTGCGGCTGCTGTGGAGCAGTCGGTGCGCTACCATGATGATAGTTGCTGGAAGCACCACCACCTGGATTGTTACTGTGATGAGAAACCGAGCGCGAAGGTACAACGGTAGAGATAGCGTGTTTATACACCATCTGGCTTACCGTGTTTTTCAACAGAATCACAAACTGATCGAAAGACTCAATCTGGCCTTGCAGCTTAATACCATTCACCAAGTAAATAGAAACCGGAACACGTTCGCGACGCAATGCGTTCAGGAACGGATCTTGCAAAGATTGCCCCTTAGCCATTCTATCTTTTCCTTATTTGTTTGTTGTTGTAACTTTGAGCATAAGCTCGAAAATAAATCACATAAAAAAATTTGCGCGTTGAGTACTCATCAATTGTACACAATCATCTGACCTATGCACTAACAACCTGAATTACACGGCTTAAGGCTTCGTCGGGCTTCTCTGAATCAAGCCATTCGACCCCTTCCCAACCGCGCAACCAGGTCATCTGACGTTTAGCCAGCTGCCGTGTTGCACAAACACCACGATAAACCATTTCATCGTAGCCGATCTCGCCGGAAATATATGACCACATCTGGCGGTAACCGACACAACGAACGGAAGGCATGTCCGTATGCAAATCACCCCGAGTGAAAAGCGCTCTCGCTTCAGTTTCGAAGCCGTTGGCAACCATCTGCCTGAAACGCAATTCAATACGATCGTGCAGCAATTCGCGACTCGTAGGTGCAATCGCAAATTGATGAACCTGGTAAGGTATCGCTTCACCCGAAATTTTAACGAGTTCCGTTAAAGTTTTACCCGAAATATAAAAAACTTCCAGTGCTCTGGAGAGCCTTTGCGGATCATTCGGGTGAATTCGTGCAGCCGATACCGGATCTATCTCTTTTAACTGGTTATGCAGCGCTTCCCAGCCATGTTCCGCCGCGTCAGCCTCTATGCGCGCGCGCACGTCGGGATCCGCCGGTGGAAGTGGCGAAAGCCCTTCGAGCAAGGCTTTGAAATAAAGCATGGTGCCGCCAACCAATAACGGAATTTTCTTACGCGCGGTTATCTCGGCCATCTCGCGCAGGGCGTCGGCGCGGAAATCGGCGGCCGAGTAAGATTGCGCGGGGTCAAGAATATCAATCAGCTTGTGCGGCGCGGCGGCCAGCTCTTCTGGCGTCGGTTTCGCCGTGCCGATATCCATACCCTTGTAGATAAGAGCCGAGTCAACGCTAATAAGTTCAACGGGAAGATGCTGTTGCAGCGCCATGGCCAGGGCAGTTTTACCCGAAGCCGTGGGGCCCATGATAAAAATGGCAGGAGGTAATGCTTTGGATTCTAAATCAGTCATGCTTAAAAGCCGCCAATGTCGGCTGTAAATCAACAGGTTGCAAGAGTCCGGAAGGCGGTGACCTGACCAGCTGGGGGCAGAGTCGCTCGACGTCCGTGAGTAATTGTATTGCTTGTGAAACCGTCCAGACTTCATGCTCACTGCCGAGATTGCGGGCAAGCCACATAGCTACCGCATCAGGAGTGACCTCCTGCAGAACCGCAATATAGCCTAACAGGTCGGGTATCAACTTTTGTAAATTTTGTTGGCGTAATGGTAAAGGTACCGTGCGCAAGGTCCCACGCTGGTGCTCCATCAGCATTTCGATGCCGAAATGTTGTAAAAGCGCCTGATGTTGCGTAAAGGCCGCACGTTCCTCTTTACTTAAATTCAACTTTACCGGTATCAACAGCGGCTGAGGACGCAATCCCTCAGAAGTGGGGGTTAACTGGGCCGTTTTCAACCATCTTTCGGCGACAGGCAGCGATAACAGCACTAATTTTTGTCCGCGCTCAAGCAAGGCAAAACTTGCCGCACTCACCGTCAGCACGCGACCAAAACTCTGGCTGTGGCCTTCCAGCGCTTCCTGCTGCTCGACAGGCGCACTTTTCGCTGCAGATTCTTGCCGAGCATTTTCTCCCGGCGCGACGCTTTTATCATACGAAACTGCGCCTTCGTCCGGCTTAAGCAAACGCTGATAAAGCTCGCCCTGCGGCTTGCTGTAAGGATTGCCTTCGGTAAAACGCTGGGCAGGCTCGCGCAGATGAGCGGAACGCGACGTTTCGGGGAAAATGGCTTTTGCCGCTGGCGACGGCTCGGCGCGTGGCGGCTGTTTATCTTTAAACGGTGCGTCAGCGCGTGACGTCGCCGCTTTTGGCGTTTCTGCTGGGCGCGAAAAGTGATTACCGCCCGCCGCCTGCCGATTTTCGGGCTGATAGCGCGGCGGCTCTTCAATCGGCGCGCTCGCGTCATCCAGGAGCGGATTTCCGGCCTGCTGCAACACGGCCACCACGGCCTGATAGATAAAATCGTGGACTAAACGCGATTGATGAAAACGTACCTCGTGCTTGGCGGGATGCACGTTGACATCCACCTGATGCGGATCGACGTCGAGATAAAGCACGTAAGCCGGTTGCTGATCGTCTTTTAGCTGATCCTGATAGGCTTGGCGGATCGCGTGATTGATCAGGCGATCTTTCATCATCCGATTATTCACATAGCAATATTGCATGTCGGTCAGCGTGCGTGATCCCGCGGGATCGGCCACCCAGCCGCGGATCGATAAATCGCTGTGGCTCCACTCGACTTCCAGCGCGTGCTCGACAAAGGTGGTGCTACAGATGCTGGCGAGCCGACGCGAATTCTGCGCCGGGTCTTTCACCGCGCGATACTGCCGCACCAGCTTGCCGTTGTGGCTGAGATTGATCGCCACGTCGAAACGCGCCAGTGCAATGCGGCGCACGACTTCATCGATGTGGGTAAATTCGGTTTTTTCGGTACGCATAAACTTGCGGCGGGCGGGCGTGTTGTAGAACAAATCCAGCACTTCGACCGTGGATCCCTGCGGATGCGCCGCCGGTTTTACCGTGACCGCCATGTCGCGCCCTTCGGCGTAGGCCTGCCAGGCTTCGTCCTGCGTGGCGGTGCGCGAGGTCAGCATCAGTCGTGAAACCGAGCTTATGCTAGCAAGCGCCTCGCCGCGAAACCCGAGGCTGAGAATCGCTTCGAGATCGTCGAGCGAGCTGATTTTGCTGGTGGCGTGACGCGCCAACGCCAGCGCCAGCTCGTCTTTGCCGATGCCGCAGCCGTTATCGCGGATGCGAATCAGCTTGGCGCCGCCGCGATCGATATCAATATCAATGCGCGTTGCGCCTGCGTCGAGGCTGTTTTCGACCAGCTCTTTCACTACCGACGCGGGCCGTTCAACAACCTCGCCCGCGGCTATCTGATTTGCCAGCTGCGGTGGCAGTACCCGAATCGGCATAGCCGCTCCTATCATCTGGAAAAATCGTTAACGTCCGGTCAGGATTGCGGAATGGCCAGCGTTTGACCAAGCTGCACGTCGCCGGATTTCATGTGGTTGGCGGTTCTGATGTCATTCATGCTCACGCCGTAACGCGAGGCGATGGCCGAGAGCGTATCGCCGCGCACCACTTTATGTCGCGCCGCCCTTCTCGAGCCGTGCGCGACGCTGACTTTCGCCGTGCTGTTTCGCGATACCGCCGAGGTTCCCGCCGGAACTTTCAGCCTTTGCCCGACCCACACGCCGTCTTTCTTCAGCTTGTTGAGATCGTGCAGCGCGGCGCGCGTGGTGCCATATTCCGCCGCAATGCCCGTCAGCGTTTCACCGCGTTTAACTTTGTGGATCTGGGTTGCGCCGCCCAGCGCCGCCGTGGTTTCAATCGGGCCCGGCTGGCTTAGAGAAGCGCTGGCCGGGGCTGTGTCGTTAACCGCCGTTGCGTTGGAGAGCAACGGTCGGTTTTCGACCTTTGGGCCGGATTGTAACGGATGTGCCAGGAAATAACTGCGCAGGCCTTCATAGATGGCGTGGGCAATTTTATCCTGGTACGCACTGCTTCCAAGCAGCCGCTCCCCATTTGGATTACTGATGAAGCCGGTTTCAACCAGCAGCGACGGGATATCCGGTGAACGCAATACGCCGAGGCTGGCATGTTCCGGCTTGCTTTTGTGCAGCGCGCCGACGTGGCGAAGCTGCTGTAAAACTTTAGTCGCGACGTCATACCCTACGCGCTGGGAGTGGCCAAACTGCAAATCCAGCACCGCCTGACTCAGATACGGGTCAGAGGCCGTGTTGGCGAGCATGTCACCCGCGCCGCCGAGCAGCTCGGACTGTTTCTCGTGCTGCTCGAGCCAGTTACCCATTTCGCTGTTGGCGCGACGGTTTGATAGCACCCAAACCGAGGCTCCGCTGGCGCTGCGATTTGGCGCGGCATCGGCGTGAATCGACACCAGCAAATTCGCGCCCTTTTTGCGCGCCACGTCGGAGCGGCCCATCACCGAAATAAAGTAGTCGCCGTCGCGGGTCAGCACGGGTTTGAACATCGGATCGCGCGACATCTCGGCCTGCAGCTTGCGGGCTATCGCGATCGTCACGTTTTTCTCTTTTAATCCGCCTGCGCCCTGCGCGCCCGGGTCCTGACCGCCGTGTCCGGCATCAATCGCCACAATCACCTGATTGTCGTTGTCATTGCCGCTGGTGCGCGGCGTCAACGCGCTGCTCGCCACGGGTGCCGTCGCCGCAACCTGAGTGTTGTCACCGTCAAACGGATTGCCGCGCGGAGCAGGTGCAGGGACTGGACGACTGGCAGAACGCACGCTGGAAATCGTCGGTGATGAAAGATTACGCTGCGCCGAGGCGCTCAGCGTAAAGGTCACGGTATATTGGCTGCCGCTTTGCTGCACCTGCGCGTTGGTTCTGGCTTTCTGCGTCAGCTCGAACACCAGACGCTGGGTTTTCGCATCGGCTGGCGTGCTCGCGCGTACGCGACGCACCAGATTCTGGCCGCTAAAGTTGAGCGGCAAACCGCGCATCACGCCATTTTGTTTAATATCGATAACCACCCGCTCAGGATTATGCAGCGGGAAGAAAGAGTAATCGGGCTTGCCATCGAAATCGATGGTCACGGTGGATTGCGTACTCCCGTTGGAAACATTGATGTTTTTCATCCCTGCGCCAAAAGCAGGAACCATGGCTGCCGGTAGCATCACTGTCACGGAAACCACCAACGCCGCCGCAACCCTTTTCCACACTCTGTTAACGCATTGAATCATTACAGCATTATCCTTGCTCTTGTAGCACCAGCAGTAAACGGTTACCTGCTTCGGAAACGGCCTTGATGGTGGCCAATCGTCCCTCTGCCTGATACTCAAGCGTCAGTTCAAGGTCGGGATCGGGAAGTACGCCCGCGCCTTGCTGAGGCCATTCGACAAGGCAAATCGCGTCTTCGGTAAAGTAGTCGCGAATGCCCATGAACTCCAGCTCCTCGGGGTCGGCGAGACGATACAGGTCAAAATGATAGACCGCCATCGGATGAAGCTGATAAGGCTCGACCAGCGTGTAAGTCGGGCTTTTTACATTGCCCTTGTGGCCGCGCGCCTGCAAAAAGCCGCGGCTGAACGTGGTTTTGCCGGCACCCAAATCACCAAAAAGATGAATAACGGTCGTGCCCGTGCAGGCGGTCGCTAAATCTGCCCCGAGTTTGAGGGTCGAGGCTTCATCTGGCAGAGGTAGAGTCAATTGATTCATTGGGTAAATTCTATTTTTCCAGCTCGGGATTAACCAACGGGGTTATCCAGTGTAATAAATCGGTAGGCAGCATGCCGCGCGTGCCTCGGCGTGGCGCGATGACGTCGGCCGCCGCGCCGTGAACCACGCAACCGGCACAGGCCGCATCATAAGAAGATAACTTCTGGGCGAGCATCCCGCCAATGATGCCCGACAGGATATCGCCCATACCGCCGGCAGCCATGCCCGCGTTGCCGACGTCGGCGATGGCGATGTGCCCCTGCTCGGAGCCAATCAGCGTGCCCGCGCCTTTTAATACCACCACGCCGCCGTAACGCTGCGTCAGCTTGTGCAACGCGCTTAGGCGATCGCTTTCAATTTCTTTCACCGAGCAGCCTAATAAACGTGCGGCCTCGCCCGGATGGGGCGTCAAGACGCGATTTTGCCGTTTATCAGGGGCTTTTGCCAGCATGTTAAGCGCATCGGCGTCCCAGAGTGCCGGTTTTTCACTTTCCGCGACCTGTTTGTATGCCGCCTGCCCCCATTCGTGCTGGCCTAATCCCGGACCGATCACCACCGCGCTGGCCCATTCGAGCGCCGACTTCAACGCGTCGTCGGTCAGTTCCTGCACCATTAATTCAGGACGAGCCGTCAGCAGCGGCGCGATATTTTCTTTGTGAGTAAGTACTCGCACCATGCCTGCGCCCGTGCGCAGCGCGGATTCCGACGCCATGCGAATCGCGCCCGCAAAGCCCGTGTCACCGCCTATCAGCAGTAAATGGCCGTGCTCGCCTTTGTGTGAACACGGACGACGCGGTTTCAACCAGCGCGATAACAGGCTGGCGTCGAGACGCTGCAACAGCGGGCGATGGCCGCTGAGCCAACTTTCCAGCCCGAGCGCGTCGCAGTGCAGCTCGCCCACGTAATCGCGCGCCTGTCCGGTCAGCAAGCCGGGTTTGAGAGCTATAAAGGAGACGGTGAGCGCCGCGTGGACAGCTTCTCCCACGGCGACGCCTGTTTCGGCCGCCAGTCCGGAAGGAATATCGAGGGAAAGCACGGGCACGTCTAACTGATTGATCGCCTTGATTAAACTCGCAACCGGTTCTCGCGGCGCAGAGCTTAAGCCCGTGCCAAGCAGAGCATCAACGATTAAATCGATTTTTGGCGGCCAGCCTGCGATGGCTTCACCTATCTCGCCGCCCGCGTCCAGCCAGCCTTTGCGCGCCTGTTGTGCTTCTGGAGGCAGGATTTTTTCACTGTTTACCGCCAGAAGTGTGACATTCAAACCGGCATTTTTAGCCAGTCGAGCCACTTCATAGCCATCGCCGCCGTTGTTGCCGTGCCCACAAAGTACCAACCAATCAGTCGCCTGCGGGAATTTCAGTCGAGCCTGACGGAAAGCCGCCGCCGCCGCGCGTTGCATCAGAGTGAACAGCGAAAGGCCCGTATCCCGCGCCGCCTCGGCTTCTGCCTCTCTTAACCAGTCCGCAGAATAGACGGAGTATGGTAAACTTGTCGGGTTCTGTTTTTCATTTTGGTTAGTCATGACGCACCTCCTCAATCTCGATCAATTAGCCCAACATATCAAGCAATGGGGCCAGTCGCTAGGTTTCCAGCAAGTTGGCATCTGTGATACCGATCTCTCGGCCGAAGAGCCAAAGCTGCAAGCTTGGCTTGATAAACAATATCATGGCGAGATGGAGTGGATGGCGCGCCACGGCATGCTGCGCGCCCGTCCGCACGAGCTGCTGCCCGGCACGATGCGCGTCATCAGCGTGCGCATGAACTATTTGCCCGCCAAGGCGGCGTTTGCCAAAACGTTGAATAATCCGACGCTGGGCTATGTCAGCCGCTACGCGCTGGGCCGCGATTATCACAAGGTATTGCGCCAGCGATTGAAAAAACTCGGCGACATGATCCAGGAATTTTGCACCGAATCGCAGCCAGATTCGGCGCTGAGCTTCCGACCGTTTGTCGATTCCGCGCCGATTATGGAACGGCCGCTGGCCGAGAAGGCCGGACTTGGCTGGGTTGGTAAGCACTCACTAATACTTAACCGCGAATCCGGCTCCTGGTTCTTCCTCGGCGAACTGCTCATCGACCTGCCCTTGCCCGTCGATAAACCGCAGGAAGAACAGTGTGGCCGCTGCGTGGCCTGCATCACCACCTGCCCGACCGGCGCCATCGTCGCGCCTTATCAGGTCGACGCGCGCCGCTGTATCTCTTATCTCACCATCGAGCTCGAAGGCGCGATCCCCGAAGAATTCCGGCCGCTAATGGGCAATCGGATTTACGGCTGCGATGACTGCCAGCTGATTTGTCCGTGGAATCGCTATTCCCAGCTCACCGACGAAGGCGATTTCAGCCCGCGCGCCGCGCTGCATGCTCCCGAACTGATTGAGTTGTTTAACTGGAAGGAAGAGAAGTTTCTGCGCATCACCGAAGGCTCGCCGATTCGCCGCATTGGTCATCTGCGCTGGCTGCGTAATATTTCGGTGGCGCTGGGGAATGCTCCGTATGACGAAAATATCGTGCTGGCGCTTCAGAGTAGAAAAGGTGAAAACAGCATGTTAGACGAGCATATCGAGTGGTCGATAGCACAACAGCTGGCAAGACGGGGTGAACACCAGATTGAAGTGCAATCGTCGCAGAAAAAAAGGCTGATCCGAGCTGTGGAAAAAGGTTTGCCGCGCGACGCATAAAACGAGGTTTTTTTGTAACAACCAAAGTTTCCTTGCTGTGCATAAAAATAAAAAGGCTTTGCCGATCAATTGCAAAAAAAAGAGCAAGAGATCGCTATAGCGTTTTAGCTTTTTAATTTTATGTTAAATTTCAAGGAGTTATTTTTTAACAATATCGGCTGATCAAATTAAAAGCAGTGCAGAAAGTGTACAGAAACTGTGGATAACTCTGTTCACAAAAATAATTCAAGCCATCATCTATCACAGGGTGAAAGAGACGAAAATGACACGCAATGCGCGTGGTGACTGGCGTTGTGTTTTGAGGATAAAAATTTGGAGCGGGAAACGAGACTCGAACTCGCGACCCCGACCTTGGCAAGGTCGTGCTCTACCAACTGAGCTAT
>NZ_JAWUEA010000025.1:0-119322 GCF_036663475.1 Rouxiella sp. T17 | reverse complement strand
CAGAAGTGAAACGCCGTAGCGCCGATGGTAGTGTGGGGTCTCCCCATGCGAGAGTAGGGAACTGCCAGGCATCAAATTAGTCTTCCTTTCCCTTGACACGGAAAAACAGCGAAGACAAGCTGACAGCAGACCGATAGTCTGGTGTGAGTGAAAGAACCGGTGGAGCGGTAGTTCAGTTGGTTAGAATACCTGCCTGTCACGCAGGGGGTCGCGGGTTCGAGCCCCGTCCGTTCCGCCACTAATTAAATATTATGCCTGCTAAAATTTAGCAGGCATAATAATAAGCAGATTTAGGGGCGTAGCTCAGTTGGTAGAGCACCGGTCTCCAAAACCGGGTGTCGCGAGTTCGAATCTCTCCGCCCCTGCCATATTAAGAACCCTTCGTGAAAACGAAGGGTTTTTTTTCGTCTGTTGTGAGCCAAATTGTAGGCCAAAGGGCTTTTGTCCGCTCAATATTGCTTCGAAGTGGCTAATAATCCTGCTATGAATTGCTGGAAAATCCCTATAATTTTTCGTTTTTACAGATCGTAAATCCGTATCGCTCTAATCTCCTTCCTTTATTTCTCCATTTTCATGCCTTATTTGCTGTCGTTTTTTAGCTGAATACATGCACGAATCGATTGTTAATCAGCTATGTGACCGTGCTCAAGATACCGTTTTTGCAATGGGCTAAAACTAAGTGTGCCTGGTGAAGCTTTGCTCACCTGTAAAACGCGGTTTTAGTATCTCTCTATGCCGGACCCTACAAGACTCAATAGAAAGTAGCTCAGACTACGCATGAGGAAATAACAATGTATAAACGTTTAATCTTGGCAGCAGCAGTGGCAACGGCATTTTGTGGAGCCGTACAGGCAGCGCCGTTAGTCGTCGGTTTTTCTCAAATAGGTTCTGAATCAGGTTGGCGTTCTGCCGAAACCAAGGTCTCCAAACTCGAAGCACAAAAACGTGGGATCACCCTGAAAATTGCTGATGCTCAGCAAAAACAGGAGAACCAAATCAAAGCCATACGATCCTTTATCGCGCAGGGTGTTGATGCCATTTTCATCGCGCCAGTGGTCGCCACTGGCTGGGCGCCCGTTCTGACGGAAGCCAAAGAAGCCAAAATCCCCGTATTCCTGTTAGACCGTACTATTGAAGTAAGCGATCCTTCGCTTTATACCGCCGCCGTCGCGTCTGATAGCGTGCATGAAGGCAAGGTCGCGGGCGACTGGCTAGTCAAAGAGGTAGCCGGAAAACCGTGTAACGTCGTCGAACTTCAGGGAACTGTCGGCGCCAGCGTCGCTTTGAACCGTAAAAAAGGGTTTGCCGATGCGCTAACGTCTGCCTCAAATGTCAAAATTATTCGTTCTCAATCTGGCGACTTTACGCGTAGTAAAGGCAAAGAGGTCATGGAGAGCTTCATTAAGGCTGAGCAAAACGGCAAAAATATCTGCGCCGTATATGCACACAACGACGATATGGCGATCGGTGCTATTCAAGCCATTAAAGAGGCTGGGCTGAAGCCTGGATCGCAAATCAAGGTAGTTTCCATTGATGGCGTGCCCGACATTTATAAAGCCATGCTAAACGGCGAAGCCAATGCCTCCGTTGAGCTGACGCCTAACATGGCCGGCCCCGCGCTTGATGCGTTGATCAAAATGAAGAAAGACGGCACGCAGCCGCCAAAATTTATCCAGACCGCATCTACTCTCGTACTGCCTGACATGGCGCAGAAAGAGTACGACATGAAAAAAGACATGGGCTACTAAGCGCATTGACCGGCTCGGGCATGATGCGAGCCGGTTTTGTCATCCCATTTTGCACAGGCAATGTTTTTGCAAAAAAATGTTCGTGGTGCGGATGCAGTCGGGGTAAAGAATTAGATGGATAATCTTCAATCAGCAGCCTTACTTGAAGTACGCGGCCTGTCCGTTGAATTTCCGGGCGTTAAGGCCTTGGAACGGGTTGATTTAACACTTCATCAGGGTGAAATTGTTGCCCTGCTCGGAGAAAACGGCGCAGGGAAATCGACATTAATCAAAGCGCTGACGGGGGTTTATCAGCGCTCCGAAGGCACGGTTTTCCTTAACGGTGAACCCATAGAAGCCAAGAGCACCGCACACGCGCAGGCGTTAGGCATTGGTACGGTTTATCAGGAAGTGAACCTGCTGCCCAATATCTCAGTTGCCGCCAATCTGTTTATTGGTCGCGAGCCGACACGTTTTGGGTTGGTTAATCAGCGAAAAATGGAGCAGCAGGCGCAAGCCTTGCTCGCAGGCTACGGTTTGACGCTCGACGTTAGCCAGCCGCTTTCAACTTACTCCATCGCCATCCAGCAAATCGTCGCCATTGCCCGCGCCGTTGACCTTTCCGCACAGGTTCTCATTCTCGACGAACCCACCGCCAGCCTCGATGCCAAAGAGGTCAGCATGCTGCTGGATATTCTTGTTCAACTCAAAGCCAGCGGCATGGGGATGATCTTTGTCACCCATTTTCTCGATCAGGTTTATCGCATCAGCGATCGTATCACCGTGTTTCGCAACGGCAAGCTGGTCGGGAGTTCTCCTACCAAAGACCTGCCGCGCATCGATTTAGTGCCGATGATGCTGGGTCACAGTTTTGACGAGGCATTATTAAAACGTGGCGAGCATCGCGCGGTAACTGGCGATCCGCTGGTCGATTTCAAAAATTATGGTCGTCGCGGATTAGTTGAGAATTTCGACCTCAACGTTAAGTGCGGTGAAATTGTTGGCTTGGCTGGTTTGCTGGGGTCGGGACGTACAGAGACGGCGCAGCTTATTTTCGGCATCAAAGGTCACGATACCGGCACGGCAACGGTCGAGGGTAAAGAAGTCAAAATCAGTAATCCACGTAAGGCGGCGCATCTCGGATTTGGCTACTGTCCCGAAGACCGGAAAACCGACGGTATTATTGGCGCGGCAACGGTGCGAGAGAATATTATTTTGGCGCTTCAGGCCCAGCGTGGCTGGCTGCGTCCGTTGTCGATGAAAGAGCAAAACCAGATAGCCGACAAATTTATCAAGCTACTTGGGATCCGCACCCCGAACGCCGAGCAGGAGATTCAGTATCTGTCGGGCGGCAATCAGCAAAAGGTTCTGCTGTCGCGCTGGCTGGCGACGAATCCACGTTTTCTTATTCTTGATGAACCCACTCGCGGCATCGACGTCGGCGCGCACGCTGAAATTATCCGTCTCATCGAAAAACTCTGTGATGAAGGCCTGGCTTTGCTGGTTATCTCCTCCGAGCTGGAAGAGCTGGCCGGTTACGCCGACCGAATTGTGGTGCTGCGCGACAGAAAACACATCACGCAAATCGAGCAGGACCAGATTTCTGTTCCGGCGATCATGACTGCGATTGCGGTCCAATAAGGGGGATGTCCATGTCAAACAGGAGTCTGCCGATGACAGGAAGGCCGCGCAAAGTCCGTTGGGTATTTCCCAAGGGGTCCACACAGGTTGGGGCGTTTCTGGCGATTTTGGTGATTGATAGCCTAGTCGCACCCGGTTTTTTCAACATTCATCTTCAGGATGGCCGACTGTTCGGCAGCCTGGTCGATATTTTCAATCGCGGCGCGCCCGTCGCGATTTTGGCCCTGGGTATGACGCTGGTGATCGCCACGGGCGGTATTGATCTCTCCGTCGGCGCCGTCATGGCGATTGCCGGAGCGACTGCCGCTACCATGACCGTCAACGGTTATCCGTTAGCCACCGTGCTGTTGGCGGCTGTCGCTGTCGGCGCCGTCTGTGGTCTGTGGAACGGTTTTCTGGTCGCCGTTTTGCAAATACAACCGATTGTCGCGACGCTGATGTTGATGGTTGCCGGACGCGGTATCGCCCAGCTGATCACCGAAGGGCAGATTGTCACCTTCGAGCACAACGGGCTGTCGCAGTTTGGCAGCGGCTCGCTGTTGACGCTGCCGATGCCGATTATTATTGCTGCCGTCATGCTGCTTCTGCTGTGGCTGTTAACGCGTAAAACCGCGTTGGGCCTGTTTGTCGAATCGGTGGGCATTAACGTTCGTTCATCCTACAACGCGGGTGTTAACGCACGTCTGGTGCTGATTTCGGTCTATATCATCTGCGGAATTTGCGCCGCCGTGGCGGGCGTTATTGTCACTGCCGACATTCGCGGCGCAGATGCCAACAATGCCGGGTTATGGCTTGAGCTTGACGCCATTCTCGCCGTGGTTATTGGCGGTGGTTCACTGCTCGGCGGACGTTTTAACCTGCTGCTGTCGCTGATTGGTGCGTTGATTATTCAGGGGATGAATACCGGCATTCTGCTGTCGGGTTTCAAACCGGAATTCAATCTGGTGCTTAAAGCCGTTGTCGTGTTGGCGGTGCTCGTCGTGCAATCACCGCGCGTTTCCCTCGGCACTCTGTTTCGGAGAAAAGAATAATGCTAAAACGCAATCTCCCGCTGCTGATCACCATTCTGGTTTTTTTTGCCGGCTATGGTTACTGCTTTAGCCAATTCCCGGGCTTTGCTTCGACGCGCGTCTTGTGCGATCTGCTGACTGATAACGCCTTCCTCGGCATTGTCGCGGTCGGCATGACTTTTGTGATTCTGTCGGGCGGCATCGACCTTTCTGTCGGCTCGGTGATTGCCTTTACCGGACTGGCGTTGGCTAAGCTCATTGGCGTTTATGGCGTGCCGCCTTTCTACGCTTTTGGCATCGTGTTGGTCATGGGCGCGCTGTTTGGCGGCTTTATGGGCTGGATTATCGATACCCTCAAACTGCCTGCTTTTATCATCACGCTGGCCGGCATGTTTTTTGTTCGAGGCATGAGCTTTATCGTTTCCGAAGAGTCGTTGCCCATCAATCATCCGCTTTATACCACGCTGGCCAATTTCGCCTGGAAAGTGCCGGGAGGCGGGCGTTTTACGCTGCTGGCGCTGGTGATGCTTTGCGTCGTGCTGGTCGGCATGGTGCTGGCGCACAGAACGAAATTTGGTAATAACGTCTATGCAATTGGCGGCAACATTACCTCGGCGGGTTTGATGGGCGTGCCCGTCAGAAAAACCACCATCTCGATTTATATGCTTTCCACGACGCTTGCCGTGCTGTCAGGCATTGTCTTTTCACTCTACACTTCAGCCGGTTACGCCTTGGCGGCCAGCGGCGTGGAGCTGGATGCCATCGCGGCCGTGGTCATCGGCGGAACGCTGCTGAGCGGCGGCGTAGGCACCGTGTTAGGCAGCCTGTTTGGCGTGATGATTCAGGGGCTGATTCAGACCTACATCACCTTTGACGGTACGCTAAGCTCGTGGTGGACCAAAATCGTGATGGGCATTTTACTGTTTATTTTCATCGCGCTGCAGAAAGGCCTCGGCTCATACTGGACCACTCGACGAGCCCGCCATCCGCAACTAAAAACCACGTAACGCGCGGTGAAAATGCGTTAAATGTCCGTTTCCAGCGGCGTTTTAAGCAACTGCTTGATTAACACCTGCTGGTCACTGTTTTGCAGCCACACGGCGTAAAGCGGCCTGATGACGGGCGGCACATCCGAATAAATCGACAGTTCCGGATAGTCTTTCTCCCAGTGACTTGGGAGGAAGGCGCAACCGCCCGTCGTTTCCAGCAGCTGGCGCGTTAAATGGGCCGAGGTGGTGGTCAACACGGGTTCCTGATCGCTGGCCTGCATACGACTTTCCTGCTGCGGGAAATCCGCGCCCCATTCCAGCCTGATGTAAGCACTCTGAGCCGATTTATCCTGCTTTTGCGAACAATAAAGGCGTAACGAAAAATTACCCAGCAGCTGACTCGACAACTCGTCCATCTTCGGCGGCTCGGTAGTAATCAGTAAATCGAGCTGCCTTTCGTGCAACTGTTTGACCAGCGAGTGGCGTAGCGCCACGCGCGCTTCGAGTCGCAAAGCTTCGCGCTGCTGGTAAAGCGTCTGTAGCCAGGGCGTCAGATAAGACTCCCAAAGCGACGCCGTCGCGCCAATCGACAATTCTGAGTGCTGCAGTGAACGCACAACCTCTTTTTTCGCAATTTGCCACGTCGACATCAGGTTTTCTGCATAGGGCAGCAGACGCTCTCCAGCAGGCGTCAGACGGATGTTATTTCTATGACGCGTAAACAAATTTGCGCCCAGTTGGGTCTCCAACTGACGGATGCGAAAGCTCACTGCGGACTGCGTCAAATAGAGAGATTCAGCCGCCCGACCAAAGTGACGAGTTCTACTGACCTCCAAAAAGGTTTTCAGTAATTCCGTGTCCACTACCATCTCCAAAATTTTTTGTCGTTAAGATTTAAATGTTTTGTTTTACAGATTGTCAAGCCTATCTAATACTCCGCGCCATAACAGCACGACCATGAGAGAATTAGGAGCGTGTCAGATGGCGGAAAGCTTCACCACGACAAATCGTTTTTTTGACAATAAACATTACCCTCGCGGGTTTTCCCGGCATGGCGACTTCACCATTAAAGAAGCGCAATTGCTGGAACGTCACGGCTTTGCCTTCAACGAGCTGGATCTGGGAAAACGCGAACCGGTAACCGAAGAAGAAAAGCTGTTTCTGGAAGTCTGCCGCGGTAACCGCGAGCCGGTAACCGACGCTGAAAAAGTGTGGAATAAGTACATCATCCGCACCCGTCGTCCGAAGAAATTCCATACGTTGTCAGGCGGTAAACCGCAGGCTGACGCGGTGGAAGATTACACCGACAGCGACGATTAACAAAACGGGGCTAGTCCCCGTTTTTTTATGCCAAATTTTTGTGTAGCGTTAACAATAGCCGATCCATACAGCGATAGCTTAATGCTTCACATAATTGCGCTTTTCCGATGTCGGCCTGTCCGTCCAGATCGGCCAGCGTTCTGGCAACTTTAAGTATCCGATGCCAGGCTCTTACCGACAATCCCAGCTTTTGTAACACACTTTCCAGAAACTCCGCATCCCCTCGCGTCAATTTGCAGAACAGTTGCACTTCAAGGCTGCTTAAATGTGCGTTTAATTTCCCTGAACGCGTAAGTTGAACCTCTCTTGCGGCGATCACCCGCGCTTTGACCTGCTCGCTTTTTTCCGGCTGTTTCGGCAGTAATTGCTGATGCTGCTGGCTCAACAGTCCGGGGGGTAACAGTGGAACCTCAAGAGAAAGATCGAAACGGTCGAGAAACGGGCCGGAGAGGCGGCTAAGATAGCGCAAAATCTGCTGCGGCGGCGTGCGATTGTGCGGCCCTTGATAATGGCCGGTCGGACTCGGATTCATCGCCGCAATCAGCTGCATTCGCGCCGGAAAATCGACCTTGGCGCGGGTGCGCGAAATCGTTATCTCTCCTGATTCCATCGGCTGTCGCAGAGCATCCAGCACTTTACGCTCGAATTCGGGCAGCTCATCCAGAAACAGCACGCCGTTATGCGCCAATGAAATTTCACCCGGACGCGGGATTGATCCCCCGCCGACCAGCGCGTTGAGCGAAATACTGTGGTGCGGCGCGCGAAAAGGGCGCAGGCGCGAATAGGCCGAATGCGTATCTGACTGCCCTTGAGGCGAATACACCAAACTCACTATCGCGGCGGTTTCCAAAGCTTCCTGCTGGGTCAGCGGCGGTAAAATGCCGGGCAATCGGCTGGCAAGCATGGTTTTCCCTGTGCCGGGCGGCCCCAGTAATAACAGGTTATGTCCGCCCGCCGCCGCCACTTCCAGCGCGCGTTTAGATTGCTCCTGACCAATAATTTCACAGAGATCGCCGACCTGCGCTTCGGGAAGGTCGGCGAGATCGCGTTCAACCTCTTTTAACTCGCCCGCGCCCTGCAAAAAAGCGCAGACCTCAAGCAGGTGATCGGCAACCCACACCGTGTCTTTTTCCAGCAACGCCATTTCACGCTGATTATCCATAGGCAACACTAATCGTCGTCCCTCTTTTTGCGCCGCCATCGCCGCAGGGATCGCGCCATTAACGCCGCGTAACGCACCAGAAAGGCTTAATTCGCCAATGAACTCGTATTCCCCTAGCCGATCGGTATTAAGTTGCTCAGAGGCCGCGAGAATCGCCAACGCGATGGGCAAATCATAACGGCCACCTTCTTTGGGCAAATCTGCGGGCGCGAGATTGACCGTAATGCGCTTGGGCGGAAAAGTGAAGCCGCAGTTTATCAACGCGCTACGAACGCGATCTCGTGCCTCTTTGACCGTGGTTTCCGGCAGGCCCACCAGCGTCAGCGCGGGCAGCCCGTTGCTAATGTGTACTTCTATGGAGACGCGGGGCGCGACTACGCCTAACGACGCTCGAGTATTGACGACCGACAGCGACATGCAGCCTTCCCGTTTTGCAGCAAATAGCATCAGGAGGGCAGTATGCTCGCGGGCAAAATTTCTCCCCAGCGGCAAAAAGCTTTCTTCCGCGAAATGCCGCAAACATTTTCTGCAACGTACGGGGGCTTGCAGAACCTTGGGAACTCTATCGGAAATTCATCTCCTCAAAATCAATGAAATAAAAATTCACACTTCGCCTTTTTTGGATACAAATTAGCCCGCTAATAATCTTGCTGCTCATAGAAGCCATGTGTATTAATTAGACAGAGTAATTAACAAAAAATATACAAAACATCTTTTCTGTCGTCGCTGTATCCCTACCTCTTTCTAGAAGGTGTATCCCATGTTTGGTTGGACCTCCCGGCAACGTAATGTCGCCATCGCCAGTTTCCTGAGTTGGACGCTGGACGCCTTTGATTTTTTCCTGCTGGTGTTTCTGCTCAGTGATATCGCAACCTCGTATCAGGTTGATATCAAAGACGTTACCCTCGCGATTTTACTGACATTGGCCGTGAGGCCCATCGGCGCGCTGCTGTTTGGTCGCGCGGCGGAAAAGTACGGACGCAAGCCCGTATTAATGGTCAATATCCTGTTCTTTTCCTTCTTCGAATTGTGTACCGCCGCCGCGCCTTCGCTGACCGTTTTCCTGATCCTCAGGGTGATTTATGGCGTGGCGATGGGCGGTGTTTGGGGCGTGGCGTCTTCACTGGCGATGGAAACTATTCCCGATCGTTCGCGTGGCCTGATGTCCGGCATTTTTCAGGCGGGTTATCCGTTTGGTTATCTGCTGGCGGGCGTGGTTTACGGGCTGCTTTATAGCGTGGTGGGCTGGCGCGGCATGTTCGTGATCGGTGCCGTGCCTATCTTCCTGCTGCCGTTTATCTACTACAAAGTGCAGGAGTCGCCGGTCTGGCTAGCGGCGCGCGAACGTAAAGAGAGCACCGCGCTGTTGCCGGTGCTGAAAACCCATTGGAAGCTGTGCGTTTATCTAGTGCTGTTGATGGCGGCGTTCAACTTTTTCAGTCACGGCACGCAGGATCTCTACCCGACGTTTCTTAAAGTCCAGCACGGCTTTGACGCCCACACCGTCAGCATTATCGCCATCTGCTACAACATCGCCTCGATTATTGGCGGCGTCACGTTTGGCACACTTTCAGAAAAAATTGGCCGCAAAAAAGCCATTATTATCGCCGCGCTGCTTTCGCTTCCGGTGCTGCCATTGTGGGCCTTTGCGGGCGGATCCTGGACCCTCGGCCTTGGCGCTTTCCTGATGCAATTCATGGTGCAGGGCGCGTGGGGCGTGATCCCGACTTATCTCACCGAGCTGGTTCCGGCCGGTACGCGCGCCGTGCTGCCCGGTTTTGTCTATCAACTGGGTAATCTTATTGCGTCGGTGAATGCCACGCTGCAAGCTTATATCGCCGAAAGTCACGGCCATAATTATGGATTGGCGATGGCAATGGTCGCCGGAACCGTGGCGATTATCATTTCCGTGCTGGTGTTCTTCGGAAGGGATACGCAGGGCAAGGCGATAAATTCAGCATCAAATGTCAATCACGCCGAGCGCGGCCCGAGCACCTGAAAAGCCTGAGGTTTTCATGATTTTTGAGGCGAAAAGGTAAAATGATAACGCAAGAAAAGTGTTGTCATTCGATAGCTAACTGTGATAACTCTGTAGGCAATCGTTCGAAAGAAGAATTTAAGAAACCTAAAAATGAAAGCCCTTCTCCAAGTACTCAGCCTAGTCGTGATTAGCGTGGTGGTGATTATTATCCCACCGTGCGGGGCTGCACTTGGACGAAGAAAGGCTTACTAAACAAGCCTGAACCTGAAAAGAACCCCCGCACCGAAAGGTCCGGGGGTTTTTTTTTGTACAGGGTATTTTCTAGCGGAATGAGGCGGGAGAAATTATGAACAACAGCATAAAATTCTGCGCTGGTAGCCAAAAGGCAGGAGAATAGAGATGAATGGAGCACAGTGGGTAGTACAAGCTTTGCGTTCGCATGGGGTAGATAAGGTGTTTGGCTATCCTGGCGGAGCGATTATGCCGGTATACGATGCACTCTATGACGGCGGCGTCGAACACCTACTGTGCCGCCACGAGCAGGGCGCGGCGATGGCAGCTATCGGTTATGCACGTTCCACCGGCAAAGTTGGCGTCTGTATCGCGACTTCCGGTCCGGGCGCAACCAACCTGATAACCGGCCTCGCCGACGCGCTGATGGACTCTGTTCCCGTTATCGCGATCACCGGTCAGGTCGGCTCTGCGTTCATCGGCACCGACGCCTTCCAGGAAATCGACGTTTTAGGCCTGTCTCTCTCCTGCACCAAACACAGTTTTCTGGTTGAATCGCTGGACGCGCTGCCGGAAATCATGGCCGAAGCCTTTGCTATCGCCACCAGCGGTCGCCCGGGTCCGGTTCTGATCGACATCCCGAAAGACATTCAGCTGGCGGCCGCCGATTTGGTTCCGCACCTGATGCCGGTCGAGCAGGAGATGCCGCATCCGACGGCAGATCTGGCGCAAGCCTATGAAATGATTGCCAAGGCGCAAAAGCCCGTTCTCTATGTTGGCGGCGGCGTTGGCATGGCGGGCGCGGTTCCGGCGCTGCGGGCGTTTATTCGCGCCACGGGAATTCCGTGCGTTGCTACACTTAAGGGATTGGGCGCGCCTGATGCCAACGACCCGTGTTATCTGGGCATGTTGGGCATGCACGGCACCAAGGCCGCTAATCTGGCTGTTCAGACCTGTGACCTGCTGATTGCCGTCGGCGCGCGTTTCGATGACCGCGTAACCGGCAAGCTCAACACCTTCGCGCCACACGCCAGCGTTATCCACATGGATATCGACCCGGCCGAATTAAACAAATTGCGTCAGGCGCACGTTGCGTTGCAGGGTTCGTTGACTGCCATGCTACCCGCGCTGCAACAGCCATTATCCATTAACGCCTGGCGCGACGACGTCATGACGTTGAAAGCAGCAGGCGAGTGGCGTTACGACCACCCCGGCGAAGCTATCTACGCGCCCCTGCTGCTGAAACAAATTTCCGATCGCATGGACGCCAACACCGTGGTGACAACCGACGTGGGCCAGCATCAAATGTGGACCGCGCAGCACATGACGTTCTCGCGTCCCGAGAATTTCATCACCTCCAGCGGACTCGGCACCATGGGCTTTGGCGTGCCGGCCGCCGTGGGTGCGCAGGTTGCTCGCCCCGATGACATGGTTATCTGCGTTTCCGGTGACGGCTCGTTCATGATGAACGTGCAGGAGCTGGGCACCATCAAGCGAAAACAGCTGCCGTTGAAAATCCTCTTGCTGGATAACCAGCGACTGGGAATGGTTCGACAGTGGCAGGAGCTGTTTTTCGATGGGCGCTACAGTGAAACCAACCTCTCGGATAACCCCGATTTTGTGATGCTGGCCAAGGCGTTTGATATTCCTGGCCAACGTATCAGTCGTAAAGATCAAGTCGACGCTGCTCTGGACGCTTTCTTCACTAGCAAAGGCCCTTATCTGCTTCAGGTCTCCATCGACGAAAACCAGAATGTCTGGCCACTGGTGCCACCGGGCGCAGGCAACGAAACTATGTTGGAGAAAATGTCATGATGCAGCACAACCTCTCGATTCAGGCCCGTTTCCGTCCAGAAGTTCTGGAGCGCGTCCTGCGCGTTGTTCGCCACCGTGGATTCCAGGTCTGCGCCATGAACATGCGCTCCATGGTGGGCGACGAGCAAATCAATATCGAGCTGACCGTTGCCAGCCAGCGGCCGGTCGATTTACTGTCAGTACAGTTAAGCAAACTCATGGATGTCGGCAGCGTCGAAGTCCAGCAGCACACCTCACAATCGACTACTCAACAAATCTGCGCCAACGCGTAAGTTAAAGTTTAAGGAAGAGAAGAATGTCTACGAAGAAAGCTGATTTTATCTGGTTCAACGGCGAGATGGTTAAGTGGGAAGACGCGAAGGTCAGCGTAATGTCTCACGCACTGCACTACGGTACTTCAGTATTTGAAGGCGTGCGCTGCTATGACTCGCACAAGGGCCCGGTCGTTTTCCGCCATCGTGAGCATATGCAACGTCTACGCGACTCTGCAAAAATCTATCGCTTCCCGGTAAAACAGTCTGTTGAAGAGTTGATGGAAGCGTGCCGCGACGTGCTGCGCAAAAACAATCTGAAAAGTGCCTATATTCGTCCGCTGGTCTTTGTTGGCGACGTAGGTTTGGGCGTTAACCCGCCAGACGGTTATGAAACCGACGTGATCATTGCGGCGTTCCCTTGGGGTGCTTATCTGGGCGCCGAAGCACTGGAAAACGGTATCGATGCAATGGTCTCTTCCTGGAATCGCGTCGCAGCCAACACTATTCCAACGGCGGCAAAAGCCGGCGGTAACTACCTTTCTTCCCTGCTGGTGGGCAGCGAAGCCCGTCGTCACGGCTATCAGGAAGGGATCGCGCTGGACGTCAACGGTTACGTTTCCGAAGGCGCAGGCGAAAACCTGTTCGAAGTGAAAGATGGCATTCTGTTTACGCCGCCATTTACCTCTTCCGCGCTGCCGGGCATCACCCGTGACGCCATCATCAAGCTGGCGAAAGACCTGGGTATCGAAGTACGTGAGCAGGTATTGTCGCGTGAATCGCTGTATCTGGCCGACGAAGTCTTCATGTCCGGCACCGCAGCAGAAATCACGCCGGTGCGCAGCGTAGACGGCATTCAGGTAGGCGAAGGCAAGCGCGGTCCAGTGACCCAGAAGATTCAGAGCGCCTTCTTCGGCCTGTTCACCGGCGAAACCGAAGACAAATATGGTTGGTTAGACCCAGTAAACCCAGAATAACAACACCCGTCATCTTTCACGTTGCAGATGCGTTGGCTTCCTGCACCATGAAATCTACAGGGTGAAAAAATTAAGTGGGCGGCGGTTTCGCCGTCCACAAACAAGCATTAATTGGAGTGAATAGAGCATGCCTAAGTACCGTTCCGCTACCACGACTCAGGGCCGCAACATGGCCGGCGCCCGCGCATTATGGCGCGCCACCGGAATGACCGACGATGATTTCAACAAGCCAATCATCGCCGTCGTCAACTCCTTCACCCAGTTTGTGCCGGGTCACGTTCACCTGCGCGACATGGGCAAACTGGTTGCCGAGCAAATCGAAGCCTGCGGCGGTGTGGCGAAAGAGTTCAACACCATCGCCGTCGATGACGGAATTGCCATGGGCCATGGCGGCATGCTGTATTCACTGCCTTCGCGCGAACTGATCGCCGACTCGGTGGAGTACATGGTCAACGCACACTGCGCCGACGCCATGGTGTGTATCTCCAACTGCGACAAAATCACCCCGGGAATGTTGATGGCCTCTCTGCGCCTGAACATTCCGGTGATTTTCGTTTCCGGCGGTCCGATGGAAGCCGGTAAAACCAAGCTTTCCGATAAAATCATCAAGCTGGACTTGGTCGACGCCATGATTCAGGGCGCCAACCCGAAAGTCAGCGACGCCGACAGCGAGCAGATCGAACGTTCTGCCTGTCCGACCTGCGGATCCTGTTCCGGGATGTTTACCGCCAACTCGATGAACTGTCTGACCGAAGTGCTGGGCCTCTCCCAGCCGGGCAACGGCTCGCTGCTGGCGACTCACGCCGACCGTAAAGAGCTGTTCCTTTCCGCCGGTACGCGCATCGTGAGTTTGGCCAAACGTTACTACGAGCAGGATGACGAAAGCGTCTTGCCGCGCAGCATCGCCAACAAAGCCGCATTCGAAAACGCCATGACGCTGGATATCGCGATGGGCGGCTCGACCAACACTATTTTGCACCTGCTGGCCGCCGCGCAGGAAGGCGAAGTCGATTTCAACATGACCGACATCGACGCGCTCTCCCGCAAGGTTCCGCACCTGTGTAAAGTTGCGCCGAGCACGCCGAAATATCACATGGAAGACGTTCACCGCGCGGGCGGCGTGTGGGGCATTCTGGGTGAGCTCGACCGCGCAGGCCTGATGAACCGCGACGTGAGCAACGTGCTGGAGATGAAATTCCCGGAAACGCTGCAAAAGTACGACATCATGCTGACCGAAGACGAAAGCATCAAAAAAATGTTCCGCGCAGGCCCGGCCGGTATTCGTACCACCAAGGCATTTTCTCAGGATTGCCGTTGGGACACGCTGGACGATGACCGCGCCGAAGGCTGTATCCGTTCTCTCGACCACGCATTCAGCACCGAAGGCGGTTTGGCCGTGCTGTACGGCAACATGGCGATTGACGGCAGCATCGTGAAAACCGCCGGCGTTGACAAAGACAACCTGGTATTCCGCGGTCCGGCCAAAGTTTACGAAAGTCAGGACGCTGCGGTTGAAGCTATTCTGGGCGGCAAAGTGGTCTCTGGCGACGTCGTTGTGATTCGCTACGAAGGGCCAAAAGGCGGGCCGGGCATGCAGGAAATGCTCTATCCGACCACTTATTTGAAGTCGATGGGTCTGGGCAAAGAGTGTGCGCTGATCACCGATGGCCGTTTCTCCGGCGGCACGTCAGGTCTGTCGATCGGCCACGTTTCTCCGGAAGCGGGCAGCGGCGGTTTGATTGCATTAATCGAAGACGGCGACATGATTGCCATCGACATCCCGAACCGCAGCATGGAGCTGGAAGTCGAAGACAGCGAGCTGGCGCACCGTCGTGAAACCGAGCTGGCGCGTGGCGACAAGGCGTGGACGCCGAAAAACCGTATCCGTCAGGTTTCCTACGCGCTGCGTGCCTACGCTTTACTGGCAACCAGCGCCGACAAAGGTGCCATTCGCGACAAGAGTAAGCTGGGAGGCTAACTGTTATGGCGGTATCACAACCTTTGCCCGACCAGCCGTGCGGCGCGGAATATCTGCGCGCCGTGCTGCGAGCGCCCGTTTACGAGGTGGCGCAGGTTACCCCGTTACAGGTCATGGAAAAAATCTCGGGCCGACTGGAAAACGTCATTCTGGTTAAACGAGAAGACCGTCAGCCGGTGCACAGCTTCAAGCTGCGCGGGGCGTATGCAATGATTGCCGGATTGACCGAAGAGCAGGCGGCGCGCGGCGTGGTGACGGCTTCTGCCGGAAATCACGCGCAGGGCGTTGCGCTGTCGGCGACGCGAAAAGGGATTAAAGCGCTGATTGTGATGCCGGTCGCGACCGCCGATATCAAAGTCGACGCCGTGCGTAATTTCGGCGGCGAAGTGCTGCTGCACGGCGCTAATTTTGATGAGGCGAAAGCGCGGGCGATTGAACTGTCGCAGACGCAGGGCATGACCTTTGTGCCGCCTTTCGACCATCCGGCGGTGATCGCCGGACAGGGCACGCTGGCGATGGAGCTGTTGCAGCAGGATGCGCATCTCGATCGTATTTTCGTGCCGGTGGGCGGCGGTGGATTAGCCGCGGGCGTGGCGGTGCTTATCAAACAGCTGATGCCGCAAATCAAGGTGATTGGCGTCGAAGCCGAAGATTCTGCCTGCCTGCGTGCCGCGCTGGACGCCGGTGAGCCGGTGGATCTGGCGCGCGTCGGGCTGTTTGCCGAAGGCGTGGCGGTTAAGCGCATCGGTAACGAAACCTTCCGTCTTTGCCGCGAATATCTCGATGACGTCATTACCGTCGACAGCGACGCTATCTGTGCGGCGGTGAAAGACATTTTCGAAGACGTGCGCGCTATCGCCGAACCTTCGGGCGCGTTGGCGCTGGCCGGTTTAAAGAAGTATGTTCAGGAGCACAACATTCAGGGCGAGCGTTTAGCGCACGTGCTGTCGGGTGCGAACGTCAACTTCCACGGTTTACGTTACGTTTCAGAGCGTTGCGAGTTGGGCGAACAGCGTGAAGCGCTGCTGGCGGTGACAATTCCCGAGCGTAAAGGCAGCTTCCTGAAATTCTGCCAGCTGCTCGGCGGCCGTTCGGTGACCGAATTCAACTATCGTTACGCCGATGCCGATAACGCCTGCATTTTCGTTGGCGTGCGTTTGACGCGTGGTCACGCCGAGCGCAAAGAGATTATCGATTTGCTCAGCGAGGGCGGCTATCAGGTGGTGGATTTATCCGACGACGAGATGGCGAAGCTTCACGTGCGTTACATGGTCGGCGGGCGTCCAAGCAAGCCGCTGCATGAGCGTCTGTACAGCTTTGAATTCCCGGAATCGCCGGGCGCGCTGCTGAAGTTCCTGCACACGCTGGGTACGCACTGGAATATTTCGCTGTTCCACTATCGCAGCCACGGCACCGATTTCGGTCGCGTGCTGGCGGCTTTCGAATTGACCGAGCTTGAACCCGAGTTCGAAAAGAATCTGTCGGCGTTGGGTTACGATTGTCATAACGAATCCGATAACCCCGCCTTCCGTTTCTTCCTGCAAGGCTAAGCTTTCGAATACAGGGTTAGCCTTTCACATGAAAAGCTAACCCTTCAAACGCGCGATCCCGCCGATCATTTCACGCGGGGTCGATCGTTTTATCCCGCCGTTCTCTGCAACAACAATTGCCAAAATGCCTCAATCAGCGGTTCGTTAAGCCTTTTGCGCTGCACGCACACGCCGAGCGGCAAAGGCACGCCAACCGTCACGTTATCCAGCACCGAAATACGGTCGCGGATCAGTTCAGGGCTGTTCTCCAGCACCACGCCCGGGATCAGCGCCACGCCACAGCCCAGCGCCACCATCGACACAATCGCCTCGTGCCCTGAAACCGTGGCATAAATCAGCGGATTATTGAGCCGATGATGACGGAACCAGCCGTCGATGCGCTTACGGGCCGGGCCGTGTTCCGGAATGATAAACGGAATCTCCGACCAGTCCGGCGAGGGTTGCAGCACCTGCGTGCGCACCGCGCAGGGCAGCGACGGCAGAATCAGCACCATTGAAATCTCGCCAATCGGCGTAAAGTCTATACTTGTTGGCAGCGTTTCTGGATAACCGGCAATGCCGAGATCCGCCTCGGTTGACTGCACTTTTGCGACCGCGTCGGCGGCGTCGCCGGTGGTCAATTTAATTTCGACCAGCGGATGCTGCGCGCGAAAACGGTCAAGAATAGGCGGCAGATGACTGTAAGCCGCGGTAACCGAACAGAATAATCGCAGCTCGCCGGAAAGCGTCGGGCCGTTTTGCCCCATCGCGTGGCGCAGCTGCTGGTATTGCAGCAGCGTTTGCTGGGCAAAATCCTTGAGCTGCTGGCCCGCCTGCGTCAGCTGCACGGTGCGATTATCACGTTGAAACAGCGCCTGCCCGAGCTCTTCCTCAAGGCGCTGGATCTGCCGTGAAAGCGTTGACGGGCTGACGTGCATCGCCTTGGCCGAACGACCGAAATGGCGGCTTTCGGCCAGATTTAAAAACAGTTTCAGATCGCGTAGGTCCATAAGATTTTCCGGCTAAGTCATACATTGGCTGGGGATTTATCGACGTTGCATAAACTGCAATATCATCTTCTTAATATATCAATTTAAGCAATGAAGCTCTTGTCATATAGTGTTTAAACCAACTCGAAGTATCGGGTTAAACAAATTCTGAAGTACCCAACAACCGCGAACGGAGTTTTATCATGGCTAACTATTTCAACACCTTGAACCTGCGTCAGCAGCTGGCGCAATTAGGCAAGTGCCGCTTTATGGCTCGCGATGAATTCGCCGATGAAGCCAGCTTCCTAAAAGGTAAAAAAGTGGTGATCGTTGGTTGTGGCGCGCAGGGCCTGAATCAGGGTCTGAACATGCGTGACTCCGGTCTGGACGTTTCTTACACCCTGCGTGCAGAAGCGATTGCCGAGAAGCGTGCTTCATGGCGCAAGGCGACCGAAAACGGCTTTAAAGTCGGCACCTACGAAGAACTGATCCCGCAGGCCGATCTGGTCATCAACCTGACGCCAGACAAGCAGCACAGCGCGGTAGTAAAAGCGGTTCAGCCTCTGATGAAAGATGGCGCAACGCTGGGTTACTCTCACGGTTTCAACATCGTTGAAGTCGGCGAGCAGATTCGTAAAGACATCACCGTTGTCATGGTTGCGCCAAAATGTCCGGGCACCGAAGTCCGTGAAGAGTACAAACGCGGTTTCGGCGTGCCGACCCTGATTGCGGTTCACCCTGAAAACGATCCGAAAGGCGAAGGCATGGCGATTGCCAAGGCCTGGGCTGCGGCCACCGGCGGCCACCGTGCGGGCGTGCTGGAATCCTCTTTCGTTGCGGAAGTGAAATCTGACCTGATGGGCGAGCAGACTATTCTGTGCGGCATGCTGCAAGCTGGTTCTCTGTTGTGCTTCGACAAGCTGGTATCAGAAGGTGTTGACGCGGCTTACGCAGAAAAACTGCAGCAGTTCGGCTGGGAAACCATCACCGAAGCGCTGAAGCAGGGCGGGATTACGCTGATGATGGATCGCCTGTCGAACCCGGCGAAACTGCGTGCCTTCGCGCTGTCCGAGCAGCTGAAAGAGATCATGGCGCCGCTGTTCCAGAAACACATGGATGACATCATCTCCGGCGAATTCTCTGGCGGCATGATGGCTGACTGGGCGGCAGACGACGTTAAACTGCTGACCTGGCGTGAAGAGACGGGCGCAACTGCATTCGAAAATGCACCACAGTTTGAAGGTAAAATCTCCGAGCAGGAGTACTTCGACCACGGCGTACTGATGATTGCGATGGTGAAAGCAGGCGTTGAGCTGGCATTCGAAACGATGGTCGCTTCCGGCATCATCGAAGAGTCCGCTTACTACGAATCACTGCACGAGCTGCCGCTGATCGCCAACACCATTGCCCGTAAGCGTCTGTATGAAATGAACGTGGTTATCTCTGATACCGCAGAATACGGTAACTATCTGTTTGCCAACGCGGCTGTGCCACTGCTGAAAGAGTTCATGACCACGCTGCAAGCGGGCGATTTGGGCAAATCTGTGGCGGCGACTGAAGTCGATAACGCCCAGCTGCGCGACGTGAACGAAGCTATTCGTGCCCACGCTATCGAAGCGGTAGGCCAGAAACTGCGCGGCTACATGACTGACATGAAACGCATCGCGGTTGCCAGCTAATAAAAAAGTCTTACCTGTAACATCCTACAAAACAAAAAAGCACCGCTTCGGCGGTGCTTTTCTTTGCTTTCGATTCGACAATTAAAAAGCGTGATTAGTTACGGTACAACACTTTGATCAGGTGGTAACCGAACTGGGTTTTCACCGGGCCAAGCGGCTTCAGCAGCTCGCCGCTGAACACGACTTTATCAAACGCTGGCACCATGTCGCCTTTACGGAATTCGCCGAGCGAACCGCCGTCACGCTTGGACGGACAGGTTGAATGCTTGCGCGCCAATTCCTGAAAATCCGCGCCTTTTTCGAGCTGGGCCAGCAGTTCATTGGCTTTGCTTTCGTCAGCCACCAGAATGTGTAATGCAGAAGCGGTATTCGCCATAATAGTAGGACCTTTAGATAAGATTAATCAAAAACTGCTCAGGCGCGTAATGTAACATCTGCAACAACAGAAGTGGACTGCGCGATGCCTCCCAAGCTCCGAACTTGATCATTTTGACTCTCATTTCCGGCGGAAGTTTCTGCTACAATCCTCCTCCCGCGTCTTCCAGTGAGCAGAAATAAACCAATGCGATTAAATCCCAGCCAACAACACGCCGTCGAATTTGTTACCGGACCCTGCCTGGTTCTGGCCGGTGCGGGCTCGGGTAAAACGCGGGTTATTACCAATAAAATTGCTCACCTGATCCGCGAATGTGGCTATCAGGCGCGCCATATTGCCGCCGTCACCTTTACCAACAAAGCCGCGCGCGAGATGAAAGAGCGCGTGTCGCAAACGCTGGGGCGTAAAGAGTCGCGCGGGCTGCTGATTTCGACTTTCCATACGCTGGGTCTGGAAATCATCAAGCGCGAATACGCGGCGCTCGGCATGAAGTCCAACTTTTCACTGTTCGACGATCAGGACCAGCTGGCGCTGCTGAAAGAGCTGAGCGAAAAGTGGCTGGAAAATGACAAGACGCTGGTGCAGCAGTTGATCTCGACGATCTCCAACTGGAAAAACGATCTGATCGACCCGGCGGGCGCGGCAAAAATGGCGCGATCCGAACGCGATCACACCTTCGCGCTCTGTTACAGCCTTTATCATGATCACATGCGCGCCTGTAACATTCTCGATTTCGACGACCTGATCCTGCTGCCCACGCTGCTGCTGCAACGTAACGAAGAGGTGCGCGAACGCTGGCAGAACAAGCTGCGTTATCTGCTGGTCGATGAATATCAGGACACCAACACCAGCCAATATATGATGGTAAAACTGCTGGTGGGCAACCGCGCGCGCTTCACCGTGGTGGGCGACGATGACCAGTCAATTTACTCGTGGCGCGGCGCGCGTCCGCAAAACTTGGTCCTGCTGAAAGAAGATTTTCCGGCGTTACAGGTGATTAAGCTCGAGCAGAATTACCGCTCCTCGCAGCGCATTCTTAAAGCCGCCAACATTTTGATCGCCAATAATCCGCACGTCTTTGAAAAGAGACTGTTTTCGGAGCTGGCGTATGGCCAGCCGCTGAAGGTTATTACCGCCAATAATGAAGACCACGAGGCGGAGCGCGTCGTGGGGGAGTTGATTGCCCACCGTTTTGTGAATAAAACCAATCACGGCGATTACGCGATTTTGTATCGCGGCAACCATCAGTCGCGGCTGTTTGAAAAAATGCTGATGCAGAACCGTATTCCGTATCGCATCTCCGGCGGAACTTCGTTCTTTTCGCGTCCAGAAATCAAAGACTTGCTGGCCTATTTACGGGTGCTCACCAATCCCGACGACGACAGCGCCTTCCTGCGAATCGTCAATACGCCGCGGCGTGAAATCGGTGCCGCGACGCTGCAAAAGCTCGGCGAGTGGGCCAACCAGCGCAATAAAGGCCTGTTTAAAGCCAGCTCCGATTTTGGGCTGGGCCAAACGCTGACCGGGCGCGGCCTCGAGTCGCTGCAACGTTTTACCCACTGGATGAACAGCATTGCCGATCAGGTCGAACGCGAGCCGATCGCCGCCGTGCGCGATTTAATTCACGGCATGGATTACGAAAGCTGGCTGTTTGAAACCTCGCCAAGCCCGAAGGCGGCGGAAATGCGCATGAAAAACGTCAATCAGCTGTTTAGCTGGATGACCGAAATGCTGGAAGGCACCGATCTCGACGAGCCGATGACGCTGACGCAGGTGGTCACGCGCTTTACGCTGCGCGACATGATGGAGCGCGGCGAAAACGACGAAGAGCTGGATCAGGTCCAGCTGATGACGCTGCACGCCTCGAAAGGCCTCGAATTCCCGTATGTCTTTTTGGTCGGTATGGAAGAAGGGCTGCTGCCGCATCAGAGCAGCATGGACGAAGATAACGTCGACGAAGAGCGTCGTTTGGCCTACGTGGGCATTACGCGCGCGCAGAAAGAGCTGTTTTTCACGCACTGCCGCGAGCGCCGTCAGTATGGTGAGTTAATCCGCCCGGAAGTCAGCCGTTTTCTGCAAGAGTTGCCGCAGGACGACCTCGCGTGGGAAAGCGAACGCAAAATTGTGTCGCCGCAGGAGCGAATGGTGAAAGGGCAGAGTCATCTCGAGAAGATTCGGGCGCAGCTCGCCAGCGCCAAAGCGGCCGGGCAAAGCAAAGCATGACGGTAAGAGAAAGCCTGACGTTAAGATAAATAGTAAAAAGGGAGCCGAGGGCTCCCTAATCATTTTGCAGCATTCTTTTCACTTCAGCGCGCACATTTCACTTGAGTACGCACATGTTGCCGGCATGATTTCATTCAGAAAATGCGTCGCTAAATGCGGCTATTTGCTGGCTTCTTCGATGTACAGCGGCCAATGGACATAACTTTGCCAGTGGCTTTCCTGCTCCAACTCTTCGGCTCGCAAAGGATGCTGTTCCAGCCATCCGGCAGGCACCAACACGTGTAACTCATCGTCATTGGCACGCAGTCGAACGGCGGGCAGCGTGTCGTCGCGACGACGGCTGGCAAAAATAATCGCCAAACGCATAATGCGGCAAAGACGTTCCGCCTGACGTGGCGGCAGCGCGTTTTGCTGATTCAGCAGCGGTAAATCGAGATTACTGCTCTGATTTTTCAGCAAGGTTGCCAGCAGCTTTTTCTGCGCCGGGGTAAAACCGGGCAAATCAAGATGACGAATCAGGTAGGCCGCGTGATTCTGCGCCTGTTTAAAATCAACGCTCAGGCCGATTTCGTGGATCAGACAGGCGCTGGTCAGCAGCTCGCGAGCACGCACGTCAAGCTGCCAGGTGCTTGAAACCTGCAGCGAGAAGTTTTCGGCGAGCGCCGCGACGCGATTGGCCTGCTCAACGTCGAGCAGATAACGGCGCTGTAAATTGTGCAGCGTGCGTTGGCGAATGTCCTGTTCGACCGGCAGATGCAACATGCCATAAACTAGACCTTCTCGCAGCGCGCCGCCCGCCAGCATCATCGATTCGATATTCAGCGTCTTGAAGATGGCGATAAGAATCGACAGTCCGCTCGGGAAAACCAGCGCACGTTCCAGCGTCAATCCTTCGATTTCCAGCTCTTCGAGCTTGCCACATTGAATAGCGCGCTGTTTGAGCTGTTGCAGTTTGGACAGCGTGATGCGTTCGTCCATGCCCTGCGCCACCATGATTTCCTGCAACGCCTGCACGGTGCCGGAAGCGCCGACGCAAACCTGCCAACCCTTGGCAATCAGCTCTGGCGCGACCGGAACTATCATCTCGACGGCGGCCTGCTCGGCCTGCTCGAAATTCTCTTTCGCCAGACTGCGATCGGAGAAATAACGCTCGAGCCAGGTGACGCAGCCCATCGACAGGCTGAACAGCGAATTTGCCTGCGCGCCCGTGCCGGTCACCAGCTCGGTGCTGCCGCCGCCAATGTCGACAACCAGCCGCTGATCGGGACCGCCGGTAGTATGAGCAACACCGTGGTAGATCAGCCGCGCTTCTTCTTCGCCGCTAATAACCTGAATCTCGCAACCCAGAATCTGCTCGGCAACTTCAAGAAAAGCGTCGGCATTTTTCGCCAGACGCAGCGTCGCCGTCGCGACTACGCGAATCTGCTCGCGCGGAATATCCTGTAAACGTTCAGAAAATAACTTCAGGCACTGCCATCCGCGCTGCATGGCTTCTGCAGAAAGATGACTGTTTTTATCCAGTCCGGCCGCCAGACGCACTTTGCGTTTGATTCTGGCCAACGTTTGAATACTGCCTGCCACCTCACGGACCACCAGCATATGAAAGCTGTTGGAGCCCAGATCGATCGCTGCATAAAGTGAGGTGGAACTCAGCATAGTTTTCAGCCCGAACGTTTGCGGTTGTTACGTGGTGCATTACCACCGCGTCGTGAAGAAGAAGATGAAGATGATGAATTACGGCGCGGGCCGTTGCCATTGCGGGTACGTGCAAGGCGTTTGGGCGCAGGCAAATCACTCAACAACGCATCGCTGTTGTATTTACTGACCGGAATACTGTGGCCGGTATAGGTTTCGATGGCCGGCAGGTTCAGGGCATATTCTTCACAGGCCAGGCTTATCGAGTGTCCGCTCAAACCGGCGCGACCCGTACGGCCGATGCGGTGTACGTAGTCTTCGCAGTCGTCAGGCAGGTCATAGTTAAAGACGTGAGTGACGGCAGGAATGTGCAAACCACGGGCGGCAACGTCGGTAGCGACCAGAATATCGAGATCACCCTTGGTGAAATCTTCGAGCACGCGCAGGCGTTTCTTCTGCGCCACATCGCCGGTCAGCAGGCCAACGCGGTGTCCGTCGGCAGCCAGGTGGCCCCAAACGTCTTCACAACGGTGCTTGGTGTTGGCGAAGATGATGCAGCGATCCGGCCACTCTTCTTCTATAAGGGTTTGCAGCAGGCGCATTTTCTCTTCGTTTGAAGGGTAGAAAAGCTCTTCCTGAATACGGTGACCCGTTTTCTGTTCCGGTTCGATCTCAATCGATTCGGCATTGTTCATGTTTTCGAACGCAAGTTCTTTAACGCGATACGAAAGCGTTGCGGAGAACAGCATGTTCAAACGCATGTTGGCTGGCGGCATGCGACGGAACAGCCAGCGAATGTCTTTAATAAAGCCCAGATCGAACATGCGATCGGCTTCGTCCAGCACCACGACCTGGATTGCACCCAGATTAATATGGTTCTGTTTTGCATAATCGATTAAACGGCCGGTGGTGCCGATAAGAATGTCAACGCCGCTTTCCAGCACTTTAAGCTGTTTGTCGTAGCCGTCGCCACCGTAGGCCAGACCGAGTTTCAGTCCGGTAGATTCTGACAGCGCTTCGGCGTCGGAATGAATTTGTACTGCCAATTCGCGCGTTGGTGCCATAATTAGGGCACGCGGCTGATTGGTCTGACGACCTTCAGCAGGCGGGTTGGAAAGCAGATAATGGAAAGTAGACGCTAAAAAAGCCAGCGTCTTGCCGGTACCGGTTTGCGCCTGACCTGCAACATCACGTCCTGAGAGCGTGATAGGGAGTGCCAATGCCTGGATAGGCGTGCAGTAATGAAACCCTTTCTTTTCAAGGGCTTCGACCGCGAGCGGGTGCAGGGCGAAGTCGGAAAACTTCTGTTCGGTTAAGTGTGTTTTGCTCATAGTGTGGTAGAATATCAGCTAACTATTGCTTTACGAAAGCATATCCGTTGAAATAAACGCGGTGTAATAGAGTCAACCTACTGTTGGTTAATGCTACATCAACAAGGTAAAGATAATCCTTTGGAGTAGAACATGAGCGATAAAATTATTCACCTTTCTGATGACAGTTTCGACGCAGACGTACTGAAAGCCGATGGACTGGTACTGGTCGATTTCTGGGCTGAATGGTGTGGTCCATGTAAAATGATTGCACCGATCCTGGACGAAATTGCTTCTGAGTTCGAAGGCAAACTGACTGTTGCCAAACTGAACATCGACGAAAACCCGGGCACCGCGCCAAAATACGGTATCCGTGGCATCCCAACCCTGCTGTTGTTCAAAGACGGCGAAGTGGCTGCGACCAAGGTTGGCGCACTGTCTAAAGGTCAGTTGAAAGAGTTCCTCAACGCAAATCTGTAATCGATTCAATGACCGAAATCAGGCGTTTGGCGGGCGACGTGTGTTTTTCACGCTGACCGCTAGACGCCTGCAAAGAAGCGTGCTAAGTTTACGCTTACTGCATATTTGAGCTTACCTGTAGTTTGATTCTAGCGTTTTACTCTGTGTCGAAACCATCTGCCTATTAAAGCTGCTTTGAAAAAACGGCTTACATAGAAGAAGACTTGTTTAAAAACAGGTGAATGGCGATGTGCGTTGACAATCTAACCGGTTTACATCTTTCTGTTTCAAACAAACCGGCATTAAGACACCTTCAATTTAAGTCTGCCCTCTTTCAAGAAATAGCTCGCGAGCCTCACCCGTGACCTGTCATCAGAAGCTGCAAATTGAATGTCTTTACCCTAAAGATTTATCTACAGCTCTACCTTAAATTGTTTATTCAAAAAAACATAAGCTGGCATGGAACAACCTTGCCATCCTCATTCACGACAGTTTTTCGAGACATCCCCCGAGTTTAAGAACCCATCATTATGAATCTTACCGAATTAAAGAATACGCCGGTCTCTGAGCTTATTGCCCTCGGCGAAAATATGGGACTGGAAAACCAGGCCCGCATGCGTAAGCAAGACATTATCTTTTCAATCCTGAAGCAACACGCCAAGAGCGGAGAAGATATCTTCGGTGACGGTGTTCTGGAGATATTGCAGGACGGATTCGGTTTCCTCCGCTCGGGTGACAGCTCCTACCTCGCCGGTCCAGATGATATCTACGTTTCTCCAAGTCAAATCCGCCGCTTCAACCTCCGTACCGGTGACACCATTTCAGGTAAAATTCGCCCACCTAAAGAAGGTGAACGCTATTTTGCCCTGTTGAAAGTTAACGAAGTTAACTACGACAAACCAGAAAACGCCCGTAACAAAATCCTGTTCGAAAACCTTACCCCACTGCATGCCAACTCGCGTTTGCGTATGGAACGCGGTAACGGTTCAACCGAAGACCTCACCGCTCGCGTTCTCGACCTGGCTTCGCCAATTGGTCGTGGTCAGCGTGGTCTGATTGTGGCACCGCCGAAAGCCGGTAAAACCATGCTGCTGCAAAACATCGCGCAGAGCATCGCCTACAATCACCCTGACTGCGTACTGATGGTACTGCTGATTGACGAACGTCCGGAAGAAGTGACCGAGATGCAGCGTTTGGTTAAAGGTGAAGTGATTGCTTCTACCTTCGACGAACCGGCATCACGTCACGTTCAGGTTGCGGAAATGGTTATCGAGAAGGCCAAGCGCCTGGTTGAGCACAAGAAAGACGTGATCATCCTGCTCGACTCCATCACCCGTCTGGCGCGTGCCTACAACACCGTGGTTCCAGCGTCAGGTAAAGTGTTGACCGGTGGTGTTGACGCCAACGCCCTGCATCGTCCAAAACGCTTCTTCGGTGCGGCACGTAACGTGGAAGAGGGCGGAAGCCTGACCATCATCGCGACCGCGCTGGTTGATACCGGCTCTAAAATGGATGAAGTCATCTACGAAGAGTTTAAAGGTACAGGTAACATGGAATTGCACCTGGCGCGTAAAATCGCCGAGAAGCGCGTATTCCCTGCTATCGATTACAACCGTTCCGGTACCCGTAAAGAAGAGCTGCTTACCTCTTCCGAAGAGCTGCAAAAAATGTGGATCCTGCGCAAGATTATTCACCCGATGGGCGAAATCGACGCAATGGAATTCCTCATTAATAAATTGGCAATGACCAAAACCAATGACGAGTTCTTCGATATGATGAAACGTTCGTAATATTCGAACGGTCGATTCAGAAAAAAACGCTGCGTGTAGACGTGGCGTTTTTTGCTTTTGGTCGCTACGATGTGATGTGTAGTGATAACAATATAAGTGTCACTGCGTATTTCAAGACAGAATCAGATAACGCCGGATAGTCAGCGTAGACCCATTTTATTATTGTGTCGGCGTGCGATAACGGGCAGGAAGGGCGCTTCGGAATCATCAACTAAAGCTAATAAAAATCCGAATTGTCATCATAGGATATGGCATCAATACCGCTAGGTGGTAATGGCTGCTGCCAGATTCAAGACCACGCTGCCCGAACAGTCGTGCAGTTTTACCATTAATGCAGAGACGTTTTTACTGTGAATTTACTCAATATGAGTACTGAACTTGTCGTTGTCTTCTTGTTTTCATTTCTCTTCTTATTTTTGGCGCGAAAAATAGCCAAAAAAATTGGATTAGTTGATAAACCAGATTTCCGTAAACGTCATCAAGGTCTAATTCCTCTGGTGGGCGGTATCTCCGTCTACGTCGGCGTTTGCTTTGCCTTTCTGATCAGCAATCCCCAAATTCCCCATAAATTCCTTTATCTCGGCTGCGCCGGTTTACTGGTGCTGGTGGGCGCGTTAGACGATAAATTTGATATCAGCGTTAAAATTCGCGCCTGCGTGCAGGCGCTGGTTGCCATCTTAATGATGGTTTACGGCGACATGGTGCTGCATGACCTTGGCCGTATTATCGGGCCTTGGCAGATGGTGCTGGGTCCGTTCGGCTATCTGGTCACACTGTTCGCGGTGTGGGCCGCCATCAACGCGTTCAATATGGTAGACGGCATCGATGGCCTGCTCGGCGGGCTTTCCTGCGTGACGTTTGGCTCGATGGGCGTGGTTATGCTCTACGCGGGCAACGACTCGCTGGCGCTGTGGTGCTTTGCGATGATCGCCGCCATCGTTCCTTATATTATGCTCAACCTTGGCGTATTTGGCCGCCGCTTTAAAGTCTTTATGGGCGACGCGGGCAGCACGCTGATTGGCTTCACCGTCATCTGGATTTTGCTGCAATGCACCCAGACGTCGCGCACGTCGTTCCATCCGCCGATGACGCCGGTGACCGCGCTGTGGCTCATCGCCATTCCGCTGATGGACATGATTGCCATCATGTATCGCCGTTTGCGCAAGGGTCAAAGCCCGTTTACCGCCGATCGCCAGCACATTCACCATCTGATTATGCGCGCCGGTTTTACCCCGCGTCAGGCCTTCATGCTGATCACGCTGGCCGCCGCCGTGCTGGCTTCCATTGGCGTTGTCGGCGAGCATCTCAAATTTCCGGAATGGGTCATGCTCGGCCTGTTTTTGGTCGCGTTCATGTTTTACGGCTACTGTATAAAACGTGCCTGGCGAGTGGCGCGCCTGCTTAAACGCATCAAAAGAAAACTGCGTCGACCGGCGGCCTAGCGTTAACGTTTTATTTTTAAAGACCAAGAAATAACTCTTTGTTTTTTAGGAAAATATAAATAACTCTTTATTTTTAAAAGATAAATAATTAAGCGGTCATCCTGTAAACGGTAATCCTGAATATTAATAACGGTTGGTGGGAACGATGAAGTCAGAGACGACGACAAGGAAGGAGCTCGCCCTTGATAACGAGCTGGATATTCGCGGGCTTTGCTGCGCGCTGTGGCGAGGCAAGCTGTGGATTATCGGGCTGGCGGCAGGTTTTGCGATCGTTGCCCTGCTGATTTCGTTATTGATGAAGCAGGCGTGGAGCACCACGGCGGTAACGGACAAGCCGACAGTAAATAATCTGGCCGCCTATTTCTCTCAGGAACAGTTCCTGCGCAATCTCGATGCCAAAAATGCCTTTACGCCTGCGGGCGATCAGGCCTCGATTTCCGATGATGCGTACAGCGAATTTGTGATGCAGCTCGCGGCGTACGACACTCGCCGTGATTTTTGGCTGGGCAATCCTTATTACGTGCAGCGCAAAGAGGGCGATGCGGCGGCCGATGCCGTGCTGCTCGACAAGCTGATCGCCGCGATTCAATTTACCCCGCGTGATGACAAAAAGCTGCCGAATGACAGCGTAAAGCTGACGGTGGAAACCGCGGCCGACGCCAACCAGCTGCTGCGTGAGTATGTCGATTTTGCCAGTGCGCGCGCGGCGTCACATCTTTCCGATGAAATTCAGGGCGCGTGGGCTGCCCGTGCGCAATCAATGAAAGCGCAGGTCAAACGTCAGGAAGCCGTTGCCACCGCCATCTACAATCGCGAGCTGAACAATACCCAGCAGGCGCTGACGATTGCCCAGCAGCAAAATATCGATCACAGCATGACCGAAGCCACGCCCGATCGTCTGCCGGATGCCGACATGTTCCTGCTGGGCACGCCGCTGTTACAGGCGCGCCTCAAGCTATTACAGGCTTCCGGGCCGAGTTTTGACATCGATTACGATCAGAACAAAGCGATGTTGGCTACGCTTAATGTGGGGCCGGTTTTGAACGCCAAATTCCAGACTTATCGCTATCTTCGCACGCCGGAAGAGCCCGTTACCCGCGATAGTCCTCGCCGCGCATTGATGATGATCATGTGGGGCATTGTCGGCGGATTAATTGGCGCTGGCGTCGCGCTGGTCCGTCGTCGTCGCGTCGCGGCATAAAATTAAAAATATAATAATATCGCGACGAACCCTCGGGCGGCTCAGGCGCGCCCGACACGCATAAAGCGTCAGGCCTGCGCCGACCCTATGCAATGCGCTACAACATGCCATGCGTCTATGAAACGGCGCCTGTTAAAAGAGAGTGCCTCTGTGAAAGTATTAACGATTTTCGGCACCAGGCCGGAAGCAATAAAAATGGCACCCCTGGTACATGCTTTGGCTCAGGATGAAGCCTTTGAATCAAAAGTCTGCGTCACCGCCCAGCATCGCGAAATGCTGGATCAGGTGCTACAACTGTTCGCCATCAAGCCCGATTATGACCTCAATATCATGCAGCACGGTCAGGGGCTGACCGAAATTACCAGCCGCATTCTGCTGGGCCTGCAACCCGTGCTTGACGAGTTCAAACCCGACGTGGTGCTGGTTCACGGCGACACCACCACGGCGCTGTCGGCCAGTCTTGCCGCGTTTTATCAGCAGATCCCGATTGGTCACGTCGAGGCGGGGCTGCGTACCGGCGACCTGCTTTCGCCGTGGCCGGAAGAGGGCAATCGCCGTCTCACGGGTCATCTGGCAAAATGGCATTTCGCGCCAACCGACATCTCGCGCGGTAATCTGCTGCGTGAAGGGGTCGATGAAAAACGCATCACGGTGACCGGCAATACGGTGATCGACGCGCTGCTGTGGGTGCGAAATCTGCTCAAGCAGTCACCGGATCTCACCGCCGATCTGGCCCGTCGCTACGCCTTTATTGATCCTGCCAAAAAGCTGATTCTGGTCACTGGCCATCGTCGTGAGAGCTTTGGCGGCGGTTTCGAGCGAATCTGCGGCGCGCTGGCCGACATTGCCACGCAGCATGATGACGTGCAAATTCTCTATCCGGTGCACCTCAATCCGCAGGTGCGCGAGCCGGTAAACCGTATCTTGCAAGGCATTGATAACGTTATCCTGATTGAGCCGCAGGACTATCTGCCGTTCGTCTATTTGATGGATAAAGCCTATCTGATTCTGACCGATTCCGGCGGCATTCAGGAAGAGGCGCCGTCGCTGGGCAAACCCGTGCTGGTGATGCGCGATACGACAGAAAGGCCCGAAGCCGTGGCGGCCGGAACCGTCAAGCTGGTGGGCACCGATACGGCCGCTATCGTCGGTGAAGTTACGCGATTGCTAAACGACGCCGAGGCGTATCACACCATGACTCGGGCACACAATCCTTACGGCGACGGCCAGGCCTGTCAGCGAATTTTGAGCGCATTAAAGAATACTTGAGCAAAATCATGAGCGTAATTGCGAATTCTGTTTCACACACGCCGTTTGGCACTATTTCCGTTATCGGGCTTGGCTACATTGGCCTGCCGACCGCCGCCGCTTTCGCCTCGCGCCAGAAAAAGGTGATTGGTGTCGATATCAATCAGCGCGCGGTCGAGATTATTAATCGCGGCGGTGTACACATCGTCGAACCAGAACTCGAAAATCTGGTGAAAAAGGCGGTGGAAGAGGGATTCCTCAAGGCCGTGACGGCGCCCGAACCCGCCGACGCCTTTTTGATCGCCGTGCCGACGCCGTTTAAAGACGGCCATCAGCCCGACATGATTTACGTGCAAAAAGCCGTGACCTCACTGGCCGCCGTGCTGAAGAAAGGCGATTTGATTATTCTCGAATCGACCTCGCCGGTTGGCGCGACGGAGCAAATGGCCGCGTGGCTGGCCGATCTGCGTCCTGACCTGCGTTTTCCGCAGCACGACGCCGCCGCGCCGGACGTCAATATCGCCTACTGCCCGGAGCGCGTGCTGCCGGGCAAAGTGATGGTCGAGCTGATTAAAAACGACCGCGTGATTGGCGGCATGACGGCGCAGTGCTCGCAGCGCGCCAGCGAGCTGTATAATATTTTCCTCGAAGGCGAATGTGTGGTGACCAACAGCCGCACGGCAGAGATGTGCAAGCTGACCGAAAATAGCTTCCGCGACGTCAATATTGCCTTTGCCAACGAACTGTCGCTGCTGTGCGATGCGCAGGGCATTAACGTGTGGGAGCTGATTCGCCTGGCTAATCGCCATCCGCGAGTCAACATTCTGCAACCGGGGCCGGGCGTCGGTGGACACTGCATCGCGGTCGATCCGTGGTTTATCGTCTCTCAGCATCCTGACCTCGCGCGACTGATTCAGACCGCGCGCGAAGTGAACGACGGCAAGCCATTTTGGGTCGTCGACAAGGTGAAAGCCGCCGTCGCCGACTGCCTGACCGCCACCGGCAAGCGCGCCGCCGAGGTGAAAATCGCCTGCTTCGGTTTGGCCTTTAAACCCGACATCGACGATTTGCGCGAGAGTCCGGCGGTACACGTCGCGCAGCTGATTGCCGACTGGCACGCGGGCGAAACCTGGGCCGTCGAGCCCAACGTCGACCATCTTCCGGCCGCGCTGGAAAACAAGGCGACACTGCAATCGATCGAGAATGCGCTTGCGCAGGCCGACGTGCTGGTGATGCTGGTCGACCACAGCGCGTTCAAAGACATTGCAGGCGAAAAGATTACGCAACGCTGGGTCGTCGACACCAAAGGTGTGTGGCGCTAAGTCCATTTCGAGTGACGTGGAGCGTGGGGAAAAATGAACGACAATCTTATCCGCGGGCGAGTTGATTATTTGCAGTGGGAAAGCGATTTTTTCTCGCGTCCGAGCGCTAAACTGACGCTCGATCTGGCCGAAAACGTGTTGCAGCGGCAGGATTTCAACGCCTTTCCGCTGGTGCAGGTCAAGGTTCAGGCCGATCAGGGCGAAACCCTCGACGCGTTGTATTCGCTCGGGTTTCGGCTGGTAGAGGGTGAAATCGACTTCACGCTGGACCTGCGCAACGCCGATGTTGGCGTAGAAGGTGACGCGGAAGGTAATGCAGAAGGTGACGCCGTCGATTACGCGCTAGGCACGCAGGCCGATCTCGCCGCCGTGGGCCAGCTGGCGGGCAGCGCCTTTCAGCTCAGCCGTTTTCGCGCGCCGTGGTATCAGCGCGGCGATTCGGGCCGTTTCTATTCGCTGTGGGCCGAAAAAGCCATTCTCGGCACCTTCGATACTCATTGTTTAACGCTTAAAACGCAAAATGGCCAGCTGCTCGGTTTTGTGACGTTGCGTCCTCTCGAGCCGGGCATCGCCCGCATCGGGCTGCTGGCGGTTCAGCCGCAGGCGACGGGGCGCGGGATCGGCAAACAGCTGGTCAATGCCGCCAGGCATTGGTGCATCGCGCAGGGCTTTAGCCAGCTGAAAGTCGCCACGCAAACGGGCAATATCGCGGCGCTGAATCTTTATCGCGCCAGCGGCGGCACACTGTCTCATTCAGCCTTTTGGCTGTACAGGTAACCTTATGATCCCATTCAACTCTCCTCCCGTTGTTGGCACCGAACTTGACTATATTCAGGCCGCGATGGGCAGCGGAAAACTCTGCGGCGACGGCGGTTTTACCCGTCGCTGCCAGCAATGGCTCGAAAAGAATTTCAACTGTCCGAAGGTGCTGTTAACCCCCTCCTGCACCGCGTCGCTGGAGATGGCCGCCATTTTGCTGGACATCAAGGCGGGCGATGAAGTGATCATGCCGAGCTACACCTTTGTCTCGACCGCCAACGCCTTTGTGCTGCGCGGCGCGACCATCGTTTTCGTCGATATTCGTCCAGATACCATGAACATCGACGAAAAACTGATTGAAGCGGCGATCACCGAGAAAACGCGGGCTATCGTGCCGGTACATTACGCGGGCGTCGCCTGTGAAATGGATACCATTATGGCGCTGGCGGAAAAATATAAGCTGTTTGTGGTCGAAGACGCGGCGCAGGGCGTGATGTCGACCTATAAAGGCCGCGCGCTGGGCACTATCGGGCACATCGGCTGCTTTAGTTTTCATGAAACCAAAAACTATACCGCCGGTGGCGAAGGCGGCGCGACGCTGATTAACGATCGCACGCTGGTCGAACGCGCCGAAATCATTCGCGAGAAAGGCACCAATCGCAGCCAGTTTTTCCGTGGGCAGGTCGACAAATATACCTGGCACGACATTGGCTCGAGCTATCTGATGGCCGATTTGCAGGCCGCCTATCTGTGGGCGCAGCTCGAAGCCGCCGAAAAAATCAACCAGCGCCGCCTTGAGCTGTGGAACAACTATCAGCAGGCGCTGAAGCCGCTGGCCGATAAAGGCGAGCTGATTCTGCCGACTATCGCGCCCGGCTGCGAGCACAATGCGCACATGTTTTACATAAAATTCAACAGCGGCGCGCAGCGCGATGCGTTAATCGATTACATGAAAGAGGCCGAAATCCTGACCGTCTTCCATTACATTCCGCTGCACTCCTCGACGGCGGGCAAAAAGTTTGGCTACTTCTGCGGTGAAGATAAATTTACCACCGAAGAGAGCAGCAAGCTGGTGCGCCTGCCGCTGTTTTACAACATGAGTAACGTGATGCAACAGGCGGTTATCTCCACGCTGCGGAGCTTCTTCGCCTGATATGTCTCTTGCAAAAGCTTCTCTTTGGACCGCCGGCTCGACGCTGATAAAAATCGCCGCCGGTTTGGTGGTCATTAAACTGCTGGCCGTCGCCTTTGGCCCGACCGGCGTCGGACAGGCGGGAAATTTCCGTCAGCTGATTACGGTGCTCGGCGTGCTGTCGGGCGCGGGTATTTATAACGGCGTGACCAAATATGTCGCCGAACACCAGCAGCAGCCCGAACGTTTACGCGCGGTATTGGGCACGGCCTCGGCGATGGTGCTGGGCTTCTCGACGCTGCTGGCGCTGGTGTTTTTGCTGGCCGCCGAGCCGGTCAGCGTGGCGCTGTTCGGCCATGCCGGTTATGAATCCGTGGTGCGCGCCGTGGCGCTGATTCAAATGGGCATCGCCTACGCCAACCTGTTTCAGGCGATCCTCAAAGGTTATCGCGACGCGCAGGGCAACGCGCTGGCGGTGATCGGCGGCAGTCTGATCGGGCTGGTGGCCTATTGGCTGTGCTTCACGCTCGGCGGTTATTCCGGCGCGCTGGTCGGCTTCGCGCTGGTTCCGGCGCTGGTGGTGGTACCTGCGGGTATCATGCTGTTCCGTCGTCGCGCCTTTGCGCTTAACTTTTTAAAACCTTCCTGGGACAGCCAGCTGGCGCGTCATTTTGCCAAATTTACCTTGATGGCGTTGATGACCTCCGTGACACTGCCGGTGGCCTACGTCATGATGCGTAATCTGCTGGCCGAACACGATGGCTGGCAGGCGGTTGGGATTTGGCAAGGTGTCAGCAGCATTTCCGACGCCTATCTGCAATTTATCACCGCCTCGTTTAGCGTCTATTTATTGCCGACGCTGGCACGATTAAACAGCAAGGCCGAGATTAGTCGCGAAATCATCAAGGCGTTGAAATTCGTGATGCCGGTAGTTGCGGCGGTGAGTTTTAGCGTGTGGCTGCTGCGCGATTTTGCTATCTGGCTACTGTTTTCGTCGCAATTTACCGCCATGCGCGATCTTTTTGCCTGGCAGCTAGTGGGCGACGTGTTAAAAGTCAGCGCCTATATTTTTGGATATCTGGTGATTGCCAAGGCGTCGCTACGTTTTTACCTGCTGACCGAAATCAGCCAGTTCACGCTGCTGACCCTATTTTCGCATTGGTTGATTCCGATGCATGGTGCCCTCGGCGCCGCGCAGGCCTACATGGCCACCTACATTCTGTACTTTGCGCTGTGCTGTACCTTTTTTGTTATTTATCGTAGACGAGCATGACAACGCTGATTCACGTTTTGGGATCTGATATCCCGCACCATAATGTAACCGTGCTGCGCTTCTTCAATGACGTGCTGCTGACTCACGTTCCGAAAGCGCAGGCGCAGCATTTTATGGTCGCCAGCCGCGACCCTGAAACCCTTGCCGCTTTTTCACAGCTGAATATTGAAGTTCACGGCGATAAAAAATCGCTGGCGCAGGCGGTGATCGCCAAAGCGCAGGCCGATAGAAACACCCGCTTTTTCTTCCACGGACAGTTTAATCCGATTATCTGGCTGGCGTTGCTGGGCGGAAAAATCAGGCCGCAGCAGGCGTGTTGGCACGTGTGGGGCGCGGATCTTTACGAAACCGCCTCAAGCCTCAAGTTTAAAATGTTTTACGTTTTGCGCCGGATTGCGCAGGGCCGAATCGGACAGGTATTTGCTACGCGCGGCGACCTAAGCCATTACCGCCAGCGTCATCCGCGCGTGCCGGCCTCGTTGCTCTATTTCCCGACCCGAATGGATCCCGCGCTGACGCTACCTGCCAATACGCCCGCGCCCGAAGGCATGCCTCGCGTGCTGGTGGGCAACTCCGGCGACCCGAGCAATTTACATCTCGAGGCGTTACGCGCGATTCATAAACAGTGGGGCAGCGCGATTCGAGTGGTGATCCCGATGGGTTATCCGGCCAATAATCAGGCCTATATCGAGCAGGTTCGTCGCGAGGCGCTGGCGCTGTTTCCCGCCGAAAACGTCGAGCTGCTGACCGAGTCGATGGCGTTTACCGACTATTTAGCGCTGCTGAAAAGCTGCTCGCTGGGCTACTTTATCTTCGAGCGCCAGCAGGGGATCGGCACGCTGTGCCTGCTGATTCAGTTTGGCGTGCCGTTTGTGCTGAGCCGTAAAAATCCGTTCTGGCAGGATATGACCGAGCAAAATCTGCCGGTGCTGTTTACCGACGATGCGCTTGATGAAACGACGCTCGCCGAAGCGCGCCGTCAGCTGCTCAATGCCGATCGCGAAAAGATTGCCTTCTTTAATCCAAATTATATTCAGGGTTGGGTAGAGGCGCTGAATCGCGCTGCGGGAGTGGCATCATGACGCTGGCAGAGTGGGGCGGCCTGAGCGCCGTTTATGCGTTTTCGCTGCTGTTTATCCTGACGCTCACCTACCTCGAATTCCGGCGGGTACGTTTCAGTTTCAATCTGTTTTTTTCAGTGCTCTATCTGCTGACATTTTATTTCGGTTTTCCGCTGACCAGCATTTTAGTGTTCGATTTCAACGTGACCGTGGTGCCGGTGCCTTATCTGTTGCAGGCGCTGCTGTCGGCGACCTGTTTTTACGCCATCTATTACGTGGTGTATAAAACGCGGCTGCGCAAGGCGCGCGAAGGGCCGTCGCGTGAGATATTCACCCTGAATCGCGTGGAAACCAATCTGAGCTGGATACTGATGGCGCTGGTGGCGTTCGTCACGCTCGGGATTTTCTTTGCCCACAACGGCTTCCTGCTGTTCAAGCTGACTTCCTACAGCCAGATTTTTTCCAGCAACGTGTCGGGCGTGGCGCTCAAGCGCTTCTTTTACTTCTTTATTCCGGCAATGTTGGTGGTCTACTTCCTCAATCAGTCGGGTCGAAACTGGCTGCTGTTTCTCGCCAGCACCTTCGCTTTCGGCCTGCTGACCTACGTGATTGTGGGCGGCACGCGGGCCAACATCATTATTGCGGTGGCGCTGTTTCTGTTTATCGGCATCATTCGCGGCTGGATAACGCTGTGGATGCTGCTGCTGGCGGGCGTGATGGCGGTGGTCGGCATGTTCTGGCTGGCGCTGAAACGCTATAATCTCGACGTCAGCGGGCCTGAAGCTTTCTATACCTTTCTGTATCTGACGCGCGACACCTTCTCGCCGTGGGAGAATCTGGCGCTGCTTTTGCAGAATTACGACAAGATTCACTTCCAGGGACTGATGCCGATCGTGCGCGATTTTTACGTATTTATTCCGAGCTGGCTGTGGCACGGCAGGCCGTCGGCGGTGATGAATACCGGCAACTATTTTACCTGGGAAGTGCTCGACAACCATTCCGGCCTCGCCATTTCTCCGACGCTGATTGGCTCGCTGGTCGTCATGGGCGGCGCGGCGTTTATCCCGCTGGGCGCGGTGGCGGTTGGGCTGATTATCAAGTGGTTCGACTGGATTTATGCCTTGGGTAAAAACAGTGCCAACCCTTACAAGGCGGCGATTCTGCAGAGCTTTTGTTTCGGCGCGGTATTCAATATGATTGTGCTGGCTCGCGAAGGCGTCGACTCCTTCTTCTCGCGGGTAATATTTTTCGCCGTTATTTTCGGCCTGTGTTTACTCGCCGCCAAGCTGCTTTACTGGCTGTTTGATTCGGCAGGATTAATAAGAGCGCGCGTCAGGCAAATCGCCGACGTGGAGGCTGTGGCTATCGCCGAACCTCTGGTGCGCGATAAAGGATAATGATGAATTCCAACGCTATTCCTTCTTCGGTTCCGCCTACTATTCCGAAGTATTGCATCCGCGATATCGAGCTGTGGGGGTTTCGCAATATAACCGAGTTCCGCGATCATCTGCTTTCTGAAAACGGCGTAAAAACCGGCACGCTGATAGCGATTAATGCGGAGAAAGTATTGGCTACCGAGCGCGACGCCCAGCTGCGCGCGCTTATCAAGGATGCCGATTACAAGTACGCCGACGGCGTGAGCATGATTGCCTCGATTCGCCGCAAATACCCTGACGCCCACGTTGAACGCGTGCCGGGCGCCGACCTCTGGGAAACGCTGATGCATCGCGCGGGCCAGCTTGGTACGCCGGTTTTTCTGATTGGCGGCAGGCAGGAAGTGCTGGCGAAAACGGAAGACAAACTGCGCCGGCAGTGGAACGTGAATATCGTCGGCAGCCAGAACGGTTATTTCACACCGGCTGAGCGCGACGCGCTGTTCGAGCGGGTCAAAGCCAGCGGCGCGCAAATTGTCACGGTAGCGATGGGGTCGCCGCGTCAGGAAATCCTGATGCGTGACTGTCGAAAAGTTTACCCTGACGCGCTGTATATGGGCGTCGGCGGCACTTACGATGTCTTTATCGGCGCAGTAAAACGCGCGCCTAAAGGCTGGCAAAAGCTGGGGCTGGAGTGGCTATATCGCCTGCTCAATCAACCAAGCCGCCTGCCGCGCCAACTCAAACTGCTGCGTTTCGTCTACTACTATTACTCGCGCCGTTTATAACACTGGTCATAGATTGAACATCCACCGTAATGCGTATAGAATTATTCGGTGGATGGTTACAGGGATTTTGGCAACGAAATCGCATCCCACTTCCTGGCAACAGGTTCGTCCATGACGGTAAAGTGTCCTGACCCGCCTAAAAGCGGCTGAGACCCCCGAAAGGGGGTCGTCTTTTCTTCTGCCTCTGCCTCAGCTTCAACTCTTCTTTATTTCTATTCAATTCCACTTTTGACGTTCTGCCCCATGCCTTTTCTATTGGTTGCTTCTTTTGGAATATTGGCATTTCTTGGCTTAGCCGCTATGTCCATCGCGACTTTAAACAAGCTTACAGACTTGTTGGGGATTTTTACGCCTACAGCACCCGGACCTGTCCGAGCAAAGAATGCTGAAAGAATATGCATCCGCAGCAGGCGCTTTTCTTTATAGAAGGCGATACAGACCTTATAGGGCTCATATTTTCTGGTGAAAGTGTTCAGCATATCTAGAGTAAAAAACTTATCTACAGTCGTTTGAAACAAGGCCAGGGTAGGCAAATTCTCCAAAATGTGACGTAGATGTTTTGAGGCTTCGTAACGTTCCATGCAAACGGTTTTATTTTCGCGACCGTCTTTATACACTACGGAAATGACGTAGGGCGTATCCTCTTTGGCGAAGCAGTGCAGGCCGTAAGTTACGACAAAGGTATAATCTTGCTTAGTTCCTTTATATGTCATCTCGTGGACATCAAGATGTGAAAGTGAGTAGCTCACACCGTCGTGTTCAAAGGGTTCCCAATGTTGTATTGAGTCGATCTGATACTTTGCCACAGCGTGATACCTGCTATCAGAGTGAATAGGCTATCTATCGTCAAATGCTGATGACTGGTTTGATATTACTGCCTAAATATAGAGCTGTGCAAATTTCAATCAATTAAAACAAAGGGTTGCTGTTTTTTGCATTCCCTCTGTGACCCGACATTCCTCCGGGTCACAGAGCCTCTCTTCTCGTCATCTCGCCGCAAATTCGACCTGTACCGCTATTTTGTTCAATCCTGTTTGCAACTGACTGCAAAATACGGAACCATACCGCCGTTTTTATCTGCCCTGAGCTTGGGACTTACCTTCCTTGCTTGGGAAATAACAATAATAGTCCGGGCCACCCGGGACACAGAGCAAGCACAACATTCGAGAAACAGAGGATTTATGGCGAGTAGCGAAGAGAAGCAAGGGCTCCATCGAGGGTTGGAAGCCCGCCACATCGAGTTGATAGCGTTAGGCGGGACTATCGGCGTAGGGCTGTTTATGGGGGCGGCGAGCACGCTAAGGTGGGCCGGTCCTTCCGTATTGCTGGCCTATATTCTGGCCGGCGTATTTGTGTTTTTCATTATGCGTTCGATGGGCGAAATGCTGCACCTCGAGCCGGTCGCGGGATCTTTCGCGGTTTATGCGCATAAATATCTTGGCCCCTATTTCGGTTATCTGACCGCGTGGGGCTACTGGTTTATGTGGATTGCGGTCGGCATTTCCGAGATTACCGCCATCGGCGTTTACGCGCAGTTCTGGTTCCCCGAGCTTCCACAGTGGATCCCGGCGCTGGCCGCCGTCGCTATCGTTGCTGCCGCCAATCTGGCCGCCGTCAAGCTGTATGGCGAAATGGAGTTCTGGTTTGCGCTGATCAAAATCACCACCATTATCGTGATGATTGTGGTCGGGCTGGCCGTCATCTTCTTCGGCTTTGGTAACCACGGTCAGGCGATCGGCTTTGATAATCTGACGGTTCACGGCGGCTTCTTCGCGGGTGGCTGGAAAGGCTTCCTGTTTGCGCTGTGTATTGTGGTCGCCTCTTATCAGGGCGTCGAGCTGGTCGGCATTACCGCCGGTGAAGCCAAGAATCCGCAGGTGACGCTCAAGCGCGCCATCAATAACATCCTGTGGCGGATCCTGATTTTCTACGTCGGCGCTATCTTCGTAGTGATCACTATCTTCCCGTGGAACGAAATGGGCACCCACGGCAGCCCGTTCGTGCTGACCTTTGCTAAAGTCGGTATCACGGCGGCGGCGGGAATCATCAACTTTGTGGTGCTGACGGCGGCGCTTTCAGGCTGTAACAGCGGAATGTACAGCTGCGGTCGCATGCTTTACGCGCTGTCGCAGAATCGTCAGCTGCCTGCGTTTCTGTCGAAAGTGTCGAAGAGCGGCGTGCCGGTGTATGGAATTGCGGTCACGATTATCTGTCTGCTGGTGGGTTCCGGCCTGAATTACCTGATCCCGAATCCAGAGCAGGTATTCGTTTACGTCTACAGTGCGAGCGTGCTGCCGGGCATGATTCCGTGGTTTGTGGTGCTGGTCAGCCAGCTGCGTTTCCGTGAGGCGCATCGCGAGGCGCTGAAAAGTCATCCGTTCAAGTCGATTCTGTTCCCTTATACCAACTATCTGACGCTGGCTTTCCTGCTTTGCGTGCTGGTTGGGATGGCAATTAACCCGGATACGCGTATTTCTTTGGTGGTAGGTGCCGTATTTATTGCTGCCGTGTCGCTGATTTATCTGGCGCTTGGCATGAACCGTAGAAGCCAATAACGGCTTTTTCGATAAAGAAAGCGGGGAGGGGAGGCTGAAATGCTTAATTTTAGTGCGCAATGGACAATTCGTAATCAAACGAAACTTTTTTAAAAAAAAGCACTAGACAGGATCGCGGTTTGACCGTAGTATCCCCTCCCGCAACGGCGCTAAGCGCCCGTAGCTCAGCTGGATAGAGCGCTGCCCTCCGGAGGCAGAGGTCTCAGGTTCGAATCCTGTCGGGCGCACCATTGACCTCGGTTGGTTTTGCGCAAAGAGTTGCGGTGTTAGTTTCGGACGTGAAGTAAAGATACAATGGTGGCTATAGCTCAGTTGGTAGAGCCCTGGATTGTGATTCCAGTTGTCGTGGGTTCGAGCCCCATTAGCCACCCCACTTCTTCCTTGTGAAGTAAGTGTGAGTAATAAGAGTAAAGTTTGTGACAGTGCGAAGGTGGCGGAATTGGTAGACGCGCTAGCTTCAGGTGTTAGTGTTCTTACGGACGTGAGGGTTCAAGTCCCTCTCTTCGCACCACACACAACTTTAATCGCTTTGCACCACGTAATCCGTAACACAGGTTGTGATAGTAAAGAAAAGCAGTACATCGGCGAGTAGCGCAGCTTGGTAGCGCAACTGGTTTGGGACCAGTGGGTCGGAGGTTCGAATCCTCTCTCGCCGACCAATTCAAATAAAGAGCCCTGCAGAAATGCGGGGCTTTTTGTTTTTCTGTTTCTGCATTTTATCTTCTTATCTTCTTATCTTCTTATCTTCTTATCTTCTTATCTTCTTATCTTCTTATCTTCTTTTGTCATCTCATCCCGCCAGTTTGCCTGCTTAAAAGTGTCTCCATTCTCAATAATGGCTGTCGCTAAAAGCAGACACTTATCACGTTGAAAATAATCATAAATAATTAAAGATCGCAATACTGTCACTGCCCAGCGACACAATGACGACAGCAAAACGCTTTTCTTACAGCGGTTTAGCGACCTATCAAAAATCGTCAGGATTTTTAGTCTATTATTCTTATTAATATCAATGAATTGAAATTTATTGCGGGATTGATAATTTCGGACTTTATCTTTTGGCATGTTTCCTGCAATATCTGCCCCGTAGATGCTCATTCCACCCTTTATGATTGCGTAGCTTCATATACCTGGGAATGATGCAGAGCCAAATTACAGTGTCTCCTGTCTATCTGACCGATAACTTCTTTAAGACGTTATCAACCAGCAGGCAATACGTTGAGTGTGACACTACCCTGTTGTCAAAGACCTGATTGTTTTCACACTTGCCCACTCGGCAAGTGTTTTTTTTTGCCTGTAATTTGGTAATTGGACGGGGAATAGGGCGGAAAATAGGTAAAAAAAAGCCCGCCGAAGCGAGCTTTTGATGGTCTGGTTTTTAAGCCTTACACACTTTACTGCTGCGAATTATTAATCGTCAGCATTAGGCCCTGATGGCGCATTTCAGCGGCTTCGGCGGGTTTATGCAGCTTGTCCAACGCATCGGCGAGCCAGGCGTAATCGTAGGCATCGGGACGCTGTTTCAAGGCTTCCTTAAATGCTTCGCTGGCCTGCAACCACTCTCCGTGCTTCAGCAGAAGCTGTCCGAGCGTGCTGTTCAGCAACGGCGTCGCGCCATTTTGCTTGATAGCGTTGCGCAGGAACTTCTCCAGCTGTTCAGGATTACCAGAACGCAGCTTCGGCATCATCGCCACCAGACGCTCGTCGTATTGACGCTTGAGCCCGTCGAGAATCACCTCTTGCGCCAAATCATGGTCGTTGCACTGAATCAAATGTGCCGCCATCGCGACCTGTAGCGCAGGCTCGTGACGCGTTTTACGACTCTGATTTTTCCACCAGCGTTTCAGGCCTTCGCTGCCTTCTTCCGCCATCAGCTGATTCATCACGCCGACGTACGCCTGCTCCTGAATCAGTTGCAGCTGCTCTTCGTCATAGATATCGGCTTTCGCCATCGACGGCAGGATTTCCATCAGCGAGGCATAGGCACCCGTGCGCATGTAAGCCTGTTCGGCCAAGCGCAAAATCTCGGGATGACGCGGCGACAGGGCAATCAGGCGGTCAACACCGTGACGCGCGGCGTGAATTTCGCCCTGCGCCAGCTGAATACGCACGCGGGTGATATCCACCGGCAGCTGATCGGTGTCGGCCAGCTCGGCAGCACGCTCGAGATACTGATTGGTGCGGATCTCGTCGCCACGCTGTGAGGCAGCTTCGGCGGCCAGCAAATAGTTCACCATCGGCTGTTCGGCGTGATCGGCATTGCGCGCCAGCAGTTTTTCCATCTGACGATGGTCGCCTTCGGCAAGTTTGATCATCGCGCGCTGCGTCTGTTTACGCGCCTTCGAGCGTTTGCGACCTACGAACCAGCCACGCGTACGTGCGCCGGTGCGGAACAGGCGACGCAGCAGCCATTCGACGAAAAACAGCACCACAAACAGCAGGATAGCCATGATGACCAGACCGGTAACGCTAGTCTCGACATTATAATTATCCGTCTGAATCAGCACGTAACCCTGATGACCCGCCAGCATGGGACCGACGACAATCCCGGCAATAACGATCAAAAACAGTATGAGAACACGTAGCATGCGTTATTCCCCCTGTTTGGCGGTGGTCGCGGCGGCGGGCTGCTGGAGCAGGTTACGCACGCGCGTCTGCATCAGTTTTTCGAGCATCGGCTGGCTTTTCAGCTGGTCAGGCACGTCCATCGAAACAGACTGCTGACTCAGATTGTCCAGATCGTTCAGGAACGCCTTGGTCGCCGGATCGGTGGTATCAAAGTAGGCGCGAACCCAGGTCGACACGGTTTCCAGCGACTGTTTGTAGATCTCGTTTTGATGGCGCGGCACGGCCTGCGCGGCGACCAGCAGGCGAGAACGGATATTTTCGCGCAGATAAACGTCCTGATTCGGCGCTAATAAAGGTTCGGCGCTGGTATCACGACGGCGGATGGTGATGAAATCCGTCATAAAGTTGTGCCAGCTTTTGCTCAGGTTCTGACGCCATTCGGTCAGAGAGCTGGAAAGCTCGCCGCTGTCGCTGTCCATCGGTGAATCGTCGGTATCGTTGTCGGCAAGACGCAGATTATCGACCTGATTGGAGAGCTGATTAACTTTCAGAATGATGCCGTCGAAATCGACCTGCGTCACGGCGGACAGGCTGCCCACGTCTTCATTGATCGCCTTGCGAACGTCAATCAGGCTAGGATCGTTCATGTCGGCGAGGCTGGCGTCGGCGCTTTTCAGCAGCGCGGCGGCGGTGGTGACATCCTGATCGCTCCACAGTTTTCTACCGGCCAGTTTGACCAGGAAATCTGCCTGCGACAGCATCCAGGTTTTGGCATCGCTGCCGGAAATGCTGGCGACTTTATCCTGCAATTCGCTCAACTGACGGCTGAACGACGCCTGCTGGCGCGCGGCTTCCTGCAACGATTTATCCTGCTGACCCAGCAAGGTATTAATTTGCTGCTTGTCCTGCGACTGGCTATTTTTCAGCTCGGCAAGCTGGGCCTGCAACGCTTCATTGGTGGCGATATCCGCCTTGGCCTGTTGGTGTCCGTGATAGTAAACGCCTACGCCCAGCGCGATCACCAAGACGATGGCGATAGCACCCAACACAGGTCCCGTACGTTTTTCCCTAGGTACAGTTTCACGAGGAGCAGAATCTGGCTGTTGGGGGCTCTCAACCGCAAGGTCTTGTTTATCAAGCTCTACGGAAGGATTTTTTTGTTCCGTCATCTGGGCACATCCCTTAGTCAGTTTTTTTACACGGTTTTTAATGCACGGATCAGCGCATCATTATCTGCGTTTTCTGCGACCCTAATCGATTGCCAGCCAAGTTGACGGGCCAGAGTCGCCAAACGTTCGCTCACTACTACCAACGTGCAGCCCAAGAGCCAAGTTGTTCGATAGTAATCAGGAACTAACGTATATAACTGTTGTAACATTTCTCCGCTGGTGACCACCAGAGTATTAATTCCGGCTCGCTGCCAGCTGGAGCTCTGCTCGCTGCCGTCATAATAAAGCGGGCTGCGTCGGTAACATTCGCAATAGCTCACGTTAACACCGCGCTCCCTTAGCGTGTCCGCCAGCAGTTCACGTCCGCCGTTGCCACGCAAAATCAAGGCGTTATGACCCGAAATTGCAGAGGTTTGCAGCGCCGAAAGCGTCAGCAGCGTCTCGCTGGTTTCACCGTCCTGCGGATAAATTATCGGCAGGCTGTTTGCCCGATGCATCAGCAAACCGGTGGTTCGTCCTATAGCATAATAGCTTACAAAATCCGGCCAGTGTTGGCCCTGCTCATGCAGCGCGCGGTCTGCGTACTTCACGGCGTGCTGCGACAACACGAAAATCAGGTCTTTTGGCGCAAGCGTGGCGAGCATGGCGGGAAGCTGCGGCAGGTCATTTCCCGGCGCAAATTCGATTAACGGCGAGTGATAGGCGACCCTTCCCAGCGTTCTGAGCCGGGCAACAAGCTGTTCTCCGGAAGGAGAGGGGCGGGTCACCAGAATGGTCATCGCGGCAGATTACCCTGATAAACTTCCTGCAAAATTTCGCGCGCGCCGCCTTCGAGCAGCTCTTCTGCCAGACTAATCCCCATACTTTCGGCCTCGCTGCTTGGCCCACGGCGTTCGCCGCGCACCATCTGGCTGCCATCCGGCGCGCCAACCAGCGCACGCAGCCACAGCGTGTCGCCATCAAGCTCGGCGTAGCTGCCAATCGGCACCTGACAGCCGCCTTCGAGACGGGTGTTCATCGCGCGTTCGGCCAGCACGCGCAGGGTGGTTTCGCGGTGGGCAAGAGGCGCCAGCAGCTCGCGAGTACGCGTGTCGTCGAGACGGCACTCAATGCCGACCGCGCCCTGACCGACAGCAGGAAGACAGGCTTCCGGCGACAGCGAAGTACGAATGCGTGACTCCAGACCCAGGCGAATCAGGCCCGCGCAGGCCAGAATAATGGCGTGATAATCGCCTTTATCTAATTTTGCCAAACGGGTGCCGACATTGCCGCGTAAATCACGGATAATCAGGTCAGGGCGCTGTTCGCGCAGCTGACACTGACGACGCAGGCTGGATGTGCCGACAATGCTGCCCTCAGGCAAATCATCGAGACTGGCAAAATCGTTGGAGACAAAGGCGTCACGCGGATCTTCGCGTTCGCAAATCGTCACCAGACCTAAACCTTTAGGGAAGTCGACCGGCACGTCTTTCATCGAATGCACGGCGATATCCGCCCGGCCTTCGAGCATCGCCAGTTCAAGCTCTTTCACGAACAGGCCTTTACCGCCGACTTTGGCGAGCGGCGTGTCGAGAATAATGTCACCCTTGGTGACCATGGGCACTAATTCCACCTGTAAATCGGGGTGGAAGGCTTTGAGGCGGCTTTGTACAAATTGTGCCTGCCACAGAGCCAGCGGGCTCTGACGGGTGGCAATTCGAATGATTTTGTCTAACATGCTTGTTACCGTTTTTTTTAATTTCGCGGACCATCCTAACACCTACAGTGTCAAGGTGTCAGCGTTCAGGGGAGTTAGTGCGGGTAAACAGGGAAATTTGTGGCGTGACGTATAAGGAAGTAAAATGTATAAAGACGCAACAGTAATTGTGGTGCGTTACTTCCTTTACCGTCAAACGGCAAGGTGTTAAATTGATCACGTTTCCAGCAAATATTCGTCAATTCATAATATAAATTAAAGCTTAGTAAAAGCTCACGACGAATTTGGAGACGGGGTTGTTTCCAAACACTGAAAATCAGGCGAATAGTCTTGTACCTCTACATCGAGACATTAAAGCAAAGATTGGATGCAATAAATCAGCTACGCGTTGATCGCGCCGTTGTGGCTCAGGGTCCCGCTTTCCAGCAGGTCTACAGTCTGTTGCCCATCTTGTTACATCATCATCATCCACTGATGCCGGGTTACCTTGAAGGTAAAGTGCCCCACGGCGTCTGCATCTTCACGCCTGATGAATCCCAGCAAGCCTGGCTGAACGACCTCGAAGAAAAAAGCGCTCACCCGATCGAACCGACCATAAAGGGCGAATTGCCGATAACCGGCGTTTATTCGATGGGCAGCACCTCCTCTATTGGCCAGAGCCAAAGCTCTGATCTCGACATTTGGGTCTGCCACCAATCCTGGCTCGACAACGAAGAGCGCAACCGCCTGCAGCAAAAATGTTCGCTGCTCGAACAGTGGGCGGCGTCGCTGGGCGTTGAAGTCAGCTTCTTCATGATCGACGAAAACCGTTTCCGTCATAATGAAAGCGGCAGCCTGAGCGGTGAAGACTGCGGTTCCACGCAACATATTCTGCTGCTCGACGAATTTTACCGTACCGCCGTGCGCCTCGCGGGTAAACGTATTCTGTGGAATATGGTGCCCGGCGAAGAAGAGCCGCATTACGACGAATACGTGCTCTCCCTTTATTCACAGGGCGCGCTGACCCCGAACGAGTGGCTCGACCTCGGCGGGCTGAGCACGCTCTCAGCCGAAGAGTATTTCGGTGCCAGCCTGTGGCAGCTCTATAAAAGTATCGACTCGCCTTATAAAGCCGTGTTGAAAACGCTGCTGCTCGAAGCCTATTCCTGGGAATATCCGAATACCCAACTGCTGGCGATGGATATCAAACAGCGCCTGCATCAGGGCGAAATCGTCTGTTTTGGGCTCGACGCTTACTGCATGATGCTGGACCGCGTTACCCGTTATCTGACGCAAATTGAAGATTTCACCCGCCTCGATTTAGTGCGCCGCTGTTTCTATCTCAAAGTGTGCGAGAAGCTTTCGCGCGCGCGCGCTTCTGTCGGCTGGCGACGTGAAATCCTGACCCAGCTGGTCAGCGAATGGGGCTGGAGCGCCGAGCGTCTTGAAATTCTCGACAACCGCGCCAACTGGAAAATCGAGCGCGTGCGTGAAGCGCACAACGAATTGCTCGACGCGATGATGCAAAGCTATCGAAATCTTATCCGCTTTGCGCGCCGCAACAATCTCAGCGTCAGCGCCAGTCCGCAGGATATCGGCGTGCTGACCCGCAAACTCTACGCCGCGTTTGAAGCGCTGCCGGGCAAGGTCACGCTGGTCAATCCGCAAATTTCTCCCGACCTGTCCGAAAGCGACCTGACCTTTATTCATGTACCCGTTGGCCGCGCCAATCGTACCGGCTGGTATCTTTATAACCAGTCGCCGTCGATGGATTCAATCATCAGCCATCAGCCGCTGGAATATAACCGCTATCTGAGCAAGCTGGTGGCGTGGGCCTATTTCAACGGATTGCTGACGCCGACGACCCGTCTGCATATAAAGAGCAGCAATCTGTGTGATATTTCCAAGCTGCGCGAGCTGGTCGCCGACGTGTCGCACAACTTCCCGATTCGCCTGCCCGCGCCAACGCCGAAAGCGTTGTACAGCCCCTGCGAAATTCGCCACCTGTCGATTATCGTCAATCTCGAACACGATCCGACCGCGGCGTTCCGCAATCAGGTGGTGCATTTTGACTTCCGTAAACTCGACGTTTTCAGCTTCGGCGAGCAGCAGCAGTGTCTGGTCGGCAGTATCGACCTGCTCTATCGCAACTCGTGGAACGAAGTGCGAACGCTGCATTTCAACAGCGAGCAGGCTGTGCTCGAGGCGCTGAAAACCATTCTCGGCAAGATGCATCAAGACGCCGCGCCGCCCGAATCCGTCGAAGTATTCTGCTACAGCCAGCACCTGCGCGGCTTAATCCGCACCCGAATTCAGCAGTTAGTCTCTGAATGCATCGAGCTGCGCCTGTCGAGCAAACGTCTGGAGCCGGGCCGATTCAAAGCGGTGCGAGTTTCTGGGCAAACGTGGGGCCTGTTCTTCGAACGTCTGAGCGTTTCCGTGCAGAAACTCGAAAACGCCATCGAGTTTTACGGCGCTATCTCGAACAACAAGCTGCACGGCCGCTCCATAAAAGTCGATACTTCGCAGGTGCATCTGCCGTCGGCGGTGGATGGCTACGCCAGCGAAGGGATCATTCAGTTCTTCTTCGAGTCCACCAGCGAAGACGGCGGCTTTACCATCTATATTCTCGACGAGTCGAACCGCGTCGAGGTTTATCACCATTGCGAAGGCAGTAAAGAGGATCTGGTGCGCGACGTCAGCCGTTTCTACTCGTCGTCACACGACCGATTTACCTACGGCTCGAGCTTTGTGAACTTTAATCTGCCGCAGTTTTACCAGATTGTTTCACTCGACGGCCGCACGCAGGTGATCCCTTTTCGCAGCAACGTGCTGCCTCAGCTGGCAGCCGTCGCGCCAGAGGCAGGCTTGGCGGCGGCCAATCTGGCGCAGCAGTTTCAAATCCACTGATCCACCGCCTCTGCGCTAAATGCAGCCTCGGTCGTTCCCTGTTTTGATATCCGATTCCTATTGCTTTTCATGATCCACCTGCGATTATAGAGAGCTTGGACGGTGACTCGCAGATCCCGATTAAAATGAAAACAAACAACATGAAAACGCTGAATATGAAAACCGCACTCCGTTGGTCTCTGGCCTCGATGGTCCTGTTTGCGCTCTCCGGCTGTGGCTTGAAAGGCCCTCTCTATTTTCCGCCGGCCGACAAAACCAGCGCCAAAAAAGTCGTGGTGCCTAACCAGCAGCCGTCGGCCACGCCGGGCGTCTCTCCCGATCGTGACGCGCAAAAGAACAGCTCGTCGCAATACTAATCATCAGGCTACAGGATCATTACGTCTGGCGATGGCCAGGCGTCAAGCGGAGTAAGATATGCAGTTCGCTAAAATGCACGGCTTGGGCAATGACTTTATGGTCGTTGACGCCGTCACCCAAAATGTTTACTTCTCTCCCGAACTGATCCGCCGACTTTCCGATCGTCACCGTGGCGTCGGCTTTGACCAGCTGCTGGTCGTCGAACCGCCTTACGATCCCGAGCTGGATTTTCACTACCGTATCTTCAACGCCGACGGCAGCGAAGTGATGCAGTGTGGCAACGGCGCGCGCTGTTTCGCCCGTTTCGTGCGGATTAAAGGCTTAACCAACAAGCGCGACATTCAGGTCAGCACCCAGAACGGCCGCATGACGCTGACGGTCACCGAAGACGAGCTGGTGACGGTGAATATGGGCGAGCCGATTTTCGAGCCGCAGCAAATTCCCTTCCGCGCGCCGAAACCCGAGAAAACCTACATTTTGCGGGCGGAAGAGCACACCGTACTGTGCGGCGTGGTGTCGATGGGCAATCCGCACTGCGTGTTGCAGGTCGATGACGTGCTGACCGCCAGCGTTGAACAACTCGGTCCGCTGCTCGAAAGTCACGAGCGTTTTCCCGAGCGCGTGAACGTCGGCTTTATGCAGGTGCTCAATTCGAACAGCGTCAAGCTGCGGGTTTACGAGCGCGGCGCGGGCGAAACGCAGGCCTGCGGCAGCGGCGCCTGTGCGGCAGTCGCGATTGGCATTCAGCAAGGCTTGCTGGAAGAAGAAGTTCAGGTAGAACTGCCGGGAGGCAGCCTCGACATTCGCTGGAAAGGCCCGGGTCATCCGCTCTATATGACCGGTCCTGCCACCCATGTTTATGACGGATTTATTCATCTATGAACAATCTCGATGACCAGATTGATAGCGTAACCGAACTCGATGACGAGCTGGTCATGCAGTATTTGCTGCAAAACCCGGATTTCTTTATCAGAAACGCGCGAAGCGTAGAACAGCTGCACGTGCCGCATCCGGTGAAAGGCAGCACCTCGCTGGTGGAGTGGCAGCTCGGACGTCAGCGCCATCAAATCGCGCAGCTCGAAGAAGAGATCACGCTGCTGATGGAGCAGGCGACCATCAACGAAACGCTGTTTGCGCGACTCATTGAATTGCAGGCCAATCTGGCCGATGCCACCAGCTTGCAGGACATGCTTAACCGCCTGCAACGCTGGGGGCGCGGTTTTGGTCTGGCCGGTGCCAATATTCGACTGTTCAGCGAAAGCTGGCGCATCGGCGCGCCGTCTGATTTCACGCATCTGGCGTTAAACCGCAGTGCGTTTGAATCACTTCGTATTCAACGGCTTGGCGACACCCAGCACTATCTTGGCAGCCTGAACGGGCCAGAGCTGTTGCTGGTTCTGCCACAGGCCAAGGCGGTCGGTTCCGTCGCGCTGTCATTAATGGGCGATCACGGCGAGTTGGGCATGCTGATTTTCAGCAGCCGCGATCCCCAGCATTATCAGGCCGGAATGGGCACGGTGATGCTCGACCAGCTCGCCAAAATGCTGCCCGGTTTGATTTCGCGCTGGATTGAACGCGTATGATTGCCCCCGCCGATTCGCCTCTGCAACCCGCCGTCGACGCGTTTTTGCGTTATCTGCGCGTTGAACGTCAGCTAAGTCCGCTGACCCAGAGCAGTTATCATCATCAGCTGCAGGCGCTGATCGGCATGGCGACAGAGTTAACCCTTACCGACTGGCGCGACCTCGATGCCGCGAAGGTCAGAATGCTGGCCTCGCGCAGCAAGCGTGCCGGTCTCGGCGCGTCGAGTCTGGCGCTGCGCATGTCCGCGTTGCGCAGTTTTCTCGACTGGCAGGTCTATCAAGGCGTGTTGAAGGCCAATCCGGCAAAAGGGATTTCGACCCCGCGTGCGCCGCGGCACCTGCCGAAAAATATTGATGTCGACGAAGTCGGGCAACTGCTGGATATCGACCTCAATGATCCTTTAGCCGTGCGCGACCGCGCGATGCTGGAAGTGATGTACGGCGCGGGTCTGCGTCTTTCCGAGCTGGTCGGCATTAATATCGGCCACGTCGATTTGCCTTCCGGTGAAGTCTGGGTGATGGGTAAAGGCAGCAAAGAGCGCAAGCTGCCGATTGGCCGCACCGCCGTGACCTGGCTCGAAAACTGGCTGGCGCTGCGGGATTTGTTTGGTCCCGAAGATGACGCAATGTTTCTCTCTAATCAAGGCCGACGGATTTCTACCCGCAACGTGCAAAAACGTTTTGCCGAGTGGGGCATCAAGCAGGGCGTGAACAGCCATATTCATCCCCACAAGCTGCGCCACTCTTTTGCGACTCACGTTCTGGAGTCGAGCGGCGATCTGCGCGCGGTTCAGGAGTTACTGGGCCACGCCAATCTGTCGACCACCCAAATCTATACCCACCTCGACTTCCAACATCTGGCGTCCGTTTACGATGCCGCGCATCCCCGCGCTAAACGAGGAAAATCCTGATGAAGTTTTATCGTCCCCTACGACAGATCGACGCGATCACTTTCGATCTCGACGACACGCTCTACGACAATTATCCGGTCATCGTGCGTACCGAATCGGAAACCATGGCGTTTCTGCGCCAGTATCATCCGGCTACGGCGGATATCGAAGCGGCAGAGTGGAAGGCGGTGCGGGCAGAGCTGCTTGAACAGGATGCCGAGATTTATCATGATGTTACCGCGTGGCGGCACAGGGCGCTGCATCTCACCATGCTGCGTCGCGGACTGAGTGAAGCCGAAGCGACGGCGGGTGCCGAAGCCACCATGCAAAACTTCGCCCAGTGGCGCAGCCGCATTGACGTGCCGCAAGAAACCCACGACACGCTCGCCGCGCTCGGCAAAAAGTTCCCGCTGGTGGCGATCACCAACGGCAATGCCAATCCTGACCTGTTCGGGCTTTCAAAGTATTTTGAATTTACGCTGGTGGCCGGACGCGATGGACGATCAAAACCGTGGCGCGACATGTACCACCTGGCGGCCGAGCGTTTAAACGTGCCGCTGGCAAATATTCTTCACGTTGGCGATGATCTCACTACCGACGTCGCCGGCGCGGTGCGCTGCGGCATGCAGGCCTGCTGGATAAACCTGCGCGAACACAATCTGATGACCGCCCGCGATGCGCGCCTGCTGCCCCACATCGAGATCAACCAATTGGCATCGCTGACCACGCTGCTATAATCCGCAGGTAGCCATTTCGGCTAAAATACTGTATATAACAGCAGTAAACCTCCTCGCGTTGCGCGCACGTATGTTGTAAACGTATTGTGTAAACATGTTTTGTAAACGTATTTTGCAAAAATGCAACGCACAGCGCGGGGATGCATTTCTCTATCCGGACAAACGGTGCTTATGGACGTTTCTGACCTGCTCGACAGCCTAAATGAAAAACAACGCGAGGCCGTAGGCGCGCCGCGCAGCAATTTGCTGGTGCTGGCGGGCGCGGGCAGCGGCAAAACGCGCGTGCTGGTGCATCGCATCGCCTGGCTGCTGTCGGTAGAGAACTGCTCGCCGTATTCTATTATGGCGGTAACCTTTACCAATAAAGCCGCCGCCGAGATGCGCCATCGTATCGAACAGCTGATCGGCACCAGTCAGGGTGGCATGTGGATTGGTACGTTCCACGGGCTGGCGCACCGCCTGCTGCGCGCGCACCATCTTGACGCCAATCTGCCACAGGATTTCCAGATTCTCGACAGCGACGACCAGCTGCGTCTGCTCAAGCGCATCATCAAGGCGCTGAACATCGACGACAAACAGTGGCCGCCACGTCAGGCAATGTGGTACATCAACGGCAAAAAAGATGAAGGTCTGCGTCCGCAACACATTGAAAGCTATAATAATCCGGTGGAAGCTACCTGGTTACGCATCTATCAGGCCTATCAGGAAGCCTGCGATCGCGCGGGTCTGGTCGATTTCGCCGAGCTGCTGCTGCGCGCTCACGAACTGTGGCTGAACAAGCCGCACATCTTGCAGCACTATCGCGAGCGCTTTACCAACCTGATGGTCGACGAATTCCAGGATACCAACAGCATTCAGTACGCCTGGATTCGCCTGCTGGCCGGTGAAAATAATAACGTGATGATCGTCGGCGACGATGACCAGTCAATCTATGGCTGGCGCGGCGCGCAGGTCGAAAACATCCAGCGTTTCCTGAGTGATTTCCCGGGCGCCGAAACTATTCGCCTCGAGCAAAATTATCGTTCGACCAGCACCATTCTCAGCGCCGCCAACGCCTTAATCGCCAATAACAGTGGCCGAATGGGTAAAAACCTCTGGACCGAAGACGTCGAGGGCGAGCCGATTTCGCTCTATTGCGCCTTCAACGAGCTGGACGAATCCCGCTTCGTGGTCAATCGCATCAAGGCGTGGCAGGAAAACGGCAACGCGCTGCAAGACTGCGCCATTCTCTATCGCAGCAACGCCCAATCGCGCGTGCTGGAAGAGGCGCTGCTGCAAATGGCGATGCCTTATCGTATTTATGGCGGTCAACGATTCTTCGAACGTCAGGAGATCAAAGACGCGCTGGCTTATCTGCGTTTGATGGCCAATCGCAATGACGATGCCGCCTTCGAGCGCGTGGTGAACACGCCAACGCGCGGCGTCGGTGACCGCACGCTCGACGTGGTGCGACAAACCGCCCGCGATCGCCAGCTGACAATGTGGCAGGCCACGCGCGCGCTGCTGCAAGAAAAAGCGCTGGCCGGACGCGCTGCCTCCGCACTTCAGCGTTTTACCGAGCTGGTCGACGCGCTGGCGCATGAAACCTCCGAGATGCCGCTGCACGTGCAAACCGACCGCGTTATCAAAGATTCCGGCCTGTTTATCATGTATGAGCAGGAGAAGGGCGAAAAAGGCCAGGCGCGTATCGAAAACCTTGAGGAGCTGGTGACGGCAACCCGTCAGTTCAGCTATCAGGATGAAGATATGGACATGATGCCGCTTCAGGCGTTTCTTTCTCACGCGTCTCTGGAGGCGGGCGAAGGCCAGGCCGATGCTTATCAAGATGCCGTTCAACTGATGACGCTGCACTCGGCCAAAGGGCTGGAGTTCCCGCAGGTCTTTATTGTCGGCATGGAAGAGGGCATGTTCCCGAGCCAGATGTCGCTCGATGAGGGCGGTCGTCTCGAAGAAGAGCGCCGTTTGGCTTACGTGGGCGTGACGCGTGCGATGAGAAAGCTGACGCTGACGTACGCCGAAACCCGCCGACTGTATGGTAAAGAGGTTTATCACCGTCCGTCGCGCTTTGTTGGCGAGCTGCCCGAAAACTGTGTCGAAGAGGTGCGTCTGCGTGCCAGCGTGACTCGCAAGGTCAACCATCGCAGCATGGGAACGCCGGTGGTCGCGGAAAACGACAGCGGCTTCAAGCTAGGGCAGCGCGTGCGTCACCCGAAATTCGGCGAAGGCACGATAGTAAATATGGAAGGCAGTGGGGATCACAGCCGGCTGCAAGTTGCCTTTCCCAACGAAGGCATCAAATGGCTGGTGATGGCTTACGCCCGTTTAGACGCAGTCTAACGGCGCGTAAGCTTAGGCGGGCTATTTTGCTTGCCATTTTGAGCTTGTGCAGTGCTCGCAATGCTCACGTACCCATGTACGCTCCGCTTGCTGCGCGCTGTCCGCACTCAATATGCCTGCGACGCTTGCGCCCTTGAAGTTATTCTGGACGGGCTAGCTTACTTGCTCTATTGAGATTGGGCAGTGCTCGAACTCCTCACATACTCATGTATGCTGCGGGTTCTGCGCGCTGTCCGCACTCAATATAGCCGCGACGCTTGCGCCCTCGGGTAGAGCTGTAGTTAAAACCTTAAAACTTGATCTTATCGCCGACTTTGGCGGTGGCGTACCAGGCCATGATGGCGTGGGATTTTTCGTCGCCTTCGGCTGGGCTGTTAGGGAAGGTGTCTTCTTCGGGAACGGGGACGTAAGGACCCTGTTTCAGTTCGAAGAAGGCGCTGCCGCTGTCGAGGGAGAGGGCGCTGTGCCAGATTCCGGCGGGTATTTCTATTACTTGAGCTTCTTCTCCCAATACCACTCTTTCTGTGACTTCCCCTTCTGAATTGTAAATCAATACAACAAAACGGCCGGCCAGCGAGGTAAGGACTTCCCAAGTGTGAGGATGGCGATGAATGCGCACATAACTCTCGGGCTCCATGACGATAGCAAGGCGCTGGACGGGATCGCTGACGTCTGGGTGAAGGTTAAGGTTGCTGCGTAAACGGGGTGATTCGATGGCCTTGGTGGCAAGCTGGGTCAGGTTTTCGCTGGAGATCTGCTTTATCATTTTTATTCCCGGGAAGTGTGCATGCAAGAAGTTAGGAGTGACGCTGTTTGCCAATCAGTGTAGTCAATAAATCCTCATGGGGGTATCTGTATAGGCTATTGATGGCAGGTTGAAAATCGTGCCGAAATGTTGCGATTTTAGACATGTTGCCGGTTGACAGTCTTTTTCTTCTCGGCGTAACATGCGCGCACTATTATTTATGAGGATTTTCGCCTTGGACGCACCCAGTCGATACTGGCTCAATAATCTGTTAAGCAGGTTCCACTCCTAGGCCGTCCTCATTTGCTGACGGCCGGAGAGCGGATCAATGAATCCTGCTTAATTTGGTTGTCAGCGACCTCACCCCGTCGCTGTGAGTCAGACCTGAATCGGGTCTGAAACATAACGGTGAGCTTCACCCCGTGTTTCCCCCTTGTGCTTCAAAGCGTTGTCTATTCCTGTCGCCATTAGGCTGACACCATTAGGGAGAACGGGCACATGCTGAGTGCATTTAAATTAGAAAATAGCCGCTTATCCCGTTTGGAACTGGATGAATCAGAGGCTTTGCTGTCAGAGTCTCTGTGGGTCGATTTGGTTGAGCCTGACGAGCTGGAGCGCGATCGCGTTCAGCACGAGCTGGGGCAAAGTCTGGCAACCCGGCCGGAACTGGACGATATCGAGGCATCGGCGCGTTTCTTCGAAGATGAAGACGGGCTGCATATTCACTCCTTCTTTTATTACGAAGATGCCGAAGACCACGCGGGCAACAGCACGGTCGCGTTTACCATTCGTGACGGTCGTCTGTACACGCTGCGCGAGCGCGAGCTGCCGGCGTTTCGCCTTTATCGCATGCGCGCACGTAATCAGCAGCTGACCGACGGCAACGCCTACGAGCTACTGCTGGATCTGTTCGAAACCAAAATCGAACAGCTGGCGGATGAGATAGAAAACATTTATAGCGATTTGGAAAAGCTGAGCCGCGTGATTATGGAAGGGCAGCAGGGCGACGAATACGACGCTGCGCTCTCGACGCTGGCCGAGCTGGAAGATATCGGCTGGAAGGTGCGTTTGTGTCTGATGGATACCCAGCGCGCGCTGAACTTCCTGGTGCGCAAGGCGCGTCTGCCGGGCGGACAGCTGGAGCAGGCGCGTGAAGTGCTGCGCGACATCGAATCACTGCTGCCGCACAACGAATCGCTGTTCCAGAAGGTGAACTTCCTGATGCAGGCGGCGATGGGCTTTATCAACATCGAGCAGAACCGCATCATCAAAATCTTCTCGGTGGTCTCCGTGGTCTTCCTGCCGCCTACGCTGGTCGCGTCGAGCTACGGCATGAACTTCGAATTTATGCCCGAGCTGAAGCTGCACTTTGGTTATCCGGCGGCGCTGCTGCTGATGGTGCTCGCGGGTCTCGCGCCTTACCTTTATTTCAAACGGAAAAACTGGCTGTAGTTTTTACTTTCATTGAACAGCATCTCCAGTAAATAGCATTTTTAGTGAACAGCGTTTTTCAATAACCGCTTTCCCCAGTCACACGTTCCCCGGTTCGCCGGGGAAATTCCGCCCCTTTCGTATCCCTTTCCCGCCCAAATATGTTAACAATATCCCCATTGTTTATTTAACGCAGATCTTATCAATGTTTATGGAAAGTATGGCGCCCCGCCTCCAGTGGTGCGTGCTGGTGGTGGCGTCGCTGATTTTGGGCTTTGTCTTCCAATACTTTAACGTTCCGGCGGCACTGCTTTTAGGGCCGATGATTGTGGGCGTGGTGATGGGGATTTTCGGCGCGACGGTGCGTATTCCGGGCATTTTCTTTAAAATCGCGCAGGGCGTAATCGGCTGCATGATTGCGCAGGCGCTGTCGCCGTCGATTCTGCCGCCGCTGCTGCACGACTGGTTTTTAGTGCTGATGGTGCTGGTTTGCACGCTGCTCGCCAGCGGGCTTTCGGGCTGGTTGCTGGTGAAATTCAGCGACTTGCCGGGGCCGACGGGCGCGTGGGGATCTTCGCCGGGCGGGGCGAGCGCAATGGTGGCGATGGCGGGTGATTTCGGCGCCGACGTCCGTTTAGTGGCGTTTATGCAGTATTTGCGGGTGTTATTCGTCGCGACGGCCGCCGCCTTTGTCGCGCGCATGAGTCTTGGCGATGCCGTGTCCGGCGCGGCGTCCGTGGTGTGGTTCCCGCCGCTGGACTGGCGTTTTCTCGCCACGCCATTGCTCGCGCTGGCGGGCGTCTGGCTGGCGCCGATTTTGCGGATCCCGTCCGGCGCGCTGCTGATCCCGGCTATCGTCGGCGCGTTTGTGCATTCCACCGGCACGCTGGAACTTCAGGTGCCGGAATGGTTGCTGGCGCTGGCTTACACCTTTATCGGCTGGAGCGTGGGCCTGCGGTTTACCCGTCCCATCTTCAAACTGGCGTTGCGCACGCTGCCACAAATGATCGCCTCGATTATCGGCTTGATGCTGCTGTGCGGCGCGATGGCGTGGGTTATTACCAAAGTTATCAACGTTGATTTGCTGACTGCCTATCTCGCCACCAGTCCCGGCGGGCTGGACACGGTGGCAATTATCGCGGCGGGCAGTCACGTAGATATTTCGTTTATTATGGCGATGCAAACCTTGCGGCTGCTGACCATTATCGTGACCGGACCGGCGATGGCGCGCTTTATTTCCCGCAGCGCCACGCCCGTCTCCTCTAATTGACCGTTTGGCTTGGTAGTCCTTTTTCCGCCGTGGCGCTGGCAATTCTTTGCTGGCGCTGATGACGCAGGGCATCGGCGATAAAGAACGCCAGCCCGCCCCAGATAAAGGCGAAGGTCACCAGCTGCGACGGCTTAACGGTTTCGCCGTAAAACATCACCGCCAGCAAGAACATCAGCGTCGGCCCGATGTACTGGAAAAAACCGAGCGTCGAGAATTTCAGTCGCGAGGTGGCGGCGGTGAAGCAGAGCAGCGGGATGGTGGTGATAATCCCGGCCGCCGCCAGCAGCAGGTCCAGCGACAGCGGATTGGCCGCCAGATTGCTGGTCGCGCTGTGGGCAATAAAGAACAGATAAATTCCGGCGGCAGGCAGCAGCCACAGGGTTTCAATCAGCATACCCGACTGCGCGTCGACGGCGATTTTCTTGCGCAGCAAGCCATAGAAAGCGAAGGTCAGCGAAATGCCGATACCAATAATCGGCAAGGAACCGAAGACCCACAGTTGCACCACCACGCCCGCAAACGCCAGCACCACGGCGACCCACTGAAGGCGGCGAAAACGTTCGCCAAGAAACAGCATCCCGAGCAACACATTCACCAGTGGATTAATAAAATAGCCCAGACTGGCCTCAAGAATATGATTGTGATTAATGGCCCAGATAAACAGCAGCCAGTTTCCGCCGACCAGCAGCGCGGTTATCAGCAGCATGCAGACCTTTCTCGGCATCGCAAATACCTTGCGCACGTCGCCCCAGCTGCGGCTCAGCGACAGTAACAGCAGCATAAAAAAGAACGACCAGATGACGCGATGGGTCAGAATCTCTTCGGCGGGAACCTGTTTAAGCAGCTTGAAATAGGCGGGCGCGAGGCCCCAGATAAAATAGGCGATAAAAGCAAAAATCACGCCCTGTCGGGTGCGTTTGGCGTCCATGACAATGTCCTGATAAGTGGTTAATAATCAATAAATAATGATTATTGCTAAGGCGAGTGACGAGAAATCGAGTGAATAAAAAGTTCGCTAACCCACCAGATAAGTCGCCGTGGCGGTGGCAATATGTAATCCCTGATCGTTGTGCAGATCAACCCTCGCCACCGACACTTTATTACCCGCGCGAATTAGCGTGCTGCTGACGGTAAAATGCTCGCCACGGCCCGGACGCAGATAGTCGACGCGCAGGTCAATGGTGCCCATCTTCGATAAACGCTGGCGCAGCTCGGCTTCCAGCAGCGGATGCTCGGGTTTGTCGAAACGCACCAGCGCGGCGCTGACGCAGACCAGTCCGGCCGCCACGTCGAGCACGGAAGCAATCACGCCGCCGTGAAGAATTTTCTGCACATCGTTACCCACCAGACGATGTTGGTTCTTGAAATTCAGCTCGGCGTAATCCTTTTCCAGCCGTTGAAGTTCAAGCCCAAGCTCGCGGTTGAAGGGCATGTCATAGATGAAAATCCGGCCAATCAGCTGGCGGGCGGAATCGTGCGTCAACGGCGTTACAGACATGAAAATTTCCTGATCGATAAAAAAAGGCGTGGGCAAGTTGTAAATTAATTGTTGATTTTAGGCCGCAAAAATATTGATTTCCAGCTTACCAATGCTAAACCTAACGCGACGTGAAATTGTGTGTAGAATGTCCTGTTTTTTTGAAAAATAAATCAATCGGCAAACCTTGAGAATGCCGTCGACTGACAAAACATTTTTATTTTGGGATGAAGAGAATGCGTAATTCTTGGGCCGTTGGCGCTGCCATGTTAGCCATACCTTTAATCAGCCACGCTGATGAAGCAAAGATTCAGGACGTGCATGATACGCCAAGCGTGCGTGGCAGCGTGATCGCCAACATGCTGCAAAAGCACGACAACCCTTTTACGCTTTATCCTTACGAATCAAACTACATTCTTTATACCTACACCAACCACATCAACAAAGACGCGATTCAGTCCTATAACTGGGCGGATAATGCGAAAAATGATGAGGTCGAGTTTCAGCTGAGTCTGGCGTTCCCACTGTGGCGCGGCATTGCCGGTGATAACTCGGTGCTGGGCGCGTCTTACACGCAAAAATCGTTCTGGCAGCTGTCGAACAGCGCCGAGTCTTCGCCGTTCCGCGAAACCAACTACGAGCCGCAGCTGTTTTTGGCTTGGGCTACAGATTACGAAGCGCTGGGTTGGACCCTGCGTGAAGCGGAATATGGTGTTAACCACCAGTCGAATGGCCGTGCCGATCCGACCTCTCGCAGCTGGAACCGCGTCTATGCGCGTTTTATGGCGCAAAACGGAAACTGGCAGGTTGACCTTAAACCGTGGTACCGCATTCCAGAAAACGAAAATAATGACGATAATCCGGACATGACCAAGTATATGGGTTACTACCGGCTTAAAATAGGCTACGCGCTGGGTGACAGTGTGATCAGCCTGACCACGCGCTACAACTGGAACACCGGTTACGGCGGCGGTGATTTGGCGTGGAGCTATCCGATTACCCCTCACGTTCGCTTCTACACCCAGGTGTTCAGCGGTTACGGGGAGTCATTGATTGACTACAACTACAAGCAGACTCGCGTCGGTGTTGGTATCATACTCAACGATATGATGTAAAAGACTCACCGGCACTAGCCAAACTCGGCGCGGTATTTTCGCTAATCCGCTGTTAATCCAGCAGGTTAGTCGGCTATCGCGCATGAGTGTCATAAATTTTGGGGAAGAGAGTGTCAACGGCGGCAGTAATAGATAAAGAGTTGCTGGCAGAACAGGTGCTACGCGATACCTTCGGCTATCAGCAATTCCGACCGGGTCAGCAAACGATCATCAACACGGCGATATCAGGCAAAGACTGTCTGGTCGTTATGCCTACGGGCGGCGGTAAATCGTTGTGTTATCAAATTCCTGCTCTGGTCATGGACGGACTGACGCTGGTGGTTTCTCCGCTGATTTCCCTGATGAAAGATCAGGTCGATCAGCTGATGGCCGCCGGTGTAGAAGCCGGTTGTCTGAACTCAACCCAAACTCGCGAGCAGCAGCTCGACGTCATGGACGGCTGTCGCAGCGGGCGCATTAAAATGCTTTATATCGCCCCCGAGCGTCTGACCATGGGCGATTTCCTCGAGCAGTTGCAGCAGTGGAATCCGGCGATGCTGGCGGTCGACGAAGCGCACTGTATCTCTCAGTGGGGCCATGATTTCCGTCCCGAATATCGCGCGCTCGGCCAGCTGAAACTACGCTATCCGCAACTGCCGGTCATCGCCCTGACGGCGACTGCCGACGAGGCTACGCGTAATGACATCGTGCGCCTGCTCGAACTCAACGATCCGTTAGTTCAGGTCAGCAGTTTTGACCGCCCCAATATTCGTTACACGCTGGTTGAAAAGTTTAAACCGCTGGATCAGCTGTTGCGCTTTGTTCAAGACCAGCGCGGCAAAAGCGGCATTATTTATTGCGGCAGCCGCGCCAAGGTAGAAGACACCGCCGCGCGTCTGCAAAGTCGCGGCATTAGCGTTGGCGCCTATCACGCCGGGCTGGACAACGAGACGCGCTCGCGGGTGCAAGATGCTTTCCAGCGTGATGACGTGCAAATCGTGGTCGCGACCGTCGCCTTTGGCATGGGGATCAACAAGCCCAACGTGCGTTTTGTGGTGCATTTTGATATCCCGCGCAACATCGAATCTTACTATCAGGAAACGGGGCGCGCCGGACGTGATGGCCTGCCCGCCGAAGCGCTGCTGCTCTACGATCCGGCCGATATGACCTGGCTGCGCCGCTGTCTGGATGAAAAACCGCCGGGCGCGCAGCAGGATGTCGAACGCCATAAGCTCAACGCGATGGGCGCATTTGCCGAAGCGCAAACCTGCCGTCGTCTGGTGCTGCTCAACTACTTTGGCGAAGGCAAGCAGGAAGCCTGCGGCAACTGCGATATCTGTCTCGATCCACCAAAACGCTACGACGGTTTAGTCGACGCGCAAAAAGCGTTGTCCTGCGTTTATCGCGTCGGCCAGCGTTTTGGTCTGGGCTACGTGGTGGAAGTGCTGCGCGGGGCCAACAATCAGCGAATTCGCGAATATGGCCACGACAAGCTGCCTATTTACGGCATGGGCCGTGAGCAGAGCAACGAACACTGGATTAGCGTGGTGCGCCAGCTGATTCACCTCGGACTGATTACCCAGAATATTGCCATGCACTCGGCGCTACAGCTTACCGAAGCCGCAAGGCCGGTGCTGCGCGGCGAAGTTCCGCTACAGCTGGCGGTGCCGCGTCTGCAAACGCTCAAGATTCGTGGCAGCAATACGCAGAAAACCTACGGCGGCAATTACGATCGCAAACTGTTTGCCAAACTGCGCAAGCTGCGTAAAACGCTGGCCGATGAGGGCAATGTGCCACCGTACGTGGTGTTCAACGATACGTCGCTGCTGGAAATGGCGGAGCAGCTGCCTGTTAGCGCGGGCGAAATGCTGAATATCACCGGCGTTGGGCAGCGCAAACTCGAAAAATTTGGTCGTCCGTTCATGGCTTTGATCCGTGATCACATTGATAACGACGATGAATAGGTAGAATCGGACTCATTCAAGATAATCACAGGGAGTAGTAGAAAATGTTGATTCTGTTTTTAACCGTTGCCGCCGTGCATCTGGTGGCGTTGATGTCACCCGGCCCCGACTTTTTCTTCGTTTCGCAGACGGCAATGAGCCGCTCGCGCAAAGAGGCGATGATGGGCGTGTTTGGCATTACGCTGGGCGTGCTGGTTTGGGCGGCGGTGGCATTAATGGGTCTGCATCTTCTGCTGCAAAAAATGGCGTGGTTACAGCAAGTTATCACCGTCGGTGGCGGCTTGTATCTGCTGTGGATGGGTTGGCAGCTGCTGAAATCGGCACGAGCGAAAAAGGCGGCCGGTGATACGGCGGCGGAAAGCCAGCCAGTGGTCTTGCCCGCGCGCGGTAAAACCTTTATGCGCGGCCTGCTGACTAACCTTTCCAATCCGAAAGCGGTGATTTATTTCGGCAGTATCTTTTCACTGTTTGTGGGCGACAGCGTCGGCAACGGCGAGCGTTGGGGCATTTTCGCGTTGATCACGCTGGAAACGCTGGCCTGGTTCACCGTCGTCACGATGGTTTTCGCCCTGCCGGTGATGCGTCGCGGCTACCAGCGTTTAGCCAAATGGATTGACGGCGTAGCCGGCGTGCTATTCGCCGGTATCGGTATCCACCTGATCATATCTCGCTAACCCGCTGTTATAGCTATTAAAAAGCCGCCTCGAGGGCGGCTTTTTTGCTATTAAAATCTGAAAAACTTAAGCAGCAAGCGCTGCGATTTTTCGTTTATCTTCGGCAATTAAAATGACCCCCCAATTGGTTTTATCGGGATGTTCACTCCAAATAGCGCTTTCAGGAATACCTTTGCCGTCATAAGCAAGCTTCTGCCCGTTATAAGGATAAAAGAGACCAGCTTCAGCATCTAAGACAAACACGGCAAGCTTTTCAGATTGTTTGGCAATGTGTTGCCACAGCGCCTTGCCGCCTTCGTAATGTTCATTGTCGCTTGCCAGCGTAATACCGCATTCCGTGACGAGCAGCTCGTAGAGCATGGTGGCTAATCCTGAAAACTGTTGGCGCGGATCGACAATGATACCTTCCACCTGTAGCGCTTCGGAATCCTGCCAAAATCGTTCAACGGCGAGAACGTTATCGCCCACGGCAAGTTTGCGGTTCAGGTCAAGTTTGGCAATCACACGGTGGCGTGGCGTGCCATTAAACTCTTCGAGATCAACACGAATAATGGCAGCTACCGGCGCTGATGGATTATAAATTGCTGCCATAGCAATGCCCGACATCTCGAATTCGTGAATGACCGAAAATGCCCGCTTAACAGCAGAGGGGCTGTAGGTCGTTGGCATAATGATCATGGTTGAATCACCCTTTAAGAGCACTGGCATGCGAGTCCTGAAATTATAATCAAAATTTGGGTAAAATCCTTTGTGAAGAGACTATCACAGGATAGATTTTACCCTCGGGCCTTTGACTAATTTTCAGACAGTTTGCAGCCGTTAGATTTTCCGTGCCGTCGCTAGCAGCAGGCCGACCATCATGAACAGCGAGCCGAAAATACGGTTGAGCAGGGTCATCTGTTTAGGCGCTTTTATCCAGCTCGAAATACGTTTTGCCAGCGTCGCGTAACCAATCATCACGATGATATCAACTACCACGGTGGTCACGCCGAGCACCAGATACTGCGCGACCTGCGGCTCGTGTGGAATGATAAACTGCGGGAACAGCGCCGCCAGAAAGACGATGCTTTTCGGATTGGTCAGGTTAACCAGCACCGCGCGTTTGAATAATTTACGACGCGGCATCGCTTTAGTTACCGCATTCATATCAATCGCACCCGCCGAACGCCACTGGCAAATGCCGAGCCAAATCAGATAAGCCGCGCCGCACCATTTCAATACTTCAAACGCCAGCAGCGACTGCGAAACCAGCGCGCCAAGGCCAATCCCGACCAGCACGATGTGAATCGACAGGCCAAGTTGCAGCCCCGCAATAGAAGCCACCGCCCCGCGATAGCCGTGGCTGATGCCGGTACTCATGGTATTAATCGCGCCGGAACCCGGCGAAAGGCTTAAAATCGAGGTTGTCAGCAGGTAGGTCAGCCACCAGTCCAAAGTCATTTTTACTGCTCCATAATTGCGTGCCGTGCATCTTGAAATCTAGGGCGATGCGTCTTTTTGTGGCACAATACGCTATTGTTATTGATTGCGCTATGACCCCAAAATAACTTATTTCTCCACGCGGTATTTTGTCCTGGAACAGTCGATGTCATCACACTACGATCGGTGGTTAACGCGAGAATACGGCTTTTCAGCCTTCGCAAACGGGCCGCTGCTGGACTTTTGGCGCACTCGGGAAGAGAGCGAGTTTACGGGCGTCGACAACGTGACTATTCGCTATGTCCGTTTCTGCTCTCCTCGTCATGATAAAGTCATTTTTGTGTCAACCGGCCGTATCGAAAGCTTCGTAAAATATCCCGAGCTGGCCTATGACCTGTTCCACTGCGGCTACGACGTGATGATTGTTGACCACCGTGGGCAGGGGCGTTCCGGCCGATTGCTCGACGATCCGCACTTGGGTCACGTGCAGAATTTTGACGATTATGTCACCGATCTCTCGACCTTTTACCAGCTCGAAATCGCCCCGAGAAATTATGCAAAAAAGTTCGCGCTGGCCCATTCGATGGGCGGGGCGATTCTGGCGCTGTTTCTGGCACGCGAGCCTGATAATTTCGACGGCGCCGCGCTTTGTGCGCCGATGACCGGCATTTATCTGCGCATGCCGGGCTGGCTGACGCGCAACATTCTGAACTGGACCGAGCGTCGTCCGCTTTACCGCGACGGCTACGCGCTCGGCACGGGCAGCTGGCGGCCGCTGCCTTTTGTGGTCAATCGACTGACCCACAGCCGCGAACGCTATCGCCGCAATCAGCGTTTTTATGCCGATTATCCCGAGCTGCGCGTGGGCGGCCCGACCTACCATTGGGTGCGCGAAAGCATTCAGGCGGGCATGCAGATTTTGCAGGAAGCGAAAAATATCACTACGCCCATGCTGCTCTTGCAGGCAGGTGAAGACCACGTTGTCGATAATCGGTCGCACACTGCCTTTTGTCAGGCCATGGCCATTGCCGGACATCCCTGCGAAGGAGATGCGCCGCTGGTCATCGAAGGCGCACGCCACGAGATCCTGTTCGAGCGGGACGATATGCGGGCACAGGCGCTCGACGCCATCATGCGCTTCTTTGCGCGACAAACTTAACCCGCGGTTTTCCGCGCACAACTCCATCAGAGGTTAGAACCTAACGTTATGTATCATGTTGTTGCATCCGATTTAGACGGCACGCTGCTGTCACCCGATCACTCCCTGAGCCCTTTCGCCAAAGAGACGTTGCAGCTGCTGACTCAGCGCGACATTCACTTTGTATTTGCCACCGGACGCCACCACATCGACGTCTCCCAGATGCGCGACAGCCTGGGTATCAGCGCCTACATGATCACCTCCAACGGCGCGCGCGTGCATAACACCGACGGCGAACTGATTTTCAGTCACAATCTTGATGAAGATATTGCCGCCGATATGTTTGCGATTGCGCATCACAATCCGGATATTCTGACCAACGTCTACCGCAACGACGACTGGTACATGAACCGCGATCGCCGCGATCAAGAGGATTTCTTCAAAGAGTCGATTTTCAAATATAAGGTGTATGAGCCGGGCCTGCTGGAAACCGACGGCATCGCCAAAGTCTATTTCACCTGCGATGACCACGAAAAACTGATCCCGCTGGAGCAGGCCATTATTGCGCGCTGGGGCGATCGCGTTAATGTCAGCTTCTCGCTGCCGGTGTGTCTGGAAGTGATGGCGGGCGGCGTGTCGAAAGGTCACGCGCTGGAGCAGGTTTCCGCGCTGATGGGGCATACGTTGAAAGACTGTATCGCCTTTGGCGACGGCATGAACGACCTCGAGATGCTGAACATGTCGGGCAAAGGTTGCCTGATGAGCGGCTCGCTGCCGCGCCTGAAAGCCGCAATGCCGGACGCTGAAATCATTGGTTCCAACGCCGATGACGCCGTGCCGCACTATCTGCGCAGGATGTATCTGACCAACAATCTCTAACTGGTCGCGCGTTGATTTATTAATCGAGCGTCGATTGCCCGCACATTAGTGAATAGCAAAAAAGCCCGCACGTTCAGCAGAACCTGCGGGCTTTTTCTTTATACTTATTATCTATTTTTTATCAATCAGTTAGCCGCGATTAGCCAGCTGCGCCTTATGTTTGTTTTCACTAAACATCGTCAGCAGCAACAGCAGAACCGCCGCCACGCAGCCGCCAATCATCACCAAAAAGCCGCCGTTCCAGCCAAAGGCGTCGACGGTATAGCCAACAATCGCGCTCGCCGCGACCGATCCGCCGAGATAGCCAAACAGCCCGGTGAATCCGGCCGCCGTTCCTGCTGCTTTTTTCGGCGCTAATTCCAGCGCGTGCAGGCCGATCAGCATTACCGGCCCGTAAATCAGAAAGCCGATGACTATCATGCAGGTCATGTCGATGCCCGGATTGCCGACCGGATTGAGCCAGTAAACGATGGTTGCGATAGTCACCAGAATCATAAAGAACACGCCGGTCGCGCCGCGATTACCTTTGAAGACTTTGTCCGACATCCAGCCGCACAGCAGCGTGCCGGGAATTCCGGCATATTCATACAGGAAATAGGTCCACGAAGACTTATCCAGCGCGAAGTGTTTGACCTCTTTCAGGTAAGTCGGCGACCAGTCGAGAATGCCGTAACGCAGCAGGTAAACAAACACGTTGGCCAGCGCGATGTACCACAGCAGCTTGTTGGGCAGCACGTACTGCATGAAAATCTGCTTCGCCGTCAGCTCTTTCTCTGCCGATTCCTTGTCGTAATCCGGCGGATAGTCATTTTTGTACTCTTCGATTGGCGGCAAACCACAGGACTGCGGCGTGTCGCGCATCATGATAAAAGCAAATACCGCGACGGCGATGGCTGCGAAAGCCGGCATGTAAAGTGCCGCGTGCCAGTCGTTAAACCACGCCATGCCGAGCAGGAACAGTAAAGGAGGCAAACCGCCGCCGACGTTGTGCGCACAGTTCCACACCGACACCACGCCGCCGCGCTCTTTATGCGACCACCAGTGGACCATCGTTCTGCCGCACGGCGGCCAGCCCATGCCCTGGAACCAGCCGCAGATAAACAGCAGCACAAACATGATGGCAATGCTTGACGTTGCCCACGGCACGAAGCCCATGAACAGCATCACGGCGGCAGAAAGGATCAGCCCGGCAGGCAGAAAAACGCGCGGGTTGGACCGGTCGGAAACCGCGCCCATGATAAATTTCGAGAAGCCGTAGGCGATGGAAATTCCTGACAGCGCCAGTCCGAGATCGCCGCGCGAGAAGCCTTGCTCAACCAGATAAGGCATCGCCAGCGTGAAGTTTTTGCGCACCAGATAATAGGCCGCGTAACCAAAGAAGATGCCGAAGAAAATCTGCCAGCGCAGACGGCGGTAGGTTGGGTCGATATGATTTTTGTCCACCGGCGCGATATGCGCGGCAGGTTTGAAGATACTTAGCATGGATGCCTCCGAGGCCGTTCCCTTGGGTATTAAATGTTCCATAACGCACATCTTTGGGATCTGAAAGGCTAAGATGGAAAGGGGGTTTATGACATTAATGTTACAGAATTATTAAACTCAGGCGGATTCTGCCGGAATTATTAACAATTTGAAATATTCATTAAGGACAAAGGGCGGAGGGAGATCACGTTTTAGATCTTTAGTGCGCGAATACGCGCTATTTTGCTCGTTTGTGAACAATTAATGAAAGTTGAAAGAACTTAATGAGCGAAATTTGAGAGATAACGCGGAGAAGGGCTCTCCGCGTTGGCAAGGATTACTGCACTTTCAGCGTGGCGATAATCGCTTCGGCGTCAGACTGCGCCTGCTGCTGGTTGTCAGCGGGCATGGTGATTTGCATCGTCATCAGCTGGTTATCGATTTTAGCCAGCACGATAGAAGAATACGCTTTCTGACCGGCAGAATTGATCACGCTATCAAACTGTTGCAGCGTTTGACCGTTTACCTGAATCGACTTGTTGGTCACAACCTGCAGGTTGGTATCGCGCTCGTGCTGCTGCTGCTCGAGACGGTTGGCAATGGTTTCCAGCGTGTCGGCGGTAGAATCGCCCAAAATCACGATTACGGCTTTCTGACCAGATTTATCGGCGTAAACGTGCATGTTATTGGCCTGCGTGCCCAGTTTACCGCTCTGGTCGCTCATGCCCTGCGGCAGCGCGAAAGCCAATTTGCCGTCGAGCAGGCTAATCTGCTGAGCAGACGTCGCGGCCGCTGGCGTTGCACCCTTGTCCGCTGACGCGGTCTTGTCATCCGTTTTGCCATCGCAGGCAGCCAAACCGGCAACCAGCAGCGTTATTCCCATAAACTTGGCTAATTTGTGCATAAGGCTTCCTTTTATGTTCACGCGCGCCACCTTCGCCTCGGCGAGACAAAGGTAGCTTATTGACTTCACGACCTTTATGGCAACCTATTCAAGGCCGAAAAGCAAGTCAGATATTGGCGGCTTTTGTGTCGTCGTGAAACGTCACGGCATCGCTTTTATCTGATTGAGCAAGGGCATCGGGTTGAGCAAGGCGCTTAAGCAGGACATTCAGCAGCATACCGTACATCGGCAGGAAGAAAATCAGACAAATGAGCAATTTGAAGCTGTAATCCACCAGCGCGATCTCGACCCAGTGCTGCGCCATAAACGGGTCACTGCTTTTATAGAAAGCAATAAAGAAGAACGCCAGCGTGTCGCTGATATTTCCCAGGAACATCGCTGCGGTAGGCGCAACCCACCAGCTATTACGCTGACGAAGACGGTTAAACACTTGCACATCAAGGATTTGACCGAGAACGTACGCCATAAAGCTCGCCGTGGCGATACGCGCGACCATCACGTTAAGGCTGCTTAGCGCGCCAAAACCCTGCCAGCTTCCCTGATAAAATAGCGCAGAGATAAAGTAGGAGATGATGAGGGCGGGCAGCATAACCGACAGGATAATGCGACGAGCCAGAGGCGCGCCAAAAATCCGTACCGTCAGGTCGGTTGCCAGAAAGATAAACGGAAAGGTAAACGCGCCCCAAGTGGTGGTGAAGCCAAAAACGGACACCGGGAGCTGCACCAGATAATTACTGGAGGTAATGATGGCGATATGGAAAAGCGCAAGCCATACCAACGCGGTAAACCGCTGTTGAGCTGTAAACGAGTACATAAATTGTGACCTTTTTAGTGGTTGGGGTGAGGGAACCCAATACTTTGTATAAACCCGCCGGGCCTTGGAGGCACCGAAACGGTTAGAGTATATCTTAAGCTAAATGTTGAGCTAAAAACGGCAGTTTTTCTACTGCGGCGCGCATACTATCCTTTCCCATCCCGTTTGCGCAACAAAATCCTCCTGACTTAAGAGATAACTGCGCGTTGCGCGGAAAATCGTCTTGCGTGGAAAATGTGGCGGGGTAAACTGTCGCGGCTTAAAATCAGGGCATAGCCCAAAAGGTAGAGATTCGACATGACCGATCAATTTGAAGGTGCCGACCACCAGTTAGACGCGCTCGGCCTGCGTTGCCCCGAGCCAGTAATGATGGTGCGTAAAACCGTGCGCAATATGCAAGAGGGCGAAACGCTGCTGATTGTGGCCGATGACCCTGCCACCACCCGCGATATCCCGGGTTTTTGCCGTTTTATGGAGCATCAGCTGCTGGCCGCCGATACAGAGCAGCTGCCGTATCGATTTTTACTCAAAAAAGGCAGCTAATCAGACCTGAGGATTTTCTGAAGAAAACCTGATTTTTCTCTGATTTTTTCCTGATTTTTTTCCTGAAGTCATGCTGAAACTCAGAGTTTTTTCCTGAGCAGCCGCAGCGCATTGGCGGTAACCAGCGCTGTCGCGCCCGAATCTGCCAGCACCGCCAGCCACAGGCCGGTCAGGCCGAGCAGCGTGGTGATCAGAAAGATGCCTTTCAGCCCCAGCGCGATAGTGATGTTTTGCCGAATAGTGGCCCGCGTGGCGCGCGCAAGGCGGATCATGTCGGACAAGCCAGTGAGCCGATTGTGGGTCAGGGCGGCGTCGGCGGTTTCGAGCGCAACGTCGGTGCCGCTGCCCATCGCGATGCCAATACGCGCGGCTTTCATGGCCGGTGCGTCGTTGATGCCGTCGCCGACCATGGCCGTAACGCGATGCTGCGCCAACGCGGTGACAGCCTGAACTTTATCTTCTGGCAGCAAACCCGCCTTGAATTCGATGCCCAGCTTTGCCGCAATACTCTGCGCCGCCAGCAGGTTATCGCCCGTCAGCATCACCGTATTAATTCCTAAACTTTTTAAATCGGCCAGTGCCTGAACGGCGTCATCGCGCAGTTTGTCCTGCATCGCCAACAGGCCAACCACGCGCTGCTCGAGCAAAATCACCACCACGGTTTTGCCCGCACTTTCTAGCGCTGCGATTTGCGCAACTACGGCAGATGTCATTGTTTCTACTGCAATATATTTAGGCGCCACGACCTGAATATGCTGTGCCTCAACCCAGCCTTCCACGCCGATACCAGCCAGCGCGCGGCGGCGTTCGGCAGATAACACATTGTCTTGCGGCGCGGCGGCAATAATCGCTTTGGCTAAAGGATGATGAGAACCGGCCTCAACCGCGGCGGCCAGCGCCAGCAGCTTATCGGCGGAAATGTCGGCCAGCGTCACGCAGTCTGTGACTTCTGGCTTGCCTTCGGTCAGCGTGCCGGTTTTATCCAGCGCAATAGTCTCGACCAGCGCCAGCTGTTCCAACGCCGCACCGCCTTTTATCAGCGCGCCCTGACGCGTCGCGGCGGCCAGCGCGGAGGTGATCGCGGCAGGCGTCGAGATAACCAGCGCGCACGGGCAGCCAATCAGCAGCAGGGTTAATCCGCGATAAATCCACGTTTCCCACGCCAGCCCCATCGCCAGCGGCGGCACCACGATAACCAGCAGGGCAAGCAGCATGATCGCTGGCGTGTAATAGCGGCTAAAAGTATCGAGAAAACGCTCTATCGGCGCACGGCGCTCTTCGGCTTCTTCAATCAGTTGCAGCACGCGATCAATGGCACTTTGACCCGGCACAGAGGCGACGCCGAGTTGCGCAACGCGATCAACGCACAGACTGCCCGCCGGAATTTTTTCACCCGGCTGGCGTTCTACCGGCACGGATTCGCCCGTCAGCGCGCTTTCATCGAAGCTGGCGGCGGTGTTGAGCAGCACGGCATCGACCGGCAAACGCGCGCCCGCGGCGACTTCAATCACATCATCAAGACGCAGGTCGGCGACGGAGACAGTATGAAGTTTGCCATCGATTCGCCGCTGCGCGTTTTCCGGAACCAGCGCCATCAAGGCTTTTATGCCGCTACGCGCGCGGCTGGCGGCGAAGGCTTCGAGCTTTTCTCCGACGGCAAACAGCAGCAACACCATCGCAGCTTCGGCGGTCGCGCCAATAAACAGCGCGCCAATCGCAGCAATACTCATCAAAGTTTCGATGGCAAAAGGCGAACCGCTGCGCGTCAGGCGAATCGCCTGCCTCAGCACCGGCCAAAGTCCAACCAGCGTGGTTACGATAAAGGCGAGGTTACCCCAAGGTGGATTAACCTGTGCCAGTCCGGCGCTCAGCAGCATCAAAAAGGCCAGTAACAGCAGCGGAAAATGCGTTTTCAGACCTGAGGACGCAACCTGAGGAACATCTGAGGAAGAGCTGACAGATGGCGTGAGAGTAAAGCCCGCCGCCTCGACGGCCTGAGTGACTTGTGAGGAAATCCTGAGTGCGGTCTGAGTAAGCGCGGCATCTACCACCAGCTTTTCCGTGGCGAATAAAACCTTAACGTGATGCACATCGGCTAGCCCGCTGACCGCTTTTTCGACCTTTCGCGCGCAGCTTGGGCAGTCCATGCCCGCCACTTTCCAGCTCAAACGTTGACTATTGAGCGCAGCAGGCTCCACGGATGCAGATTCTATCAATGATGAGTCGGGCGCAGGTGCGTCGGTTAGCTGTATGCGGCTGATTTTATTGAAGGTTGGCGCGCGTGACACGGAGGTGTGGCAGCTTGTGCCACAACTTTTAGAATGCTGGTGTTGCTGGGTTGACATGAATCCTCCTGAAAAGCGTCACTGCCGCTGATTTCAGGAGTGTACACCCTGGAGTTAACTCCAGGGTCAAGGCAAAGTTGAGAACTAAAACGGCTGATTAGACGTAAAGCGAACGAACTATCATGAAATGGCCACCGAAATAGCAGGCCGCGACAATCGCATCGGCGGCGCGAAACTTGAAGCGATAATGGCTGACCAGCCAGATAATATTCGCCACCAGCAGCAACACCGCGCCACAGAGAATTGAAAACGCCAAATCGGAGCTGCGGAAGAAATATTGCTCGCCTGCTACCCAAACCATTAATAAAGTCATGAGGATAAAGGTGCTTACCGCCCAGCGCAGCTCTTCGAGTCGAGTCCAGATAACCGCCAGTAACACCACGCCTATCACCAGCAGCGCCACGGGCAGCGGCCAGAAGAACGTGAACGTAATTTGACTGGCGAAACTCAGCGTATAAAGCAGATGGGACAAGAAAAATGCCCCGATGGCGTACAGATGTCGCTCCCTCGGCATCAGCAGCAGCGCGTCGGCCACCAGCGTTGCCAGCAGGCCCAGCACAATCAGATAGCCATTGGTGCCAATCACCGGCGCTTGCCAGGCAAGCAGCATCAACAGCAGCAAGGTGACCGGCTTAAACAGCCAGCCCTGCCAGCGTGGGCCGCGATAGCGCGCATCGACGTACAGCCAACCCGATAGAAATACAGCAATAAACGGCCAACTCATTGTTTGTCCTTCCCTAATAAAAGTAATCAACATTCTGCCAACAGGGCAGAAATCCCTCTTTCGTTAAGTGTAGGAAGGCAAAAGCAAGCCGACAATCCTAAAACAGGCTTAAAATTGTTCTGAATGCGACCCGTAATAAAAAGAAAACAAAAACACCGCCTCTGAGAGCGGTGTTTTTAAATGGCGCAATGTTCAAAAAGACAAACTGTTCAAACGGCAACTTCTTGTTCGAATGAACTTATCGTTTCGGCAGAGGAGGCTGCTTTTTCTGCCAGGCCAGCAGTTCAAATACGCCAAACAGGAAGATGCGCAGCTGCAACCAGGCGCCAATCGCAGGCTGATCCTTGGCTTGCGTCGCTTTCAACAGCATGACCTGCACGCCGTGCATGAAAAACATAAACACCATCGCCACGTCGAGGAAGTAACGCATCGGCTTTGGAAACGGATGGATAATGTTCGACAGCAAGAAAGCCCAGATGCACAGCATCAACAAACGACCAAAATTAATCAACATCTGACTGCTCCTGTTGCGAGGCGTCATCGGCAGGCGTGACGTCGCGGTGATATAAACGATAGGCAACCTGTCCGGCGATTTTCTCGCGGTACAAACGCCAGCTGGCAGGCACGGGGATCGCGCCGTGTTCAACTTCTGATTCAATGTAGATCCAGGCTTCATCCGCCAGCCAGCCTTGCGTATCAAGCAGGGTAATGGTGTCCTGTAAAATGCCTTTGCGGAACGGCGGATCGAGGAAAATAACCTCGTGCGGCGTGCCGCCTTTCGCAAGCCAATTCAGGGAGTTAACGTTAACCACCTGACCGTTCTGCGCGTTTAACAGCGCCAGATTGCGTTCCAGCTGCTGCGCGACCGGCTTCTCGAACTCCAGCAGCGTGGCGCTACCGGCATAGCGAGACAGCGCCTCAATGCCCAGCGCGCCGCTGCCGGCAAAGCAGTCGAGGCAGCGCGCGCCCTGAATCACCGGCGCGAGCCAGTTGAAAAGCGTTTCTCTGACCCTGTCGGTCGTCGGGCGCAGGCCCGGACTGTGCGGGACCGGCAGCTTGCGTCCACGCCATTGCCCGCCAATCAGGCGAATTTGGCCAGCAGGCTGGGTTTGCGGTTTTTTTGCCATAGTTTTGCTTGCAGCTTTTGATTATAAAATGTCTTCGTGACTGTATCGACACGGTTTGGAAGGCTATTCTACCGGTGTGGCGTCTTGTAGGCTACCGCGACATGACTGCCCAAGTGCATTAGCGGGCCGTAGTCGATTGTATGAGCAGTGGAAATCGTCACTCAGACGTGTTGCGTTTAAGGGAAAGTGATAGACTGCTAAGTTATTACCCTATTAATAATCCGTTCGTCGAGAATTAACGGCGTGGAGTGAAGTTGTAAAATGGCAAAAGAGAAAAAACGCGGTTTTCTATCCTGGTTTAGTCGTGGTCGCAAGGAAGAAGAACAGCCGCAAGAAGCAGAAAAGGTTGAGCAATCCGTCGAGCCGGTAGAACAGGCCGAGGTTATTACTCCCGCCCATTCCGAAACCCACGCCGAAGCGCTGGCGCAGGAAATCGTCGACGTTACCGAAGAAGTGGTCGCAAGACAGCATCCGGTTGAACCAGAACCTGTGCACGCGCCAGAACCGGTCGTCGAACCAGAAACGATTGTAGAACCAGAACCGGTCGTTGAACCAGAACCGATCGCTGAACCTGAACCGATCGCTGAACCTGAACCGGTCGTCGAACCTGAGCCAATCATTGAGCCAGAGCCAATCATTGAGCCAGAGCCGGTTATCGAACCTGAGCCTGTTATTGAGCCGATTATCGAGCCGGAACCTGAGCCGGAAGAAGAAGCTGAAGAAGAGGTTAAAGAAGCGCTGAAAGATGAGCCGCTGCCGGTGGCACTTGAGCCGGTCGTGAGTCTGTCCGCGCTTGAGCAGCAGCAGGTCGAGCAGGAGCGCCCAACGAAAGAGGGCTTCTTTGCGCGTCTCAAACGCAGCCTGATTAAAACCAAACAGAATCTCGGCTCCGGTTTTGTCGGCCTGTTCCGCGGCAAGAAAATCGATGACGACCTGTTTGAAGAGCTGGAAGAGCAGCTACTGATCGCCGACGTGGGTGTTGAAACTACGCGGAAAATCATCGCTTCACTGACCGAACACGCCAGCCGCAAGCAGCTTAAAGATGCGGAAGCGCTGTACGGCAAGCTGAAGGAAGAAATGTCCGAAATATTGGCTAAAGTTGACAAGCCGCTGGATGTCAGCGGGAAAACCCCGTATGTCATTCTAATGGTAGGTGTTAACGGCGTCGGTAAAACCACGACCATCGGCAAGCTGGCACGTCAGTTTGAGGCCGAAGGTAAATCGGTGATGCTGGCGGCGGGCGATACGTTCCGTGCGGCGGCGGTTGAACAGCTTCAGGTTTGGGGTCAGCGCAACAATATTCCGGTGATTGCCCAGCATACCGGTGCCGATTCTGCATCGGTGATTTTCGACGCCATTCAGGCCGCGAAGTCGCGCAAAGTTGACGTGCTGATTGCCGATACTGCGGGCCGTTTGCAGAATAAATCTCATCTGATGGAAGAGCTTAAGAAGATTGTCCGCGTAATGAAAAAGCTGGACGTCGACGCCCCTCATGAGGTTATGCTGACGCTGGATGCCAGCACCGGCCAGAACGCCATCAGTCAGGCAAAATTGTTTAACGAAGCGGTCGGTTTGACCGGCATTGCCTTGACCAAGCTCGACGGAACGGCCAAAGGCGGCGTTATCTTTGCCATCGCCGACCAGTTCGAGATCCCAATCCGTTACATCGGCGTGGGTGAAGGCATCGAAGATTTAAGGCCGTTTAAGGCAGACGATTTTATTGAGGCACTTTTTGCCCGAGAGGATTAATACGGATGATTCGCTTTGAACAGGTCAGTAAAGCTTATCTAGGCGGGCGACAGGCGCTGCAAGGCGTTGATTTTCATATTCAGCAGGGCGAAATGGCGTTTTTGACGGGTCACTCCGGCGCCGGTAAAAGTACCTTGCTGAAGCTGATTTGCGGAATTGAGCGCCCGAGTGCAGGTCATATTTTATTTGGCGGCCATGATATTAGCCGTTTGAAAAGCCGCGAAGTGCCGTTTCTGCGTCGTCAGATCGGCATGATCTTTCAAGATCACCATCTGCTGCTCGACAGAACGGTGTATGACAACGTCGCCATGCCGCTGATCATTTCCGGCGCGAGCGGCGAAGATATCCGTCGTCGCGTGTCGGCCGCGCTAGACAAAGTCGGCCTGCTGGACAAGGCGAAAAACTTCCCTATCCAGCTTTCCGGCGGTGAACAGCAGCGCGTAGGCATTGCGCGCGCCGTGGTTAACAAGCCAGCCGTTCTGTTGGCCGATGAGCCAACGGGTAACCTGGATGAAGTGCTGTCGGAGGGGATTTTGCGGCTGTTTGAAGAGTTTAACCGCGTTGGCGTAACCGTGTTGATGGCAACGCACGACATGGGGCTGATTGCCAGCCGTCGTTATCGCACGCTGACGCTAAGTCAGGGCAGAATGGCAGGAGGCGCGTACCATGGCCAATAGCCCAAGACCTGTAAAAGCAGCGAAACCTGCCCAGACGGCGAAAAACGCGCGCGAAACGAAAAGCAAGGCGCTACAGGGCGGATTCCGCGAGCGGATGCGTTACGCGTGGAGCAATACGGTTCGCGATATGCTGCGCCAGCCGCTGGCCACGCTGCTGACGATTATGGTTATCGCGATTTCACTGACTCTGCCGAGCGTCTGTTATCTGGTGTGGAAAAACGTTAGTCAGGCGGCGGAACAGTGGTATCCAACGCCGCAGCTGACCGTTTATATCGACAAATCTCTCGACGATGACGCCGCGCTTAACGTGGTGAAAGCGTTGAAAGCCGAGGCGGGCGTCGACAAGGTTAACTATTTGTCACGTCAGGAAGCGATGGGCGAGTTCCGTAACTGGTCCGGATTTGGCGGGGCAATGGACATGCTCGAGCAAAATCCGCTGCCTGCGGTCGCTATCGTGACGCCGAAAATGAACTTCCAGGGTTCCGATACCTTAAATACCTTGCGCGATCGCGTGGCGGCCGTTCAGGGCGTTGACGAGGTTCGCATGGATGACAGCTGGTTCGCCAGACTGGCCGCGCTGACGGGGCTGGTGGGGCAAATTGCGGCGATGATCGGCATTCTGATGATTGTGGCGGTGTTCCTCGTGATCGGTAACAGCGTGCGTCTGAGCATTTTCAGCCGCCGCGATACGATTAACGTAATGAAACTGATTGGTGCAACAGACGGCTTTATCCTGCGGCCATTCCTGAATGGCGGGGCGCTGCTCGGCTTTTGCGGCGCGGCGCTGTCGCTGCTGCTCTCCGAAGCGCTGGTGCTGCGACTGGAAGCCGTGGTCACTCAGGTGGCGTCTGTATTTGGCACCACTTTCGACCTGCACGGCCTCGGCTGGGACGAAAGTTTGCTGCTGTTAATTGTTGCGGCGATGATCGGCTGGATCGCGGCCTATCTGGCTACGGTGCAACATTTACGACGATTTACACCACAATAAGATTTTTTTGTTATACTCTTCCCTTGTAGCTGCGGGTTGTGCTGCAAGGGAAGATCCCCATATCAATAGATACGCTGCTTTAAAGGATCCGATTAATCTGGATCTTTAACTCTTCTTCCCTCTTGCGCACAATTTCCCAATCATTTCCCTGTAACCTCGCATACAGTCTTTCGGCCCCGAAAGCGTTTTCAGCGCTTATCAAGGTCAGAAAGAGTGAACTTTGCGCGAAAGCCAGGGTCAAATTTGCAGCAAATGTGAGCGGTTCTTCGTTGTCGATATCGGGCTCACGCCGTCGGTAATTATTCCGCGGCAACGATGAGTAAAACCTTCTTACTTCACATTAGAGAGGCTTTAATGACCAAAGAAATGCAAACTTTAGCATTAGTCCCCCAAGGTAGCCTGGAAGCCTATGTTCGGGCCGCCAATGCCTATCCGATGCTTACCGCAGAGGAAGAACGGGCGCTGGCTGAACGGCTGCATTACGAGGGTGATCTGGAAGCGGCTAAACACCTCATCCTGTCACACCTGCGCTTTGTCGCTCATATCGCCCGTAACTATTCAGGCTATGGTCTGCCGCAGGCTGACCTTATCCAGGAAGGGAATATCGGCCTGATGAAAGCGGTTCGCCGTTTTAATCCGGAAGTTGGCGTGCGTCTGGTTTCATTCGCCGTCCACTGGATCAAGGCCGAAATTCACGAATACGTGCTGCGTAACTGGCGTATCGTGAAGGTAGCGACCACCAAAGCGCAGCGTAAGCTGTTCTTTAACCTGCGTAAAAACAAGCAGCGTTTAGGCTGGTTCAGTCACGAAGAAGTTGAACACGTGGCGCGTGAACTCGGCGTAACGAGCAAAGACGTGCTGGAAATGGAATCCCGCATGGCGGCGCAAGACATGACCTTCGACCCAACGCCGGATGAAGAGCCGCGCGATGGTCAGGCCATGGCTCCAATGCTCTATTTGCAGGATAAAAGCTCAGACTTCGCCGAAAGCATCGAAGAAGATAACTGGGAATCCAGCGCGGCCGACAAGTTAACCTTCGCGATGGAAGGCCTTGACGAGCGTAGCCAGGACATCATCCGTGCTCGCTGGCTCGACGATGACAACAAGTCGACGCTGCAAGAGCTGGCCGACAAATACGGCGTTTCTGCCGAACGTGTCCGTCAGCTTGAAAAGAACGCGATGAAAAAACTGCGCATGGCGATCGAAGCCTAATTGCCGACAGTGTTAACGCTTAGCGTTAATCTTCTCGTGTTAGCGGATTAGCGTTAAAAATGAAAAGCGACCTTCGGGGTCGCTTTTTTTATGCCTGATTTTCAAGCCTCTTTGCACCAATCATTGCCTTCAAGGGTGAATCCACAGGCAGACATAAAGGCGTCGAGTACGGCATCTTCATCGTTCCTATGCATTGAAAATCCCGTCACTTCGGGCAAAAGCCGCTGCAAATCCTGCACCAGATACAAGCCAACGCCACGCCGACGCGTCACTTCACGCACGCACAAATCCGTCAGCGTCGCCTGCGCATCCACGACTGAAACTTTTACCGCCGCCAGCAGCCGATCGTTGAATCGTGCAGCAAAAATCATCTGCGTTTCTGAAAGCCAGTTTTGCCAACTATTTACAGACTGCTGCGGCCAGATTTTGGCTAAATCGAGCAGATCCTGAGCGGTTAGCGTTTCAAGTTTTACGATGGTTAATTTCATGAGTGAGTCACGGATTACAAAGGAAAAAGGACTGAAACAGTTTACGGGATCCCGCCCCGTTTGTTGCGTAACTTTTTTTGTACAGTAACAGGTCGAAAATATTTTTTGGATCGTCGTATAAAATATAAACGGCGGCTTAATTTTCAACCGGCAGTGTTAACCGCTGACATTTTGCGTTTTTGTCGCCTTTTTACCCAAATAAAATTCTGTTTACACCTCTTGTTTCTGGATGTGTGATTTGATTTACAGAAGAAAAAACCTGTTTAATAACGTGATAAATAAGCGTTTTATTAGAGAATAAGACCAAAAAAACCTGCTAACTCATTATTACTATTGGCGAAAGCGCCAAGTGAGCACGTTTTAAGCAGGTGGAAATACAACATCACAACATAATCGAATGGGGAAGTCAGGATGAAATTATCAAAGGGTAAGCTGTGGTTAGCGGGCTGCGTGGCGTTGGCAATGGGCCATTCTGCAATGGCAAAAGATATTAAAATCGCCATCGTGGGTGCTATGTCCGGGCCGGTCGCCCAGTACGGCGATATGGAATTTACCGGCGCTAAACAGGCTATCGCAGATATCAATGCCAAGGGCGGCATCAAGGGCGACAAGCTGGTCGGCGTGGAATACGACGACGCGTGTGACCCAAAACAGGCCGTGGCGGTCGCCAACAAAGTGATTAATGACGGTATTCGCTACGTGATTGGTCACCTGTGCTCATCCTCGACCCAGCCTGCGTCCGATATTTACGAAGACGAAGGCGTGATCATGATTACCCCTGCGGCCACCAACGCCGACCTGACCACGCGCGGCTACAAGATGATTATGCGCACCACCGGTCTTGATTCCGATCAGGGTCCAACCGCCGCGAAATATATCCTCGACGTGGTGAAACCTCAGCGCATCGCTGTAATCCACGACAAGCAGCAGTACGGTGAAGGCCTTGCGCGCTCCGTTCAAGACAGCCTTAAGAAATCGGGCGGCAACGTGGTGATGTTTGAAGGCATCACGGCGGGCGACAAAGACTTCTCAACGCTGGTGGCACGTCTGAAAAAAGAGAACGTCGATTTCGTCTATTTCGGCGGTTATTACCCGGAAATGGGACAGATTCTGCGTCAGGCCAAACAGGCCGGTTTGACCACCAAATTTATGGGTCCTGAAGGCGTAGGCAACTCCTCACTGTCGAACATCGCCGGTGCTGCCTCTGAAGGCATGCTGGTGACCTTGCCAAAACGTTACGATCAGGTGCCAGCCAACAAACCTATCGTTGACGCGCTGAAAGCCAAAAAGCTCGATCCAACCGGCCCGTTCGTCTGGACCACCTACGCCGCGCTGCAATCGCTGACCACCGGCATGACCCGCAGCGGCAGCATGGAGCCAGAAGAAATTGTTAAAAACCTCAAATCTGCGCCCGTCGACACAGTCATGGGGCCGCTAAGCTGGGACCAAAAAGGTGACCTGAAAGGCTTTGAATTTGGCGTCTTCCAGTGGCACGCCGACGGCACCTCAACGCCAATCAAGTGATCCTTCTTTAGTACCATCAAGAACACTGGCAAGCGTTGAATCATGTGCAGCTGTTTTACCCGACATCACGCGCTGCGGCAGAATATTTGCCGCAGCGCTGTCGTCTCGGGATTCATTTAAGGTGTGTAGTATGTCCGAGCAGTTTCTCTATTTTATCCAGCAGATGTTCAACGGTGTCACCCTGGGCAGCACCTACGCGCTGATCGCCATCGGTTACACCATGGTTTACGGCATTATCGGCATGATCAACTTCGCCCACGGCGAGGTGTACATGATTGGCAGCTACGTTTCGTTTATCGTGATTGCCGCGCTGATGATGATGGGCATCGACGCCAGCTGGCTGCTGATCGGCGCCGGTTTTATTGCCGCGCTGGTGATTTCAAGCGCCTACGGCTGGAGCATCGAACGCGTCGCCTACAGGCCGGTGCGCAATTCCAAACGCCTGATCGCGCTGATCTCCGCCATCGGAATGTCGATCTTCCTGCAAAACTACGTCAGCCTGACCCAAGGTTCGCGCGACGTGGCCTTGCCAAGCCTGGTGACCGGCCAGTGGACGCTTGGCGAAACTAACGGCTTTGCCGCCACCATCAGCACTATGCAGCTGATTATCTGGGTCGTGACCTTTATCGCGATGCTCTCGCTCACGCTGTTTATTCGCTACTCCCGCATGGGCCGCGCCTGTCGCGCCTGCGCCGAAGATTTAAAAATGGCCAGCCTGCTGGGCATCAGCACCGATCGCGTGATCTCGCTGACTTTCGTGATTGGCGCGTTAATGGCCGCCGTCGCGGGCGTATTATTAGGCCAATTTTACGGCGTGATTAACCCGTACATCGGCTTTATGGCCGGCATGAAAGCCTTCACCGCCGCGGTATTGGGCGGCATCGGCAGCATTCCGGGTGCCATGATCGGCGGCCTGATTCTCGGCGTGGCAGAGGCGCTGACCTCGGCCTATCTTTCTACCGAATACAAAGACGTGGTTTCATTCGCGCTGCTGATAGTCGTATTGCTGGTGCTGCCGACCGGCATTCTGGGCCGTCCGGAGGTTGAGAAAGTATGAAACATCTTAACCTGCTCAACGCGCTGATTTCAGCGCTGGTCCTGCTCGTTTTAGCTTCATTTATCATGGGCATGCAGCTCAGTCTTGATGGCACGCGTTTGGTGGTTCACGGCGCGGATACCGTGCGCTGGTACTGGATTGCCGCAGGCTGCGCGGTGGTTTTTGTCTTCCAGCTTTTCCGGCCGCTGCTGCAAAAAGGGCTGCGAAAAGTCTCGGGACCGAGCTTTGTATTGCCAAGCTTCGACGGCTCGACGCCTAAACAGAAATGGCTGGCGCTGGTGATGATTATCGCCGCGATCGCCTGGCCGTTTATTGTTTCGCGCGGCACGGTGGACATCGCAACCCTCACGCTGATTTATATCATGCTGGGCCTCGGCCTGAACGTGGTGGTGGGCCTTTCTGGCCTGCTGGTGCTGGGTTACGGCGGTTTTTATGCCATCGGCGCCTACACTTACGCGCTGCTTAACCACTATTACGGCCTGGGTTTCTGGGAAGCGCTGCCGCTGGCAGGACTGGTTTCGGCGGCCTTTGGCTTCCTGCTCGGCTTTCCGGTGCTGCGACTGCGGGGCGATTATCTCGCCATCGTGACGCTCGGCTTCGGCGAAATCGTGCGTATTCTGCTGCTTAACAACACTGAAATTACCGGCGGTCCGAACGGCATCAGCCAGATCCCGAAACCTACGCTGTTTGGTCTCGAATTCAGCCGTACGGCGCGCGAAGGCGGATGGGACACCTTCAGCCATTTCTTCGGGATAAGTTATGACCCCGGCGATCGCATTATCTTCCTTTATATGGTCGCGCTGCTGCTGGTGATTTTGACGCTGTTCGTGATCAATCGCCTGCTGCGCATGCCGCTGGGCCGCGCGTGGGAAGCGTTGCGTGAAGATGAAATCGCCTGCCGCTCGCTGGGCCTCAACCCGACGCGCATCAAGCTGACCGCCTTCACCATCAGCGCCGCGTTTGCCGGTTTTGCTGGCACGCTGTTTGCCGCGCGTCAGGGCTTCGTCAGTCCCGAATCCTTTACCTTCGTTGAGTCGGCATTCGTGCTCGCCATCGTGGTATTGGGCGGCATGGGTTCGCAGTTCGCCGTGATCCTGGCGGCAATCTTGCTGGTAGTGTCGCGTGAATTAATGCGTGACCTCAATGAATACAGCATGTTATTGCTCGGCGCACTGATGGTGTTGATGATGATCTGGCGTCCGCAGGGCTTACTGCCGATGAAACGCCCGCACCTGAAATTAAAGGTGGCGGATAAAATCGCGGCAGGCAAGGGAGAGCAGGCATGAGTACTCAAGCTTTGTTAAACGTTGAAGGGCTGACCATGCGCTTTGGCGGCCTGCTGGCGGTTAATAACGTTGCGCTACAGTTGAATCAGGGCGAAATCGTCTCGCTGATCGGCCCGAACGGCGCAGGCAAAACCACCGTGTTTAACTGCCTGACCGGTTTTTATCGTCCGAGTGGCGGCACCATTAAACTGCGCGACCAGCATCTTGAAGGCCTGCCCGGCCAGAAAATTGCTCGCATGGGCGTGGTGCGCACCTTCCAGCACGTGCGGCTATTCCGTGAAATGACGGTGATAGAAAACCTGCTGGTGGCGCAGCATCAGCATCTGAAAAGCGGCGTGCTGGCCGGTTTGCTCAAAACGCCGAGTTTTCGCCGTGCCGAAGCCGAGGCGTTGGACCGCGCCGCGCAGTGGCTCGACAGAGTCGGACTGCTCGAGCTGGCAAACCGTCAGGCTGGTAATCTGGCTTACGGCCAGCAACGCCGTCTGGAAATCGTGCGCTGCATGGTGACGCAACCCGAAATCCTGATGCTCGACGAACCCGCCGCCGGGCTGAATCCGCGTGAAACGGAAGAGCTAAACCAGCTGATCGCCGAATTGCGCAACCAGCATCAGGTGTCCGTTCTGCTGATTGAACACGACATGAAGCTGGTGATGGGCATTTCCGACCGTATTTATGTCGTCAATCAGGGCACGCCGCTGGCGCAGGGTACGCCGCACGAGATCCGTAATAATCCAGACGTCATTCGTGCGTATTTGGGCGAGGGATAAGCGATGTTGTCATTTAATCAAGTTTCGGCCCAGTACGGCAAAATTCAGGCGCTGCATCAGGTCAGCCTGCACATTAACAAGGGCGAAATCGTCACGCTGATTGGCGCGAACGGGGCCGGTAAAACGACGCTGCTCGGCTCGCTGTGTGGCGAACCGCGTGCCTCGCAAGGCTCGATTGTCTTTGAAGGTCAGGACATTACGCAATGGCCGACGGCTAAAATCATGCGCGGCGATATTGCGATCGTGCCTGAAGGTCGTCGGGTATTTTCACGCATGACGGTGGAAGAAAATCTGGCGATGGGCGGATTTTTCGCCGCGCGTGATCAGTATCAGCAGCGCCTCGAGCGAGTCTTTACGCTGTTTCCGCGCTTGAAAGAGCGACGGGCGCAGCGTTCGGGCACCATGTCCGGCGGCGAGCAGCAGATGCTGGCGATTGGCCGCGCGCTGATGAGCCAGCCGCGACTGCTGCTGCTCGACGAACCGTCGCTCGGCCTTGCGCCTATCATCATTCAGCAGATTTTCGACACTATTCAGCTGCTGCGTGAAGAGGGCATGACCATCTTCCTGGTTGAGCAAAACGCCAATCAGGCGCTCAAGCTGGCAGACCGTGGTTACGTGCTGGAAAACGGTCACGTAGTGCTCGAAGACACGGGCGCGGCGCTGTTGGCTAACGAAGCCGTGCGGGCCGCCTATCTCGGCGCGTAATCGTTTTCGGGGGGATGTTAAAAGCGCGATGCATAAAATACGTTAATTCCACCACAAACTGTGTTAAATCTAATAAAACCGCACGGCAAGCGCTTGGCGGTTTTTCTTTTTTCGATAAATTAACTTTTATCTATAAATTATCTTTTATCTATAGATAGTTTTTATGTAGAAAAAACTTTTCTGACATTCTAATAAAATTTCGCACACTACCGGGAAGATGAAATGAACACTGAAGGTTTGCTCGCCACGCGCATGGCCAGGCTGAAAAGCTCGGCTATCAGAGAATTGCTCAAACAAAGTCAGATGGAGGGTGTGATTTCGCTCGCGGGAGGCATTCCTTCCTCCGCGCTATTCGACTTTGAAGGGCTGGCGCAGGCGACGCAGATGGCGATTACCGAAAAGCCGGAGCTCGCGTTCCAATACGGTTTGACCGAAGGCAGCTACGGCCTGCGTTCGCGCATTATCGACCTCTGCAAAACGCGCGGCATTAACGCCACGCCGGAAGACGTCGTGGTTACCGCCGGTTCCCAGCAGGCGCTGGATCTGGTGATGCGCGCCGTGGTTAACCCTGACGACGTGGTCGTCGTTGAGCGCCCAACCTATCTGGCCGCGCTGCAAACGCTGGAACTGGCCGAAGCGCACCTGCTTTCTGTCGGCTCCGACGGCGACGGCATGAAGGTCGACGAGCTGGCCGAGATCCTCAAAACGCGCAAGATTAAAGGCGTGTACGTGGTGCCAACGTTCGGCAATCCGAGCGGCGTCACGCTGAGCCAATCTCGTCGCGAGCAGCTGGTAAAACTGGCCGCCGAGCATCAGTTCCTGATCATCGAAGATGACCCGTACGGCGAAATTCGTTTCACCGACGAGCGCCTGCCAACGCTGTTCTCAATTTCCCAGCAGCTTTACGGTCACGCCGACAACATCATCTACACCTCGACCTTCTCCAAAATTCTGGCCCCGGGCCTGCGTTTGGGCTGGGTTATCATGCCGGATTGGCTGCTGAATAAAGTTGCCATCATCAAACAGGCTGCCGACCTGCACGCTAGCTCGCTGTCACAAACCGTCGCCGAATACTATTTAGGATTGGGCCGTCTTGAGCAGCAGATCGAAACCATTCGCGCGGCCTACAAGAAAAAATGCGCCGTGCTGGCCGAGCTGCTGGAACGCGAGCTGGGTCACGTGCTGACCTTCGAATATCCGAAAGGCGGCATGTTCCTGTGGGCGCGTTTCCGCGAGCCGCGTAACTGCACCGAATGGATGAAAGAGACCATCAAAGAGGGCGTGGTGTTTGTGCCGGGCGAATTCTTCTATTCCGATAACCCGGATCACTCGACCTTCCGCATCTCGTTCGCTACCGCAACAGAAGAGCAGCTGCACGAGGCCGTCGCACGCCTGAAACGCGCGCTGTAATTTTTTAGCTCGTCTAAATTCAAATCCTGAAAAGGCGCACCGCGAAAGCCGTGCGCCTTTGTTTTGCCATCATTTCGTCATCCGCGTTTCATGCTGCTGTCACACTAACGTCACTTAACGGTTATTTTTCTGTCATTTAGCCGTGTCATTTTACCTCCCGAATAAAAAGTTATTTAACTTCCAAACTTTCTCTGCGCCGCCAACCCCGCAGACTTCAGGAGACAGGCATGTTTATTACTTTAAAAAAATCGGTCCTCGGTGCCGCGCTTATGCTGGCTTTCAGCGCCAACGCGCTGGCCGTAACGGAAATTCCTTTCTGGCATTCGATGGACGGCGAATTGGGTAAAGAGGTCAACTCGCTGGCCGATCGTTTTAACCAAACGCATCCCGACGTTAAAATCGTGCCGGTTTATAAAGGTAAATATGACCAGAATCTGGCGGCGGGCATCGCGGCGTATCGCACCGGCAACGCGCCCGCAATCCTGCAAGTTTATGAGGTTGGCACCGCCACCATGATGGCGAGCAAGGCAATTAAGCCGGTTTATCAGGTATTTGCCGACGCAGGATTAAAAGAAGACGTTTCGCAGTTTGTGCCGACGGTCGCGGGTTATTACTCCGATTCACAGGGTCGCCTGCTGTCACAGCCGTTTAACAGCTCGACGCCGGTGCTTTATTACAACAAAGATGCGTTCAAGAAAGCCGGGCTGAATCCGGACCAGCCGCCAAAAACATGGCAGGAGTTGGAGCAGGACACCGCCAAATTGAAAGACGCGGGCATGAAATGTGGTTACGCCAGCGGCTGGCAGGGCTGGATCCAAATTGAAAACTTCTCCGCATGGCACGGTTTGCCTGTCGCCACCAAAAATAACGGCTTCGACGGCACCGACGCGGTGTTGGAGTTCAACAAACCGGAACAGATCAAACACATTCAGTTCCTTCAGGACATGAACAAGAAGGGTGAATTTACCTATTTCGGGCGTCAGGATGAGTCAACTGCCAAGTTTTATAACGGCGATTGCGCGATGACCACCGCCTCTTCCGGTTCTCTGGCCGATATCCGCCAGCACGCCAAATTTAACTACGGCGTTGGAATGATGCCTTACGACGCCGACATTAAAGGCGCGCCGCAAAATGCCATCATCGGCGGCGCGAGCCTGTGGGTGATGAAAGGCAAGGATGAGGCAACCTACAAAGGCGTGGCCGAATTCCTGCAATTCCTGACAACGCCGGAGATTGCCGCCGAATGGCACCAGAAAACCGGCTATCTCCCCGTGACTTCTGCGGCTTACGACTTAACCAAGCAGCAAGGCTTCTATGACAAGAATCCGGGTTCCGACGTCGCCACCCGCCAGATGATGAACAAACCGCCGTTACCGTTCACCAAAGGCATGCGTCTGGGCAATATGCCGCAGATTCGTACCATTATCGATGAAGAGCTGGAAGGCGTGTGGAGCGGCCAGAAAACCGCCAAGCAGGCGCTGGATGAGTCCGTGCAGCGCGGCAACCTGTTGTTGCGTCGTTTTGAAGCTTCCGTGAAGTAATCGCCCTGAGGCCGGAGAGGGCATCGCGCTCTGTTCCGGCCTCTGTTTTCCCGTTCTGACGAGTCTTGTCTATGAGTTCACACCGTCCCGGATTCGGCTGTAGCTGGCTGCCTTACGCGCTGGTTCTGCCACAACTGCTGATTACCGCCATCTTTTTCCTCTGGCCCGCCGGTCAGGCCCTATGGTATTCGGTTCAGACGCTGGACCCTTTCGGCATCTCCAGCACCTTTGCTGGCCTAAGCAATTTTCAGCAGCTGTTCGAGGATCCTTACTATCTCGCGTCGTTTTACACCACGCTGAAATTCAGCTTTATGGTGGCCTTTTTTGGTCTGGCGATTTCGCTGCTGCTCGCGGCGATGGTGGATCACGTTATTCGCGCCAGCCGACTGTATCAGACCCTGCTGATTCTGCCTTACGCCGTCGCGCCTGCCGTGGCCGCCGTGTTGTGGATGTTTCTGTTCAGCCCCGGACTTGGCCTGATCACCCATTTTCTTGCCACGCTCGGCTATAACTGGAACCACGCGCAGAACAGCGGACAGGCGATGTTTCTGGTGGTGCTGGCCTCGATTTGGCAGCAGGTCAGCTACAACTTTCTGTTCTTTCTGGCCGCGTTGCAGTCGATTCCAAAATCGCTGGTTGAAGCCGCCGCCATTGACGGCGCAGGGCCGATTCGCCGCTTCTTCAATCTGGTGCTGCCGCTGATTTCGCCGGTCAGCTTCTTCCTGCTGGTGGTGAATCTGGTCTACGCCTTTTTCGATACCTTTCCCGTCATTGACGCCGCAACGCAGGGCGGACCCGTGCAGGCAACCACCACGCTGATTTACAAGGTTTATCGTGAAGGTTTCACCGGCCTCGACCTCTCCAGCTCGGCCGCGCAGTCCGTCGTACTGATGGTGATGGTCATCGCGCTGACCTTTATTCAATTCCGCTTTATCGAGCGTAAGGTGCGTTACCAATGATTGAGAACCGAAGAGGGCTCGATATTTTCTGTCACGCGGTGCTGATTCTTGGCGTGCTGATGGTGCTGTTCCCGCTCTACGTGGCCTTTGTCGCCGCGACGCTGGATAACAAACAAATTTTTGACGTGCCGATGACGCTGGTGCCCGGCGGCCATCTTTTCGAGAATATTCGCGCGATTTGGACCCAAGGCGCAGGCGCCAACAGCCCGGCGTTTGGTCCCTTGCTGCTGAACAGCTTTATCATGGCGCTGGCGATTACCGTCGGCAAGATTTCCATCTCGATGCTGTCGGCTTACGCCATTGTCTATTTCCGTTTCCCGCTGCGTAACCTGTTCTTCTGGCTGATTTTTATGACGCTGATGCTGCCGGTGGAAGTGCGTATTTTCCCGACCGTTCAGGTGATTGCCAATCTGCACCTGCTCGACAGTTACACCGGCCTCACGCTGCCGTTAATGGCCTCGGCGACCGCGACCTTTCTGTTCCGCCAGTTCTTTATGACGCTGCCCGATGAGCTGCTCGAAGCCGCGCGTATTGATGGCGCGGGCGCGATGCGCTTCTTCTGGGACATCGTGCTGCCGCTGTCGAAAACCAATCTGGCGGCGCTGTTTGTCATCACTTTTATTTACGGCTGGAACCAGTATTTGTGGCCGCTGCTGATCACCAGCGATGCCTCGATGGGCACGGCGGTAGCGGGAATTAAAAGCATGATTTCGTCAGGCGACGGCTCGACCCAGTGGAATCAGGTAATGGCCGCGATGCTCCTGACGTTATTGCCTCCTCTCGCGGTGGTGCTTTTGATGCAGCGCTGGTTTGTGCGCGGTTTGGTCGACAGTGAAAAATGATTAAAAAGGTACACAATCAGCATGGCTAATTTAAAACTTCAGGCAGTGACCAAGTCTTACGACGGACAAAATCAGATTATTAAAAGCATCGATTTGGACGTGAACGACGGCGAGTTTATCGTGATGGTCGGGCCTTCCGGCTGCGGAAAATCGACTTTGTTACGCATGGTGGCGGGACTTGAACGCACCACCAGCGGCGATATTTACATTGATGACGTGCGCGTTACCGAGCTTGAACCCAAAGATCGCGGCATCGCCATGGTATTTCAAAACTACGCGCTTTATCCGCACATGAGCGTGTATGACAACATGGCGTACGGCCTGAAAATTCGCGGTTTTGGCAAGGCGCAGATTCAGGCAAGAGTGGAAGAAGCCGCGCGTATTCTCGAGCTTGGCCCGCTGTTGAAGCGCAAACCGCGCGAGCTTTCCGGCGGCCAGCGTCAGCGCGTGGCGATGGGAAGGGCAATCGTGCGCGAGCCCGCCGTGTTCCTGTTTGACGAGCCGCTTTCCAACCTCGACGCCAAGCTGCGCGTGCAGATGCGCCTCGAGTTGCAGCAATTGCATCGCCGTTTGCGCACCACCAGCCTTTATGTGACGCACGATCAGGTCGAAGCGATGACGCTGGCAGAGCGCGTTATCGTGATGAATAAAGGGATTGCCGAGCAGATCGGCACACCGTCCGAAGTCTATCAGCGCCCGGCCAGCCTGTTTGTCGCCAGCTTTATCGGCTCACCCGCGATGAATCTGCTGCCGGGCCAGCTTTCCACCGACGGCACCTCACTGGTTATGGAGGGCGGCTACGAGCTGCCGTTGCCTGTCGCCAGACCTGAATGGGGCGGGCGCGAGCTGACGTTGGGGATTCGTCCCGAACATATTCAGCTAACGGATGATTCATCGCGTGGTATCGCGCTGGAGCTGAAAACCCTCGAGCTGCTCGGCGCAGACAATCTGGCTCACGGCGCGTGGGCTGGAAATGGCGTGGTGGTTCGACTCTCTCATGAAAATTGTCCGGCGGTCGGCAGCTATTTACGTTTGGTTTTGCCCGCGCACGCGCTACACTTTTTTGATTCAAAAAGCGGATTACGGATGGAATGAACATGACAGCCTGGCCTTATCCACGCATTGTGGCGCATCGCGGCGGCGGTTCGCTGGCGCCCGAAAACACCTTGGCGGCGATCGATACCGGCGCGCGTTTAGGTCACAGCATGATTGAATTTGACGTCAAACTGGCGCAGGGCGGCGAGATTTTCCTGCTGCACGACGACACCTTAAATCGCACCAGCAACGGCTGGGGCGTGGCGGGAGAATTAAGCTGGGACAAACTGGTGCAGCTCGACGCGGGCAGCTGGTTCAGCAAAAGCTTTAACGGCGAAAAGCTGCCGCTGCTCTCCGAGGTCGCGGCGCGCTGTGCGCAACACGGCATGATGGCGAATATCGAAATAAAAGGCACCCCCGGTTTGGCGTATGAAACCGGCGAACAGGTGGCGCGCGCGGCGCAAGAATTGTGGCGCGATCAGGCCGTCCCGCCTTTGCTTTCTTCCTTCGATGTCGCCTCACTCGAAGCCGCGCAGGCCGCCGCCCCCGAAATTCCACGCGGTATTCTGCTCGATAAATGGGACGAAAACTGGCACGCGCTTACCACGCGGCTGGGCTGTGTTTCGCTGCATATCAATCATCGGGAATTAACCGAAGAACGGGTGCAAACCCTCAAGCAGGCCAGCCTGCATATTCTGGTCTATACCGTGAACAGCCCGGAGCGCGCGCGTTTGCTGCTGGATTGGGGCGTAGACTGCATCTGCACCGACCGCATCGACCTGATCGGCCCGGATTTTGCGAGTTAACGGTTTGATCTTTTAGCCCCGCCGACTTACGCGGGGTCGATTATCACGGCATCTGTCGCAATTTTTGCTGGGTTTGCTGATTGTTATTGTTGAGCTGGCTCTGCTGCAAACGCTGCTGATCGTTGAGCGACTGCGCGCGGAGGCGTTGCTGCTGCTGTTGCTGGCTAAAATTTTGATCCTGCTCCAACTGGCGCTGATGCAGCTGCTGGCCGCTTAACATTCGCTGCTGCATACGTTCCTGAGAAGGGTTGTTGAGCAGCTGTTGCTGCCTTTCGATAGGTGTTTGCGTCGTTGCCGCCAGCGCGGAAGCGCCGAGCATGACCAGTCCAACGCCTGCAATAATCTGCTGAAAAACTTTCATGATTCGCTCTCCTGACAAAAATTTCCTGTTTTAAGTTTACTTCATCAGGGCAAAATGGGGTTTTTATCGGCCTGATTAACAAAACTTTACAGCACATCGCGATGAGCCAGCGATCCCATTAAAATTTATACTTCCCACCTTGCTGCAAAAGCCTCTTTTCACGCTTTGTCTTTTTATCACCACAGGAATAAATCATGTCGCAGTTTTCATCCGCAGAAAGCCGTTTAAACACGGCTAAAGAGCCGACATCCGGCTTCTCTCCGCGGCGTCTTTTACAAACGGCGTGGCTCGTCGTTGCCGTCTTTATGCTCTCTAATGCGCCTACGCCTTTGTATATTCATTGGAAACAGCAGCTTGGCTTTACTTCAGGCACCATGACCCTGATTTTTGCCTGTTACATTCTAGCGCTGGTGCTGACTCTACTGGTCGCCGGACAGCTTGCCGATCGGCTCGGCAGAAAAACCGTCATCATTCCTGGACTGATCGCCTCGCTGTTAGCTTGCCTCTGTTTCATCACGGCCGATTCGGTTTATACGCTGTTGGTTGCACGGTTTTTAACAGGGATTGCGGTTGGGGTGACGGTAACGGCCAGCATGGCGGCGGTCGTCGATGCGGGCGGAGAAAGCCGTAAACGGCAGGCGGCGCTGGTGGCGTCTATCGCGATGGTGACGGGCGCGGGGCTTGGGCCGGTGATGAGCGGGGTGATCGTGCGTTTCGTGCCGCATCCGGTTTATACCGTTTTTGCCGTCGAATTGCTGGTGCAGTTGAGTGCGTTAGTGATTGCGCTGCGGCTACCGTCGGCGGCGAAAAAGGTTGCTGCGCCGCGCCCGCTGCGACTGCCGACTATCCCGAAAGCCAACATGTTTCACCTGCTGCTGGGGATCCTGTTTTTTGCGCCGGGCCTGACCTCGACCTCGCTGATGCTGTCGCTCGGACCCGTACTGTTGAATAACTTCACCGCCGTCGGCAGTCCGGTTATCGCGGGTGTAATGGCCTGCGTGATGTTTGCCGTCGCCGTCGGCACGCAGATTTTGTGCCGTCAGCTGCCGATCGCGCGGATATTTTATGTGAGCGGCGCGGCGCTGCTCGTCACTATGTTAAGTGTTGTCATGACGCTGCACGGTGGCGACGTGAAGAGCCTTTTTCTCGCCGCACTGGCTGCCGGCGCGGCGCAGGGTTTGGGTCAACTCGGCGGATTAACGCTGTTGTCGATGAACATCGCCGCCGATCGTCGTGCAGAAGCCAACGCGTTATTAAATATCGGCGCCTACATTCCAGCCGGATTGCTGCCCGTCGCTACGGGTTATTTAATTGATTTTACAGGCATGACGTTCAGCTTTACCCTGCTCGCCGCCACGTTGGTCGCGGTAGCCGTTTTCGCTTTGGGATTATTGATTAAGCAAAGGTCCGTAACTCTATAAACAGGCCTATAAATAGGCGGGGAAGCGCGCTTACGTTTCCCCGTCGTTTCATGGTTTGAAAGGCTTTAGTCAAAAAGGATCGCTTAAGAGAGCGACTTTGCGGCAGAAGAAATTCCAGGTCTCGAGGCATCTCGCACAAACGGCAGATGGTTGCAGGCGTGTTGTCTTGCCGAACGGATAAAGGCTTCGGTCACGGCCTGACGCTGCTCGCCGTCGCGCACGGCGGCGTAAAGTCGACTCCACAGACCCTCGCCCAGCGTCTTCGTGACCACTAATCCCTGTTTTTCAAAACTCTCTACGACCCAATGCGGCAGCGCGGCAATGCCCATGCGCGCCGACACCATTTGAATCAGCAGCAGCGTATTATCCACACTTTTCAGCGCCGGACTCACGCCCGCCGGTTGCAGGAAGTGACGCCAAATATCCAGCCGCTGGCGCTGCACCGGATAAATCATCAGAATTTCGCTGCTCAAATCTTCGGGAGTGATCAGCTCTTTATTGGCCAGCGGATGATCCGGCGCCAGCACCAGACGCACCTCGAAATCAAACATCGGCGAATAGTGCAAACCACTGCGCGGCAGGATGTCGGAGGTCAGCACGATATCCAGCTCGCCCTGTTGCAGCGCGGGCTGCGGGTCAAAAGTCACGCCGGATTTAAAGTCCATCAGCACCTGCGGCCAGGTTTGGTGGAAGGCATTCAGCGCGGGCGTCAGCCACTGAATACAGCTGTGACATTCAATCGCAATGCGCAGCGAAGTTTGATGCGGCTCATGGCACGCCTGCAACGCCTGTTGAATCTGTGGCAAAACCTGTTCAGCGAGCTGCAACATGATCTCACCCTGCGGCGTAAAGCGCAGCGGCTGGCTTTTACGCACAAACAGCTTGAAACCGAGACGCTGCTCGAGGTCGCTGAACTGATGCGACAGAGCAGATTGGGTCTGGTGAAGCTGGGCCGCGGCGGCCGCGAGCGAGCCAGTATTATGCAACGCTTGCAGCGTCCGCAGGTGTTTGAGTTCAATCATGAGAGTCCTTCACTGTCACTGTGAATAATTTGCGCCTGTAGATTATACACTACCTGCGGATTATAGATGTGTAAACATCTGGACGTCTAAATGAAAGTTTAATGACGATAATCCTCACCTAATTAGCCCTTTTTGCTGGGTCATTCGTATTTTGTAACCTCTTTCTCGCGCCTCTGTGGCTCGCGACACGCCTTGGCTGAACGCGTTTCTCGGCGCAGAAGTTCAGTAAATCGGCCCGGCTTTTTGCATCTTGACTAGGCTTAATGAAGTGAAAACGCTTCTGACTTAAAAATCACAGGCGACTGACGACATTAAGCAACGTAAGGAGACAAAGATGAGCCGATTTAAAGATAAAGTGGTGGTAGTAACAGGTGCAGGTTCCGGTATGGGCGCAGCGACGGCGCAACGCTTCTCTAAAGAAGGGGCGATCGTGGTGCTGGTTGGGCGTACCGAAATCAAGTTGGCCAAGGTCGCCAATACGCTTGAATCTACTAACTATTATGTTCACGTGGCCGATATCTCCAACCCGCAGGACGTCGAACGTTTAGCAGAAGTGGTGCTCGACAAGTTTGGTCGCGTTGACGTGCTGGTCAATAACGCGGGCGTGGCCGTTCAGGGCCAGGTTAATGAAGCGAGTATCGAAGACTGGAAAAAAGTCTTTGATATCGATGTCAGCGGCGTGTTTTACACCACCCGTTTCTTCATCGAAGCCTTGAAGAAAAGCAAAGGTAACATCGTCAACGTCTCCTCCGTTTCGGGTTTGGGCGGCGACTGGGGCATGAGCTTCTACAACGCGGCGAAGGGCGCGGTGAGCAACTTTACTCGTTCACTGGCGATGGATCACGGCGCGGACGGCGTGCGTGTGAATGCCGTTTGCCCAAGCTTGACCATCACCGACATGGCCGAAGATATCAAGGATAACAAAGAGCTGCTGGCGAAATTTGCCGAGCGTATTCCGCTGGGTCGTGCGGCGCAGCCAGAAGAAATTGCCTCGGTCATTGCCTTCCTGGCAAGCGACGATGCGCGCTTTGTTACGGGCGTAAACCTGCCTGTTGATGGCGGACTCAGCGCCTCAAACGGACAGCCGCGTCAGGCCTGATTCAGTTATCAGACCTCATTAGGTTATTAGGTTATAAATAGTAATAACGAAAAGCCCCGTCAGGTTAGCCTGCGGGGCTTTTTCTATTATTCTTAGCGGTTTATCAATCAGCCAGCCTGAATCTTATTTAACGCCGTATTTGGCAAACCATGCCAGCATGCGCTGCCAGCCGTCGGTAGCCGCCTCGGCGTTGTAACTTGGGCGATAATCGGCGTTAAAGGCGTGGCCTGCTTCCGGATACACCACGATTTCGGCGGTAGCATTGGCGGCACGAATCGCCTGACGCATGCTTTCAATTGAATCCTGTGGAATGCTCGTGTCCTGACCGCCGTAAAGGCCCAACACCGGCGCAGTTAAATCAACGGCTTCGTCTACCGGATGAGTTGGCGTTGTCAGCGTTTTGTTGCCCACCAGCTTGCCATACCATGCCGCGCCCGCTTTCAACTGTGGACTGTGCGCCGCGTAGAGCCAGGTAATACGGCCGCCCCAGCAGAAACCGGTAATCGCCAATTTGGTCGCGTCGCCACCGTGCTGCGCGGCCCAATGCGCGGTGTGGTCGAGGTCGGCCAGCACCTGTTGGTCGGGCACTTTGCTGACCAGTTTTTCGAACAACTCGTTGATATCGTTGTAGTCAGAAGGATCGCCCTGACGGAAATAAAGCTCCGGCGCAATGGCCAGATAACCCTCTTTCGCCAAACGACGGCACAGGTCACGGATGTGCTCATGCACGCCGAAAATCTCCTGCACCACTAAAACGATAGGCAGCTTGCCCGTGTATTCGGCAGGGCGAGCCAGATAAGCGGGGAGATGTTCACCCTGCGACGGAATTGTTGTCTCGCCCGCATACAAACCTTCAGCGTCGGTATGAATTGTGGAGGCAGAGACAGGCGTAACGGCAGGCGAGAAACTGTCAGGCGCTTGTTTTAATTCGAGTAAAGTATCTTTCTTCATTACAGTCTCCATACAGGGTAAGTGCTTTTCTTATCAGTAAGAAAGATGAGGTTCTTTAAGCCATAAATGTATTTTTTAAAACGTTGGAACTGCTCAAAAGCGTAAAACGCTTTCAGGTTTTAAAACTATAAGCCAAATGGTCACCACATCAACCACCATAGCCTGTCACTCTGTCAGGACTTATGTAAAAAATGCTGACACGCGGAAATTTTGACCGTTTTGATAGACTGATAACGCAAATATTTTGTCTGGAAGTGACGAACGTGCCAGTTTATTGTGAGTTGCGTCACATAATTTATGAAAACGATGATAATCACAGTGTTGCTTAGCGATTGCCTTCACAAAATTAACTCACAATGAACGATAGAGTAGTGGAATAAACAGCCTGTAACGTTTTGCCGATTCACATCCGGCCAAACTGACATTGACCGGATCAAAGACCTTGACCGAATCAAAGACCTTGATCGAACCAAACACATTGATCGAATCAAAGACAATGACCGAATTAAAATGGAGTTAAATTATGTCTCAATCTGACGTTTTCCACCTTGGCCTGACAAAAAGCGATCTTCAGGGCGCAACCTTAGCCATTGTGCCGGGTGATCCTGAGCGCGTTGAAAAAATTGCAAGACTGATGGAAAACCCGGTGCGTCTGGCTTCTCATCGTGAATTCACCTCCTGGCGCGCAGAGCTGGACGGCAAGCCCGTTATTGTCTGTTCAACCGGCATCGGCGGCCCTTCTACTTCTATCGCCGTCGAAGAGCTGGCGCAGCTCGGCATCCGCACCTTCCTGCGCATTGGCACCACCGGCGCGATTCAGCCGCATATTAACGTCGGCGATGTGCTGGTCACCACGGCAGCCGTGCGTCTAGACGGCGCGAGCTTGCATTTTGCGCCGATGGAGTTTCCGGCCGTGGCCGATTTCGCCTGTACTACGGCGCTGGTGGAGGCTTCAAAAGCCGTGGGCGCCACTATTCACATCGGCGTGACTGCCTCTTCCGACACCTTCTATCCGGGTCAGGAACGTTACGACACCTATTCAGGCCGCGTGGTGCGTCGTTTTAAAGAATCGATGCAAGAGTGGCAGGAGATGGGCGTGATGAACTACGAAATGGAGTCCGCCACGCTGCTGACCATGTGTGCCAGCCAAGGCCTGCGCGCCGGCATGGTGGCAGGAGTTATCGTCAATCGTACTCAACAAGAGATCCCGAATGCCGAGACGATGAAACAGACGGAAAGCCATGCGGTAAAAATCGTGGTCGAGGCGGCGCGTCGTCTGATCTAAACCTGAGTGATATCTGAGAAAGATCGGATAAATATCTGATAAAGATCGGATGTAACCTGAAGATGAACATAATAAGGGTCGCCAATGGGCGGCCCGTTTTTTTATCTTCGCGAAGCTATCTGTTATGGTCGTGGAACGAACTTTGGGCAATCTTTTCTACTTACTGGCTTGTCCATCACCGACATTTTCATCACTGACTTGTTCATCATCAAATTGCAACGAGGCACTATGACGGCACAAATTTTACTTCATCCCTCTCTGATGCCTCTCGAAGGCGGTGTGAATTTCCGCGATCTTGGCGGCAATACGGTCGCTGATGGCCGTCGCATCAAGCGCGGCCTGCTGTTTCGTTCTGGCGCGCTGGATACGCTGACAGAACAGGATCAGCAGTTTCTGAGCAATCTTCCGCTTAACGTTATTCTTGATTACCGCGACGCAGATGAAGTGGCGGCCAAGCCCGATATTCTGTGGTCCGGCTGCGAATATCATCAGGTGGCGGCCAATCCGATGAGTCACGAGGTCAATGCCAATCTTGAAAGGCTGACCGCAGAAACTATCGCCGCCTTTGACCCGCAGGCCTTTATGCTCGAGCTTTACCGCCGCCTGCCGTTTAACAATGCGGCCTATAAAAAGCTGGTTAGCCTGCTTTGCGAGACACAAGAGGGCGCGCTGGTGCAGCACTGCGCCGTGGGCAAGGACCGCACGGGTATGGGTGCCGTTATTGTACTGCTGGCGCTGGGCGCGGAGTGGAGCACCATCAAAGAAGACTACCTGCTGACTGAAACGACGCTGGCAAACTTCCGTGAAAACATGCTCGATAAGCTGTCGATCACCCTGCCACCCGAGGCGCTGGAGAAGTTTGCCTACGTGCTTTCCGTGCAGGAGCTGTTTATTGATACCGCGCTGCAGGCCATCCTCGAGGCTTACGGCACGACGGACAGCTGGCTGGAAAAAGAGTACGGCATGACAGAAGAAGTGCGGGAAACGCTGCGCGACCGTTATCTGGAATAATCGCTTCGTTAAGCTAATGTTGTCCTGATTTGATTTTTAATGTCTGCTACAGACAGAGCAGGTAGTTTTAGACTTTTACAGGGGCAATATTCATTGAGCATTAACGAAGTTATTCATTACGTCACCGAATTCGTGCGCCAGCATCAGGCTTGGGCAGCGCCAATCGTGTTTTTCCTGGCCTTTGGCGAGTCGCTGGCCTTCCTTTCTTTGCTGTTACCCGCCACGGTTATTTTGCTGGGGTTGGGCGCGCTGATTGGCGAGGCGGGCATTCCCTTCTGGCCGATTTTCGCCGGTGCGGCGGCCGGAGGATTCTTCGGTGACTGGCTATCTTACTGGATCGGCTCGCATTATAGCGATCGCGTGCCGCATATCTGGCCTTTCAAAAAGCATCCGCAAATGCTTGAGCGCGGGCATGCTTTCTTCGACCGTTGGGGCATGGCGGGCGCATTTATCGGCCGTTTCTTTGGCCCGCTTCGCGCGGTGGTTCCACTGGTGGCCGGAATTTGCGGCATGCCACAGCGTTATTTCCAGCTGGCGAATTTCAGCTCGGCGATAATTTGGGCCTTTGGCATTCTTGCGCCTGGTGCCTTTGGTATCAAATGGTTAAGCCAGTTTTTCTAAGCGTTTTAATTGAAAACTCAACGACCGTATTACAAGGATTCTGGAAGACGTCTCGCAAAGCGCGGGCGTCATTCAAAAGCATCTGGACATCCATACAGCATGCCTTTACCTTGACTCACAGAGATGTAAACAGAGGAATTTACGGTGGATTTCAGCATGCTTTACGCGCTAGGCGCTGGACTGACGGGCCTGCTCATCGGCTGGTTAATCGTCAGCCTGCGCCAAAATCAAATTCAGGCGGAGAGCGAAACCCGCTATAAACTGCTGGAGCAGGCGCAAACTCAGCTCATGGCTGAAAAAGAGACGCTGCACCGCGAAATTTTACAGGCGCGACAGCAGCAGCGTGACAGCGAAATCGAACTGAGAAAACTGCATAGCGCGCAGGCGGCAAGCAGTGAAAAGCTGCAACTGTTGGCGCACTGGCAAAACGAGTGTGACCAGCTTAATCAAGAGCTGCGGGCGCAGCGTGAAATAAATAGTGCGCAAGAAGCCGAGCTGCGTGAAGTGTCGACCCGTCTTGATGAAACGCGTATGGCGGCGGAAGAAAAACAGCGGCTGTTAATCAACAGTGAACAAAGGCTAAACAGCCAGTTCGAGAACCTTGCCAATCGAATTTTCGAGCAAAGTGGCCGCCGCGCAGATGAGCAGAACAAGCAAAGTCTCGACAAACTGCTGCTGCCGCTGCGTGAACAGCTCGACGGCTTTCGTCGTCAGGTGCAAGACAGTTTTGGTCAGGAAGCCCGTGAGCGCCACACGCTAACCCACGAAATTCGCAGCCTGCAGCAGTTGAATGCGCAGATGGCGCGCGAAGCGCTGAATCTGACCAAAGCGTTAAAAGGCGATAACAAAACGCAGGGTAACTGGGGCGAGGTGGTGCTGAGCCGCGTGCTTGAAGCGTCCGGCCTGCGTGAGGGCTACGAATACCAGACCCAGGTCAGCGTGCAAACGGAAAATAACAGTCGCATGCAGCCCGACGTGGTGGTGCGATTACCGCAAAGCAAAGACGTGGTTATCGACGCCAAGATGTCGCTGGTGGCCTATGAACGTTACTTCAACGGCGAAGATGAGCTGGTGCGCGAGGCGGCGCTGAGTGAGCACATCACTTCTATTCGCGGACACATTCGTTTGCTGGGCCGCAAAGATTATCAACAGCTGCCGGGGTTGCGCAGCCTTGATTACGTGCTGATGTTTATTCCGGTGGAGCCGGCCTTTATGGTGGCAATCGACCGCGAACCTGAACTGATCAGCGAGGCGTTGAATCACAACATCATGCTGGTCAGCCCGACGACTCTGCTGGTGGCGTTACGCACTATCAGTAATCTTTGGCGCTACGAGCATCAGAGCCAAAATGCCAAGCAGATTGCCGACCGCGCCGCGCGGCTGTATGACAAACTCAGACTGTTCGTCGACGACATGCAATCGATGGGACAAAGTCTCGATAAAGCGCAGACAAGTTATCGTCTTGCAATGAACAAACTTTCTCAGGGCCGTGGTAATCTGGTCGGCCAGGTTGAGAGCTTTAGGGCGATGGGCGTTGAAATCAAACGGCCTATTAGTCCAACCCTCGCCGAGCAGGCCGTCGCTGAAGATGACCCCGAATTTCAGGCTTCTCTCGACGACCTTGGTTAATGCGTAAACAATAATTTCACGGCTTGATCACCGCGTGCGGCGCAAATCGCATCGGAGATGGGGCTTTCCTCGGGGTTCTGATACACTTTCCCCAGGCGATATACTGAATAAGCAGGCAGAAATATGGAAAAGCAGACGCAGGAAAATGTAGATTCTCAAGAAACTACACACTTTGGATTTCGTACCGTAGCCAAAAACAACAAAGCAGAGATGGTAGCTGAAGTCTTTCACTCTGTGGCCGCGAAATATGACCTGATGAATGACCTGATGTCATTCGGTATTCATCGTATCTGGAAGCGTTATGCTATCGACTGTAGCGGCGTGCGCCGTGGGCAGCGCGTTCTAGATTTGGCCGGCGGCACGGGCGATCTGACCGCCAAGTTTTCCCGTTTGGTAGGAGAGCAGGGCGAAGTTGTGCTGGCAGACATCAACGATTCCATGCTGAAAATGGGTCGTGAAAAGCTGCGTAACAACGGGATTGTGGGCAATGTGAGCTACGTACAGGCCAACGCCGAAGCTCTGCCATTCCCTGATAACTATTTTGACTGCATCACTATCTCTTTTGGTCTGCGTAACGTAACTGAAAAAGAGAAAGCGCTGCGTTCCATGTTCCGCGTGTTGAAGCCGGGCGGCCGTTTGCTGGTGCTGGAATTCTCCAAACCCCTGATCGCGCCATTGAGCAAAGCCTACGACACCTACTCTTTCCACATCTTGCCAAGAATTGGCGAGCTGGTGGCGCAAGATGCCGAGAGCTATCGTTATCTGGCCGAATCCATCCGTATGCACCCGGATCAGGAAACGCTGAAGGGCATGATGGGCGATGCCGGTTTCGAGAACGTGACTTACAGCAACCTGACTGGCGGTATCGTTGCGCTGCACCGAGGTTTCAAGTTCTGATATGGAAATGCCGATGTTGTTAACTCCGTTATTGACTGCCGCTATCGAAACCGCCCTTAATCATCTGTTGTTTAAGGATCGCAGTATGAAGGCCGCAAGGCTTCGACTGGCGGGCAAAGTTTTACGTATTGAGCTGCAGGAGCTGAGTTCACCGCTGACGCTAATCTTTAGTGAGCAAAAGGTCGATGTCCTGGGGCAGTGGGACGGCGCGGCAGATTGCACCGTGATTTCTCGCCTTTCAACCTTGCGCAAACTGCGCGACCGCCAACAGTTGGCTCCGCTTATTCGCAGCGGCGACCTCAACGTTGAAGGTGATATTCAGGTCGTGCAGCAGTTTTCTGCTCTGATGGACATGTCCGAATGGGAACCCGCCGAGCTGCTGGCGCCTTACATCGGCGATATCGCCGCGCAGGGTATTAGCCAGGCCGTTACCGGCGGTTTTCGCTTCCTGACCGCGGGTGTCAAAAAACATCAGGGCCAAGTTGCTCAAGTGCTTACCGAAGAGTGGAAACTGGCTCCCGGCGCGCTCGAAGCCGCCTGGTTTACCGATGAAGTTTCTGCTCTTGAGCGTCAAGCCCATGCGCTGGAAGCGCGCCTTAACAAACTACTGGGAGGGAATCGATGACTCCAGGTGAAATGCGTCGCCTGTATCTGATTATTCGGGTATTTCTCACTTACGGCCTTGATGAACTCATCCCTAAAATTAAGCTGACTCTGCCGCTGCGATTAGGTCGTCATCTCTTTTTCTGGGTGCCTTTCCGTCATCAAGACAAACTGCTCGGCACGCGCCTGCGCCTCGCGCTCGAAGAGCTGGGTCCGGTATGGATCAAGTTTGGTCAGATGCTTTCTACGCGTCGCGACCTGTTCCCGCCCGTTGTCGCCGACCAGCTGGCCCTGTTGCAGGACCACGTTGCTCCGTTTGACGGCGCGCTGGCCCGCAAACATATCGAGCTGGCATTGGGCGGTCCGATAGAAACCTGGTTTGATGATTTTGACCAAAACGCCTTGGCGTCGGCCTCTATCGCACAGGTTCATACGGCAGTACTCAAAGAAAACGGCAAGAAAGTAGTGCTCAAGGTTATTCGCCCTGACATCATGCCGATCATCAAGGCGGACACCCGTCTGATGGCGCGTCTGGCCGGTTGGGTCTCGAAATGGCTGCCGGACGGTCGTCGTCTGCGTCCGCGTGAAGTGGTTAGAGAATATGAGAAAACGCTGCTCGACGAGCTGAACCTGCTGCGCGAGGCGGCGAACTCTATTCAGCTGCGCAGAAACTTCGAAAATAGCCCGGTGCTATACGTGCCTGAAGTTTATCCAGACTACTGCCGCGAGCGTTTGCTGGTCATGGAGCGCATTTACGGCATTCCAATTTCCGACGTCGCCGCACTCGAGAAGCAGGGCACCAACATGAAGGTGCTGGCCGAACGTGGCGTGCAGGTATTCTTTACTCAGGTCTTCCGTGACAGCTTTTTCCATGCGGATATGCATCCGGGCAACATTTTTGTTAGTTATGAAACGCCGGAAGATCCTTGCTACATCGCTATCGATTGCGGCATAGTTGGATCGCTTAACAAAGAAGACAAACGTTATCTGGCCGAGAATTTTATCGCCTTCTTTAACCGCGATTATCGCAAGGTTGCCGAGCTGCATGTCGACTCTGGCTGGGTTCCGCGCGATACCAACGTCGAAGAGTTCGAGTTCGCCATTCGTACCGTTTGTGAACCCATTTTCGAAAAGCCGCTGGCAGAAATTTCCTTCGGTAACGTATTGTTAAACCTGTTTAACACGGCCCGACGTTTTAACATGCAGGTACAGCCTCAGTTAGTGCTGTTACAGAAAACCCTGCTGTATGTTGAAGGCCTTGGCAGGCAGCTCTATCCGCAGCTTGATCTCTGGACAACGGCGAAACCCTTCCTCGAAAGCTGGATTAAAGATCAGATTGGATTACCGGCCATGGTTCGCGCCTTTAAAGACCGCGCACCGTTCTGGATTGAAAAACTGCCCGAGCTCCCTGAACTGGTTTATGACAGTCTTAAACAGCAGCAGTTGATGTCGTACAATCTTGAAAAGCTGACCCAGCAGTTAGAGAAACAGTCTACCCGCGAAGGTCAATCCCAATACCTGCTAGGTGTGGGCGCGGCATTACTGGTTGGCGGCACGGTACTGATGCTGGGTAAGGTCGAGGTTTACCCCGCTTGGCTTATGGCTGCGGGTGTGGTCGCCTGGATTTTCGGATGGAAACGAACCAGCAAGACCGAGTAACGGTTTAAAAATCTTATAACTGACATTATGTGTCGTCTAGCGGCGTAGGTCGTGTAACGGCAACGATTAATTCTTGTTTATTGAGGTAAATACCATGGGTGCATTTAGTCTTACGCACTGGCTAGTCATTGCGGTAATCGTGGTGCTGCTGTTCGGTACCAAAAAACTGCGTGGTCTGGGCAGCGATCTTGGCGCTTCAATCAAAGGCTTTAAAAAAGCCATGAATGACGATGATAAAACCAAGACGCACACACCAACTGATACAACCGGGTCTGATGCAGAATTTTCGGCCAAGTCTTTAGAAAGCACCAAGCCGGAAGTGAAAGCAGAAGAAACTAAGAGTCAAAACAAAGAGCAGGTATAAGCCGTGTTCGACATTGGGTTTAGTGAACTGCTGCTGGTATTCGTTATTGGTCTGGTTGTGCTCGGACCCGAACGTCTGCCCGTGGCGGTAAGAAGTGTAGCGGGCTGGATCCGTACTCTACGTGCGATGGCAGCATCGGTACAAAACGAGCTTAATCAAGAGCTGAAACTGCAAGAGTTGCAGGACAGCCTGAAAAAAGCAGAAGAGGCCGGCTTGAAGAATTTGTCGCCAGAGATCAAATCGTCTATCGATGATTTGAAAGAGGCGGCGTCTTCAATGAAACGCTCAATTCACGAGAATCTGAGCCCAGCCGATCAGGCAATTGCCGACGCGCACGACGGAAACACCATTCATAACCCTGTGCTTCGCGATCCTGAAGCACACTATGATGAAGGGATTTCTCCGGCAACTGCCGATCATCAGGCCGGTTCACCCGCAATGACACCTTCGGCGGCCGTGGCTTCCGAGACATCTGCTGCCGTGACGTCCGCCAGTGAACCGACTGTCGATCTTGCCAAGCCTCAGGCTGTCGATTTCGAGAAACGCGCCGCCGCCTCTCATGTAGAACCACATGCAGAGTCTCTCGCTGTCGACCTTGCAAAACCACAGAATGTGGCCTCAGCGCCAGCGACTAAACCGGTAGAACATGCCGCCGCCGCAAGTCGACCTGCGGAGCAGCCTGCTTCTTCACAAACCACGGGTGAACGCTAAACATGGCAGTTGAAGATACACAGCCGCTTATCAGTCATCTGATTGAACTGCGTAAGCGCCTGCTGAACTCTATTATTTGCGTGATTGTAGTGTTTTTGGCACTGGTCTATTTTGCCAATGATATTTACTACCTGGTCTCTGCGCCGCTTATCAGAGTCATGCCTTTGGGCGCGAGTATGATTGCGACAGACGTTGCCTCGCCTTTCTTTACGCCTATCAAGCTGACAATGATCGTGTCGGTGTTTGTCTCGGCGCCGTTTATTCTGTATCAAATCTGGGGCTTTATTGCGCCTGCTCTGTACAAGCATGAACGTCGCCTGATGATGCCGCTGCTGTTCTCAAGCTCCGCGCTGTTCTATCTCGGCATGGCGTTTGCGTACTTCATCGTGTTCCCGCTGGCGTTTGCCTTCTTTGCGAAAACCGCGCCGGCTGGCGTGCAGATTGCGACCGACATCAACAACTATCTCGACTTTGTCATGGCTATTTTCATGGCTTTCGGGGTGTCGTTCGAAGTGCCTATCGCGATAATTCTGCTGTGCTGGACCGGCGTGACTACGCCTGATGACCTGCGCAAAAAGCGTCCTTACGTGCTGGTGGGTGCTTTTGTGGTCGCGATGCTGCTGACTCCTCCCGACGTATTTTCGCAAACGTTGCTGGCTATCCCGATGTACTGCCTGTTTGAAATCGGCATGTTCTTCGCCCGTTATTACGTGGGTAAAGGACGTCGTGATGGTGAAGACGAAGCGGACGACGAGTCCGAGGCGTCCTGAGCCGCAAGAAATAAGATTAATTAAACCGCCTCTCAGAGGCGGTTTCTTTTTGAGAGATAGCTATGTTTGAGATTGGCATTAATTTAACCAGCAACCAGTTTGACAAAGATCGCGCCGAGGTTGTCGAACGTGCAAGAGAAGCCGGATTAAGCGGCATGCTAATCACCGGCACCTCTCTGGAAGAGAGCCGTGAGGCGCAGCAGCTTGCCGCGCAGTATGCCGATTTTTGCTGGTCAACCGCCGGAGTGCATCCTCATCAGGCAAGCAGCTGGAATCGCGAGGTTGAACATGCCTTACGCGCGCTGGCCGCCGAGCCAAAAGTGGTAGCGATTGGCGAATGTGGGCTGGATTTCAATCGTAATTTTTCAACGCCCGCCGAGCAGGAAGTGGCTTTCGAAGCGCAGCTGGCGCTGGCTGCCGAGCTCGGATTACCGGTTTTTCTACACTGTCGCGACGCACATTCGCGTTTTGTTCAGCTGCTTGAACCTTGGTTGCCTCGTCTCGCGGGCGCGGTCGTTCACTGTTTTACCGGCAGTCGCGAAGAGCTGGAACACTATTTGACGCTGGGTTTATCGATTGGCATTACGGGCTGGGTATGCGACGAACGTCGCGGGCTGGAACTGCGCGAGATGCTACCGTTGATTCCGGTTGAAAAGCTGCTGCTGGAAACCGACGCGCCGTATTTGTTGCCGAGAGACATGCTGAACAAGCCGAAGAATCGCCGTAACGAGCCAAGCTTCTTGCCGCATATTGTCAAACAGGTGGCGCTGTGGCGTGGCAAAGAAGAAGAGGCCGAGTGGCTGGCAAAAGTAACCGACGACAATGCGCGTCGGCTGTTTAAGATTTAAAAGGCGGGCAGAAAAGTTGCCGCAAAAACGGTTAAATTTTCTGGAATTCGGTGTTGCAGAGGCTTTGTCTTACCTGTTTGTTGAGCAGGTTTAGCAGCAGGTGTGAACGCCGCTCGCCGTCCGGCTCGGTATAGATAGCCTGCAATCCCTCGAAAACGCCTTCGGTGATCAGCACCCGATCGCCTTCGTGCGGCGTTTCAGGGTCGCGAACATCGGTCGGCGGCTGGTGAATCAGCTGTTCGATAACGCTGGCGTTCACCGTCGCGAGCAGGTTCCCGAAGCGAACAAAATGACTCACACCGCGCGTCGCGCTAATCGTGGTGGTATGAATTTTTTCAGGATCGAATGCAATAAACATATAATTTGGAAACAGAGGTTCATCCGCCATCGTTCGGCGACCGCGCACCACTTTCTCCAACTTGATGGTCGGAACTAAACACTGAACGTGCTGACGCTCAAGGTGTTCCTGGGCACGAAGATGTTGACCTCGTTTGCAATAGAGTAAATACCAGCTTTCCATATATCGTTTTCCTCGTGTCTAACACGATGAGAATAACAAAAGCTTTAAGGGATAAATAGCCGTGCGTGCGGCTCGGCTTTCGCAGCAGGGTCTCGGGTAGATTATCCGCTATTTTGAAATCTGCTAAACATTGATGGAGAAAAGTCATGGAATTGTTCTTACTGAGTAATGGCAAGCTTTCAAACGACAGCCAACCTTTGGGTTACGCCCACGAACAGATAAAAGCGATGTTCAAGGCGCGAAATATCGACTCGGCCGTGCTTATCCCTTATGCCTTGGTGCGCAGCGATTATGACGAAAGAGCGGGCGAGCTGGCACACGCGCTTGGCATTAAAGTTGGCAGTATTCATCACGCGGGCGATCCCGCAGACGCCATCGCACAGGCGCAGTGTATTTTGGTGAGCGGCGGCAACACCTGGATGCTGAATCAGATGCTGCATGAAAAAGGTCTAATCGTGCCGATTCAACGCGCGGTACGTGAGCGCGAGATCCCGTATATCGGCTGGAGCGCGGGCTGCAACGTAGCGACACCAAGTATTCGCACCACCAATGATATGCCGGTGCGTAATTCCGTGGTGTTACCGGCGCTTGGCCTGTTCCCCGTGCAAATTAATCCGCATTACATTGATGCGCACATCAGCGGCCATATGGGCGAAACGCGCGACGAGCGTATTGCCGAATTCTGCGCGGTGAATCCGAGTGAGTCGGTTGTAGCGCTGCGTGAAGGCAGCCTGCTGCATATTTCCGGCAACGATCTGCGCTATTTCAGTGCTAAAAACGAAGGGTTTAAAGTCTTCCGCCACGCGCACGAAACGCAGGAATACTATGATACTCAAGCACTTTCTAGCCTTGTTCCTTTTAACTGCCTTTAATACTCTTTATTAAATCTTCCGTAATGGGCACGCTGTTGCCTGCTGCTTTTAGTTTTATAGACTTGAAAAAAGCAGCCACGACGCGTAACAGGCTTTATACTGCCCTTTAAATTTGGTGATAAAACTTATAATGACGTGCCTCGTATGAAATATCGTGACCTGCGTGACTTCCTGGCTTTGCTCGAAAAGCAGGGCGACCTCAAGCGTATCAGCCAGCCCGTTGATCCTTATCTTGAAATGACCGAAATCGCCGATCGCACGCTGCGTGCGGGTGGTCCGGCGCTGCTGTTTGAAAATCCAAAAGGCTATTCGATGCCGGTGCTGTGCAATCTTTTCGGCACGCCAGAGCGTGTGGCGAAAGGCATGGGACAGGACGATGTCAGCGCGCTGCGCGACGTGGGCGAGCTGCTGGCGTTTCTGAAAGAGCCAGAGCCGCCGCGCGGGTTCCGCGATTTCTACGACAAGATGCCGAAGTTCAAGCAGGTCCTGAATATGCCGACCAAATTGCTGAACTCCGCGCCGTGTCAGGAGCAAATCTGGCAGGGCGATGACGTCGATTTGGGCCGTATTCCGGTGATGCACTGCTGGCCGGAAGATGCCGCGCCGCTGATCACGTGGGGCCTGACGGTTACGCGCGGGCCACACAAGCCGCGTCAGAATCTGGGTATTTATCGCCAGCAAGTGCTGGGTAAAAATAAGCTGATCATGCGCTGGCTGTCGCATCGCGGCGGCGCGCTCGATTATCAGGAGTGGTGCGAGAAGAATCCGGGCCAGCGTTTTCCGGTTTCCGTGGCGCTCGGTGCCGATCCCGCCACTATCCTCGGCGCAGTGACGCCGGTGCCGGATACGCTGTCGGAATACGCCTTCGCCGGCCTGCTGCGCGGCAATAAAACCGAAGTCGTGAAATGTATTTCCAACGACCTCGAAGTGCCTGCCAGCGCCGAAATCGTGCTCGAAGGTTATATCGAGCCGGGCGAAATGGCGCCAGAAGGGCCTTACGGCGACCACACTGGCTACTATAATGAAATAGACAGCTTCCCGGTATTTACCGTGACGCACATCACCCAGCGTAAAGATGCGATTTATCATTCGACCTTTACCGGTCGTCCGCCTGATGAACCGGCGGTGCTGGGTCTGGCGCTGAATGAAGTCTTCGTGCCTATCCTGAAAAAGCAGTTTCCAGAGATAGTCGACTTCTATCTGCCGCCGGAAGGGTGTTCTTATCGTCTGGCTGTCGTTACCATGAAGAAGCAGTATGCAGGTCACGCCAAGCGCGTAATGATGGGTGTCTGGTCATTCCTGCGGCAGTTTATGTACACTAAATTTGTTATTGTGTGTGACGACGACATTAACGCGCGTGACTGGAAAGACGTGATCTGGGCGATTACCACGCGCATGGATCCGGCGCGCGATACCGTCCTGGTTGAAAACACGCCGATAGACTATCTTGATTTTGCCTCGCCGGTTTCAGGGCTGGGCTCCAAGATGGGGATGGATGCAACCAACAAGTGGCCAGGCGAAACGCAGCGCGAATGGGGACGTCCGATTGTAATGGACCCGAAAGTGACCGAGCGAATCGACAGCATTTGGGACGAGTTGGCTATTTTTAGCACTAAAAATTGATGACCCTCAGAGGGAACGCATGACTATAATGAGCTGTAAAGTGTCCTCAGTTGAGGCCATAACCGACACCGTATATCGGGTTCGCCTGCAACCTGAATCACCTTTTTCATTTCGTGCCGGTCAATATCTGATGGTCGTGATGGATGAGCGCGACAAGCGTCCGTTCTCCATCGCTTCAGTACCTTCGGAAAAAAATTATCTGGAGCTGCACATCGGTGCCTCCGAGATGAACCTTTACGCGATGGCCGTGATGGATCGCATCCTGAAAGAGCAAACCATCGATGTCGACCTGCCGCACGGCGACGCGTGGCTGCGCGAAGAGGGCGAACGTCCGCTGGTATTAATTGCGGGCGGTACTGGCTTCTCTTACGTGCGCTCGATTCTGGTGACGGAACTGGCGAACAATCCAGAGCGCGATATCTCCATTTACTGGGGCGGCCGCGAGTTGAAACACCTGTACGATCTCGGCGAGCTTGAAGCGCTGAGCGTGGTGCATCCGAACCTGAAAGTGATCCCGGTGGTCGAGCAGGTTGAAGATGACTGGCAGGGGAGAACCGGTAACGTGCTGAGCGCTGTCATGCAGGATTTTGATTCACTGAGCGAGCATGACATTTATATCGCCGGTCGTTTTGAAATGGCGAAAGTGGCGCGTGAACGTTTCTGTGCCGAGCGCGGCGCGCTGGAAGATCGGATGTTTGGCGACGCGTTTGCCTTTATCTAATCCGCTTTACGTTACAGCGTAGAGATTTTATTAGCGTAATGACTTTACTAGCGTAATCACGTTAATCGCATCAAAAAACAAAGCGGGTTTTTAGCCCGCTTTTTTTATGCCTGATTTTCGCCATTGTGTTCGTTAGATACGTTCGAAAACGGTGGCTATCCCTTGCCCGAGGCCGATACACATGGTCGCGACGCCAAACTGCACGTCTTTGCGTTCCATCAAATTCAACAGCGTGGTAGAAATTCGCGCGCCCGAACAGCCGAGCGGATGACCTAGCGCGATAGCGCCGCCGTTGAGGTTTACCTTATCTTCCATGCTGTCCAGGAGGCCGAGATCTTTGATGCACGGCAGCGACTGGGCGGCGAAAGCTTCGTTTAACTCGAACAGGCCGATATCTTCAACGGAAAGACCGGCGCGCTTGAGTGCCAACCGAGTCGCCGGAACCGGCCCGTAACCCATGATCGACGGGTCACAGCCGACCACCGCCATCGCGCGGATTTTTGCCCGTGGCTTAAGACCCAGCGACGCGGCGCGCGATTCGCTCATAATCAGCATCGCTGACGCACCGTCCGATAGCGCCGACGCGCTGCCCGCCGTTACCGTGCCGTTGACCGGATCAAACGCCGGTCGCAGCGCCGCGAGAGAAGCGGCGGTAGTTTCCGGTCTAATTACCTCGTCGTAATTCAGGCTAAACAGCGCGCCGTCGGCATTGTGGCCGTAAGTGGGAATAATTTCATTGTTGAACGCACCGGAAACGGTGGCCGCGTGCGCGCGCTGGTGCGAACGGGCGGCGAATTCATCCTGCATCTCACGGCTGATATGGTGCATTTTTGCCAGCATTTCGGCGGTCAGCCCCATCATGCCCGCCGCTTTGGCAACGGTACGGCTCAGGCCCGGATGAAAATCGACGCCGTGACTCATCGGCACGTGACCCATATGTTCTACGCCGCCAATCAAACTGACAGCCGCATCGCCGACCATAATCGTGCGCGCCGCGTCGTGTAAGGCCTGCATTGAAGATCCGCACAGCCGATTGACGGTCACCGCCGGAACGGAGTGCGGAATTTCGGCCAGCAGCGCGGCGTTGCGGGCGACGTTAAAGCCCTGCTCCAGCGTTTGCTGCACACAGCCCCAATAAATATCGTCGATTTCCTTGGCGTCGAGCGCCGGATTACGGGCGAGCACCGCGCGCATCAGGTGCGCCGACAGATCTTCGGCACGCACGTTGCGAAACGCGCCGCCTTTGGAGCGGCCCATCGGCGTGCGGACGGCATCGATAATGACTACATTTTCCATGATTTCAGTCCTTATGCCTGATGGCCGGTGTTGATGTCGGCCAGCGGTTCAGCCTTCGGATAATAGCTTTCGTTGCTCTCAGCCTTGCGACGCAGGCCTTCGGGCGCGTGATAAAGCGGACCGAGATGGGCGTATTTTTCAGTGAGCGCCAGATATTTCGCGCTGCCGAGGGTGTCGAGATAACGGAACGCGCCGCCGTGGAATGGCGGGAAACCGATGCCGTAAACCAGCGCCATGTCAGCTTCTGCCGGGCTCGCCACGATTTTCTCTTCGAGGCAGCGCACGACTTCGTTAATCATCGGGATCATCATCCGCGCAATAATATCTTCGGCGCTGAAATCACTTTGCGAGCTGGAATTTTCCAGCAGGCTCGCCACCTCGGGATCCTGCTCTTTACGCGGTTTGCCTTTGTTGTCTTCACTGTAACGATAAAAACCGCGCTGATTTTTCTGACCAAAACGCTCGGCTTCAAACATCACGTCAACGGCGTCGCGATAGTCTTTCGCCATGCGATCGGGAAAACCTTTCGCCATCACGGCCTGCGCGTGGTGCGCGGTATCGATGCCGACCACGTCCAGCAGATAGGCCGGACCCATCGGCCAGCCAAACTGTTTCTCCATCACTTTGTCGATTTGCGTGAAATCGGCGCCGTCGCGCATCAGCAGGCTAAAGCCGGCAAAATACGGGAACAGCACGCGATTGACGAAAAATCCGGGGCAGTCGTTGACCACGATCGGCGTTTTTCCCATCGCAGAGGCGTAGGCAACGACGCGTGACAGCGTCTGATCCGAGGTGTGACGGCCGCGAATAATTTCGACCAGCGGCATGCGATGAACCGGATTGAAGAAATGCATGCCGCAGAAATTTTCTGGCCGTTTGAGCGCGGCGGCCAGCGTGTCGATAGGAATTGTCGAGGTGTTGGAAGCCAAAATCGCGTCATCGTTAAGCAGCGCTTCGGCTTCGGCCAGCACGGCGGCCTTCACTTTTGGATTCTCAACCACGGCCTCGACGACGATTTGCGCGCGCTCAAGTCCAGCGTAATTGAGCGTGGGTTGAATGGTCGCCAGAATTTTGGCCATTTTCAGGCCGTCAATCTTGCCGCGCTCCAGCTGTTTGTTAAGCAGTTTTCCGGCTTCGTTAATGCCGAGCTGCAACGATTTATCATTAATATCTTTCATGATGACCGGCACGCCTTTCAGCGCGGATTGATAGGCGATGCCGCCGCCCATAATTCCCGCGCCCAATACCGCCGCCTGTTCAGGCTTGCCGTGGCTGCCCGCCAGCTTTTTGGCTTTGCTTTTGACGAACTGATCGTTAAGGAAAATCCCGACCAGCGCGCGCGCCTCCGCCGACTGTGCCAACGGCACAAAGCTACCGGTTTCCAGCGCCAGCGCCTCGTCGCGTCCCAAACCGGCCGCCGCTTCGATGGTTTTTACCGCCGTCATTGGCGCGGGATAATGTTTGCCCGCCGTTTGCAGCACCATGCTCTTTGCTACACTGAAACTCATCGTCGCCTCAATGCGGCTGAGTTTGAGCGGCAGCAGTTTAGGTTGACGTGCGGCGCGCCAATCGAGCTTGCCGTCAATCGCATCACGCAGCGTGCCGAGCGCCGCGTCATGCAGCTTTTCGTTCTTGACCACGGCATCGACCAGGCCAACTTTCATGGCATCGACGCCGCCGAGATCTTTACCTGCGGCGATAATTTCCAGCGCGCTGTCGGCACCAAGTAGGCGCGGCAAACGCACCGAACCGCCGAAACCGGGCATGATCCCAAGACGTGTTTCGGGCAGGCCGATGCGCGTATCTGCCGTGGCAATACGGAAATCGGTCGCCAGCACTAATTCACAGCCGCCGCCCAGCGCATAGCCGCTGATCGCTGACACGGTAGGGACGGGCAGGTCTTCCAGCCGATTGAAAATCCCGTTGGCAAAGCCCAGCCATTGATGCAACTTCTCGGCGGGCGCGGTAAACAGCGATAAAAATTCGGTAATATCTGCGCCGACAATAAAGGCGGCTTTTGAGGAGCTCAGCAGCAGCCCTTTAAGTTCGGTTTGTTGTTCGAGAATGCTGAGCGCCTCGCCCAGACTGGCAACGGTCTGAGTATCGAGTTTATTAACGGAGCCTGGAGCGTCGAACACCAGCTCGGCAATCCCGTCGTCGAGCCAGTGCAGCTGTAGTGTTTCGCCTTGGTAGAGCATGTGCGTCTCCTGAATCATCGATGATGATCTGGTATGACCAGATGATTGGAGTGTGGTTTTTATGTTAATGAAATGCAAACGGACCGCGCGATATTTGCTGACAAGATCACAAAGTAGGCGGGGCTACGGCACCTGTTGTGCTGTGATAAGATGCGGCATCGTTTGACACAAATCGTATGAATCCGCTAAAGGACAGGTCGATGGAATCTCTCGCTTCTCTCTACAAAGAACATATCGCCGTTTTACAGGCGCGCGCGCAAGAAATACTGCAACGTAATCAGCTGGATGCCTTGCTGATTCATTCCGGTGAGCTGCAAATTTCCTTTCTGGATGACTACAGCTATCCGTTTAAGGTCAATCCGCAGTTTAAAGCCTGGGTGCCGGTGACGCAGGTGCCTAACTGCTGGCTGTGGATCGATGGCGTGAACACGCCGAAGCTGTGGTTCTATTCGCCGGTGGATTATTGGCATACCGTCGAGCCGCTGCCTGACTCTTTCTGGACTCAGGATGTGAACGTCTTGCCGCTCGCCAAACCGGATGACATTAAAAGCCAGCTTCCTGCCGACCTTTCGCGTGTGGCTTACATCGGTTACAGCAAAGATCGCGCGTTGGGTCTAGGAATCACCGCTGACCATCTGAATCCGAAGGCCGTGCTCGACTATTTGCATTATCATCGCGCCTATAAAACGGGTTATGAAATTGCATGCATGCGCGAAGCACAGAAGTTTGCCGTCAGCGGCCACCGCGCGGCGCACGAGGCATTTTTGTCGGGAATGAGCGAGTTCGACATCAGCATGGCGTATTTAACGGCCACGGGTCATCGCGAAACCGAGGTGCCGTACGGCAATATTATTGCGCTTAACGAACACGCCGCCGTGCTGCATTACACCACCTTGCAGCATCAGCCGCCTGCCGAAATGCGCAGCTTCCTGATTGACGCGGGTGCAGAATACAACGGCTATGCCGCTGATTTAACGCGAACTTATGCCGCCAATGCCGACAGCGATTTTGCCGCGCTGGTTAGCGATCTCAATAACGAGCAGCTTGCGTTGATTGATACCATTAAACCGGGCGCGCGTTACACCGACTATCATGTGCAAATGCATCAGCGTATTGCGCGTCTGCTTAAAACGCACAGGCTGGTGGTGGATATGAGCGAAGAGGCGATGGTGGAGAACGATCTCACCGGACCTTTCCTGCCGCACGGGCTGGGGCATCCGCTGGGTTTGCAGGTTCACGACGTGGGCGGATTCATGCAGGACGAACACGGCACGCATCTGGCCGCGCCGTCGAAATATCCTTATCTGCGTTGTACTCGCGTGATTCAGCCGGGCATGGTGCTGACTATCGAACCGGGTCTTTATTTCATCGAATCGCTGCTCGCGCCGTGGCGTGAAGGCAAGTTTAGCCAGCATTTCGACTGGGATAAAATCGAGGCGATGAAACCGTTTGGCGGCATTCGTATCGAGGACAACATTGTTATCCACGATAATCGCGTCGAAAACATGACCCGCGACCTGAAGCTGGCCTGATGCAGCCTTACTCCGTTCCCGCTGCGCCCGTCGAGGTTAGCGAAGAGATAAAGAAGAGCCGTTTCATTACTTATCTCGAGCCGACGGTGGGCGTCGAGGCGGCGAAGGCGTTTGTCCAGCAGGTGAAAAGCCAGCATCCGGCGGCGCGTCATCACTGTTGGGCCTTTGTTGCGGGTCCGCCGAATGATTCGCAGCAGCTGGGTTTTTCCGACGACGGCGAGCCTGCGGGCACGGCGGGCAAGCCGATTCTCGGACAGCTAATGGGCAGCGGCGTGGGCGAGATTACCGCCGTGGTCGTTCGCTATTATGGCGGTATAAAGCTGGGCACCGGCGGGTTGGTGAGCGCTTACGGTAACGGCGTTCGACTGGCGTTGGCTCAGCTGTCGGTCATTGAAAAGGTGCCGCAAAGCGAATTTTTATTGCGCTGCGACTACGCGCAAATATCGATGGTTGAATCTTTATTGCAGCAGGTCGGCGGCAGCATTCTACAGAGTGATTACGGCGCAGCGGTGGACCTTCGTCTGGCGCTGCCGGCATTGGCGGCGACAGAGATTGCGGATCGGCTGTTTAATCTCAGTCGCGGTTCGCTTACCCTGCAACCCGTTTAACTTTCTTTTATTTATCCGCTGAGGAACGCGCCAGCATGCATTTCCGTGCCATCACCCGCATTGTCGGGGTACTCGTTATCCTATTCTCCGGAACGATGTTTATTCCAGGAATAGTGGCTTTAATTTACAGAGACGGGGCGGGGCGCGCGTTCAGTGAGACGTTTTTCGTTGCGCTGGCTATCGGCCTGCTGCTTTGGGTGCCCAATCGAAAACAGCGCAGTGAGCTAAAACCGCGAGAAGGTTTCCTTATTGTCGTGCTGTTCTGGACCGTGCTGGGCAGCGTGGGGGCTTTACCTTTCCTGTTCGCCGAGCACCCGCATCTCGGATTGACCGACGCGTTTTTTGAATCGTTTTCCGGATTAACGACCACTGGCGCGACTACGCTGGTGGGGCTCGACAGTCTGCCGCACGCGATTTTGTTCTACCGACAGATGCTGCAATGGTTTGGCGGCATGGGGATCATTGTGCTGGCGGTAGCCATACTGCCGATTTTAGGCGTCGGGGGAATGCAGCTTTATCGCGCCGAAATGCCGGGGCCGCTGAAAGATAACAAGATGCGTCCGCGAATTGCCGAGACGGCCAAAACTTTGTGGATCATCTATGTTCTGCTTACCGTAGCCTGCGCGCTGGCTTTGTGGAGCGCGGGGATGTCGGCTTTCGATGCTATCGGCCACAGCTTTTCAACTATCGCGATCGGCGGCTTCTCGACCCATGACGCGAGTATCGGCTTTTTCCACAGCTCGACGATTAACACTATCATCGCTATTTTCCTGCTGATTTCAGGCTGTAATTATGGCCTGCACTTTGCGCTGCTGAGTGGTCGCAACATTAAGGTTTACTGGCGTGATCCTGAATTCCGCATGTATATCGGCGTTCAGTTTACGCTGGTGCTGGTGTGTACTTCCGTATTGTGGATGCATGACACCTACAGTTCCGGCCTCGAAACGCTGAATCAGGCCTTCTTTCAGGTGGTGTCGATGGCGACGACGGCGGGTTACACCACCGACAGCATTTCGCGCTGGCCGCTGTTTCTTCCTCTTCTATTACTCTGTTCGGCGTTTATCGGTGGCTGTGCCGGTTCAACGGGCGGTGGCCTGAAAGTTATCCGCATCCTTCTTTTATATCTGCAAGGGTCGCGTGAGCTGAAACGCCTGGTCCATCCCAATGCGGTTTATACCATCAAGCTGGGCAATCGCGCGCTGCCGGAACGTATCCTTGAGGCGGTGTGGGGATTCTTCTCGGCCTACGCGCTGGTGTTTATTGTCAGCATGCTCGCAATCGTGGCGACAGGGGTTGATAACTTCTCGGCGTTTGCGGCGGTCACGGCCACGCTTAACAACCTGGGTCCGGGGCTTGGCGTGGTGGCGGATAACTTCCAGTCAATGAATCACATAGCCAAATGGATCCTTATCATGACCATGCTGTTTGGCCGTCTTGAAGTATTTACGCTTTTAGTCCTGTTTACGCCAACCTTCTGGAAAGAGTAGGCAGATGATGGATTCATATATAGAAAGGAGAACGAGATGAAAGCTCTGGTGCTTTATTCCAGCCGTGATGGACAGACTCACGCAATTGCTTCTTATATAGCAAACGTTTTGAAAGAAGAAGGGGAGTGCGACGTGATTGATTTGCAGGATGCAGACCAGCTTGATTTGGCGCGCTATGGCAAAGTCATGATTGGCGCGTCAATTCGCTATGGTCATTTCTCCCCTTTGCTCGACAAGTTCGTTAAACGTCACGCGGGTTTATTGAATGCGATGCCTTCAGCCTTCTTTTCGGTAAACCTGACGGCGCGTAAAGCTGAAAAGCGTACGCCACAGACGAATGCCTATACGCGTAAGTTCCTTTTAACCTCTCCGTGGCAGCCCGCTTTATGCAATGTGTTCGCGGGAGCGCTGCGATATCCGCGTTACGGCTGGTTAGATAGAGTCATGATTCAATTAATTATGCGAATGACGGGCGGCGAAACGGATACCAGTAAAGAAGTTGAGTACACGGATTGGGAACAGGTAAAGCAGTTTGCTCTCGATTTTGACAAAATAGCGGTCAAAAAGTAGCAATTAAGTGGGTTAATTGGTCTTTTTGGCGAAAAAAGAAGCGGTCAGAAAAGTATTTTAAAAAAGGGGTTGCGGCCTTCCGAGAACTCCCTATAATGCGCCTCCACTGACCGGGAACAACGACTCCTCTAACGAG
>NZ_JAWUEA010000024.1:0-103789 GCF_036663475.1 Rouxiella sp. T17 | reverse complement strand
ATGACGGGATTCAAATCGTTCAGGCGGGCACAGACGATTCTGGCCGGTATTGAGCTGGTTCACATGATACGCAAAGGTCAATATCAGTATCCGTCCGGGGACGGATTATCTCCGGCAGAACAGTTTTATCTGCTGACTGCCTGAAAAATAGGCAATTCAATTATTACTGACCTGGTGTCGTTAATGCAACAGAACCTTTCAAACCGGGGATCAGGATATGTGGATGCTGGCAGTGAATCATAAGCTAACATGCTCGGATTTGTGCTGCGAAGAGCCTATCGGTGCCGAAGCACTGACGCATGCCAAGAAAACCATAGCTCAGCTCACCATTATCTTTATCTTTGGCCTTAAGCTGGAAGACTGATCGGCCAGCACGTTGAAACGGAAAGACTATGATGGAAAATAAGAACAACTGGGTTTTGTCTTCCCGCTGCAGGCACAAACCATGCGGATTAGCTGACAGGCCGCGGGATAAACGAAAGAAAGCCTGATATAAGTACAATGATCCCCTGAGATTTCATTCCGCGGCTCTCTGACAGCACCGGCACTTCCGCTGGTCATCGACTATCCCGCTGTACTAAGCTCCTCCCATTTCTGCTATGAATTGCTTGGCGGCTGGTCGTAGATTTGCAGTCATCAAAGGACAGCCAGCCAGCCGCCATCAACGTAGATAATCTGTCCGTTAACATAGTCAGATGCGCTGGAAGACAGGTAGACCGCTGTACCTGCTAATTCTCCCGGTAATCCCCAGCGGCGGGAGGGGTTGCTACTTTTAACCCATGCATCAAACTCTTTATTTTCGACCAAAGCATTGTTCATATCGGTGACGATATAACCGGGACCAATGGCGTTGGTTTGAATATTGAATTCGGCCCACTCCGCCGCCATCGATTTTGTCAGCATCTTGATACCCCCTTTTGCCGCCGTATAAGGGGCAACAGTGGCACGAGCAGCCTGGCTGGTCAGTGAGCCAATATTGATAATTTTCCCACCCTTAGCGCACCGGATCATGCGCTTTGCCGCTTCCCGGCCCACTAAAAAAGCCCCGGTTAGATTGATATCAAGGACGCGTTGCCAGTCCTCCAGTTTCAATTCGACCATACTTTGCCTGAACTGAATACCGGCGTTATTCATCAGAATGTCTATTTCATTACCCTGTGCACTTAATTGGTCGAAAGCTGTGATCACCGCTGCTTCGTCGGTAACGTCGAATTTCACGCCTTGCGCCTGATAGCCTTGCTTTTGAAGTCTATCGACTGCCGCATTGAGCATCTCCTCATTAAGCCCATTAAGGATCACCTTGGCGCCAGCCTGGGCGAGACCTTCAGCAAAAGCATAACCCAGCCCGCGACTGGACCCTGTTACAAGAGCAGTTTTACCGGTCAAATCAAAAAGCGTATTCATTGTAACTCCGTAGGCGAATTTCAGGCGCATAAGCACATGCACCTGAAATCTTAAAAAGTGAGTTGAATTTTAGCGGCTTTGTCTTTATCAGCGGCCAGTTCAATGGCTTCGCCCATATTGATGCTATCCATGACTGAACTAAGCAGAGGAAGCGGGTTAATCTTCCCGCTCTCCAGCCACTTAACGGCCACCCGAAATTCATTGGCGAAACGAAACGATCCTTTAAAAGTGATCTCTTTATTCAAAATAGTCATGACGGGTAATGGCATCAGCCCTTTACTGTTCCCCACCTGCACAAATGTTCCGCGAGGGCGTAAGGTTGCGATAGCCAGCTCCACAGCAGGTTGAGCACCCGACGCATCAAAGGCAATATCAAAATAGCCTGGCGCAGTTCTAAATAAATCTAACGCCTCGCTGGCCGGATCATAAACGTCATTTGCACCTGACTTCAGCGCTAAAGCCCGGCTGTTAGCGTTGATGTCAAAGGCTGTTACACTGCTGGCCCCGGCAGCTTGCGCGACGAGCGCTATCAGGCAACCAATCGGCCCGGCGCCAGAAATCAACACGCGTTTACCAATGAGCGAGGGAGCCTGATTAACGGCATGCAGGGCTACTGCCAGTGGTTCAGCGAAGCACATCATTTCATCAGACGCATTGTCATCGTAAGCTATGCATCTTTCTGGTTCGACACTGATATATTGGGCAAATCCCCCCTGAACGTGGGGCAGGCGCATGGCGCTGCCCATGAATTTCATCTCCTTGCAGTGATTTTCGACCCCTGCCAGACAAAACTCACATTGGCCGCAAGGAAGGGAAGGGTTAATGGCAACTTTCATCCCGACGTGCAACAGCGAACCAGCCGGAGATTTTTCCACCCGACCAATGACTTCATGCCCTAATAGCATCGGTTCTCGGACAACTGCATTCCCATTTCCTCCATGAAAATAATAATGCACATCGGAGCCACAAATACCGCCACGGTACACTCTGATGATGGCATGGTCCGGTTTTTCCTCTATATGAAAAGACTCAAGGGAGAGTTTTTTTGCTCCCGTCAAATAATAGGCACTTCCGTTATACTGCGTCATATTTTCACCCCAGATCTTTGGCTTTAGGTGGTAAATTCCCAGTGTATGGGTCTGTAGATATACGCTCTACTTTCCCAATCAGGAAAACAAATGAAATAATGCTAAGCAATACGATGGCGGCAATATAAACCAAAGAGGGTGCGAAGCCATAATACTGTGAAATATAGCCAACTACAATTGGAACAGAGACACCACCTAACGCCCCGAAGAAATTAAAACATCCACCACTCATACCAATTAAATGTACCGGTGCAATAGAGGAGACCAGCGACCAGGCCTGAGAAGCAAAGCCATTACCAAAGAAAGCCAGTGCCAACAGCGCAACAATAATATTAATATTATCGGTGTAATTAGCACCAACGATTGACATTGAAATAATTAAACCAATAAGGATGGGGGTTTTACGCGCTATACCGATGGAAAGGCCAGATTTCACCATTTTATCGGCCAGAAAACCTCCGGAAATTACCCCAAGGAATGCAGCGATAAAGGGGATAGATGTCATTAGCCCGGTGGTGGCTAAATCGATATCCCGACCTTTACTTAAATAGGTTGGGAACCAGGTCAGAAAGAACCACACTGTTGTTGCCAGTGCAAACTGGACAATATACACCCCGACCAATTTTGGATGGAAGACATGCTTCCAGTCCTGCTTGGTTAATTTGGCCCGCGGACTATCCCCGATTTTGGCATCTCTCGCATCAACGTCAACAATCGCCCCACCAAGAACAATATGCTGATGTTCGGCCTGGTTGACTTTTTTATCCTGCTTAACGCTTTTGTACTTGAAGAGCCAAAAAAAGGACCAAAGTATGCCTACCGCCCCGGTAATAATAAACACCCAGTGCCAGCTTAAAACGTGCTGGATCCAAATAAGCAGCGGAGTAAAGAAAGCCAGTCCGACATATTGCCCGGAGGTGTAAATGGCGATGGCACCTGCTCTTTCCTGTTCAGGAAACCAGCCACTGATCACCCGGTTATTGGTAGGAAAAGAGGGAGCCTCAAATATCCCGGTAATGGCGCGCAATCCCAGCAGGGCACCAAATCCATTAGCGAAGCCCTGTAATAGCGTTGCTATCGACCAACCACATATTGCAATAAAATAAGTGACTTTCGAACCCATGATATCTAGGAAGCGACCGCCGGGTATTTGGAATAAGGCATAAGTCCAGCCAAATGCCGAGAAAATATAACCCATTTCGATAGAGTTTAAACCAAACTCTTTCTCGATATGAGGTGAAGCAATAGCGAGATTGGCACGGTCAATGTAGTTTATTATTACCGTGACAAACAACATAAAGACGACAAAATATCTACGTTTTGTAGGACGTACAGAAGATTCAGTAATCATGATATTTCCTGTTGTTACTGCAGGATATTTATTGAAATAATGACGGCGCGATCACCATTCGGCTACTGAGCCGTCAGTATAGCGCCATAATGGATTTGACCAATCAGGTGCTGTTAAACTTCTTTCTTTGACCAGTTCTTCGTTAATTTCTACGCCTAACCCTGGCTTGTTATTCGGGTAAAAATAGCCGTCCTTTATTTTAAAATCATCCTTATTGATAACATAATCCAATAACTCCGCTCCTTTATTATAATGAATACCCATACTTTGCTCCTGTAATACCGCGTTACGGGAAACAAAATCAATATGCAGGCAGGATGCCAGAGCAATCGGGCCCAGTGGACAATGAGGAGCCAGGGAGACATCATAAGCTTCTGCCATGGCGGCAATTTTAAAGCATTCGGTAATGCCTCCCGCATGAGAAACATCTGGTTGAAGGATAGCCAGCCCGCCAGCCTCCAATACTCGCTTAAATTCGAACCGGGAATACATTCTCTCCCCTGCGGCAAGCGGAATAGGCGTTTGCGCCGCTAAACGTGGATAATATTCTGCTTGTTCAGCCAGCACCGGTTCTTCAATAAACAGAGGGCGAAAGGGTTCCAATGCTTTGATCAATATTTTCGCCATAGGCGCGCTAACGCGGCCATGAAAATCGAGTCCGAACTCAATCTCATTACCAAAAACTTCGCGGATTTGTGCCACGGTATTCACCGCCGCATCTACTTTTCGGGCATTGTCGAGTATGCCCATTTCGCCACAGCCATTAAGTTTGAAGGTATCAAAGCCAATTTCCCGCAGCTTATGTATGCCCTCAATCACCTCAGCTGGACGATCGCCACCTACCCAGCTGTATGCCTTAATGCGATCGCGAACCAAACCGCCTAGCAGCTGATAGACAGGTACGCCGAGGACTTTGCCTTTGATATCCCATAACGCCTGATCAATACCGGCGATTGCGCTCATCAGAATAGGCCCACCGCGATAAAATCCGCCGCGGTAAAGGGTTTGCCATAAGTCGTTGATCCGCGCTGGGTCCTGGCCAATTAGGTATTGGCTTAATTCATGGACAGCGGTTTCTACCGTGCGAGCTTTGCCTTCGACTACTGGCTCACCCCAACCCACGACTCCTTCGTCTGTCTCCACCTTCAGAAAGAGCCAGCGCGGTGGCAAACGATAAGTCGTCAATTTGGTTATTTTCATCGTACGGCTTCCTGATACGCATCGATAAATTTTCGGGCTTGTTCGGCGGTACGCGAAACAGGTTGTCCAGCCCGGTAAAGATCACCGCCAAGCCCCGCACCGCGACACCCGGCCTTCAGGTACTGGCTTAAATTTTCCGGCGTCACCCCACCGACCGCAAAAACCGGTACTTCGGCAGGCAGTACCGCTTTCAGGGCCTTGATATAGTCAGGCCCGAAAGAGGAGGAGGGGAATATTTTCAGTGTTTGTGCGCCGGCATTTAGCGCAGCAAACGCCTCCGTGGCGGTTGCGCAACCCGCACAAATAACCATGCCATGTGCGGCGGCCCGACGAATGACGTTTTGATCGGTATTCGGTGTCACCAACAACCTGCTGCCCAGCGCGGCCAGCTCATCGACCTGTCCGGTATTGAGGACCGTACCCGCGCCGATCAATGCCTGGCTGCCAAAAATGTTCACCATCTTAGCGATACTTATTTGCCAGTCAGGAGAGTTGAGGGGAATTTCAATTGCAGTAAACCCTGCAACCAGCAACGCTTCCACATGGCTTTGTACCTCTGTTGGCGTGACACCGCGCAGTATGGCGATCAACGGAATTTTATTATCCCAGCTCATGTATAATGTTCCTTATGCCAGCAAGAAAGGCATCATCGCCTTCCAAAAACGTTGAAGTAATGTCGGCCATTTCCAGCACATTGATATAACGCTGCGACAGCACTGGATTCGCGATAATGGTGACGTCCCGCAGAGTTTGCAGCCCGTATAACGCTTGCATTTCCGCTATTTCACCGCCGATCAGCACACCGGAAAGATACTCACTGACCAGCTCTTTCGGCATGTTGCCAAGCACGTGCGAGGCACGTACCTCAAATAAACGTGATAATCCACCCGTACCACTCAGTCCTTTTTGCGCACCGGCCAGGAAAGCTTCATGGTCCATGTGTTGTTGGGGCAAACCCGCTCCGATAAGCGACTTATTCATGAGTAAATTATGGAGCTCGCCGGTCATGACTGTACGGAAGTCGTGGATAACACCCCCCTCAGCGGCGACCCACTTACAATGGGTTCCGGGCATGATATAGAAAGGGGCAGGCCGAGTTTTCCAGGCACCCAAAAGTTGGGTTTCCTCTCCACGCATGACGTTGCAGTTTCCGGCATGGTTGATGCTCAGGCCGGGGACAATCCATTGGTTGCCTTTCACCTGTGTCAGGTGATGAACCAGTTCATCCAGGCGAGTAGGGCATGGTAAATAAGCCGCTGGCATTAACCCTAAATTACTGCCGACCATGCCTGCCATCACGACAGGGAACTCTTCCTGCTGCCAGCCGTTGGTGACAGTATCGAATATCTCGGCTGAGGTTTTGCCTGCTGGATGCGCAATCCCCGACTCGCAACGGCGCTCGTCAATACATACTCCTTCTCTGTAAAGCCAGGCGCGAAGATGGGTCGAGCCCCAGTCAATGGCGATAAAACCCTGCGTCATGTTATCTCCTTGAGGCGCTTGGTCGCTGCGGCAATCATGTCCATCGCCGCAGCCTCTGCGGCATGACTATCCTGATGGCGAATCGCGTCGAATAAGGTTTGGTGTTGGCTGAGGGTATGCGGCATATTGTCATTGTCACCCATATAGGTACGTTCAAACACGGCGCGTTGTAATGAACTGATAGCGACGGAGAGCTGCTGCAATAATGGGTTGTGGACAGCAGCTAACACCGCTTCGTGATAGCGGATGTCTGCCTCACTGAAAGCATCGCGATCCTGATGATTGGCTTTCATGTCATTCAACGCCGTTTCGATGAGCACCAGATCATTGGCATTGGCCCGTTCGGCCGCCCAGCGTGCAATGGCAGGTTCTACCAGGTTTCGAACTTCACTCATCGCCGCGATCAAACGCGGGTCGTAATCATGCGACAACACCCACTTCAGCACATCTGAATCAAGATAATTCCACTGATTACGCAAGGTAACGAAAGCTCCCCGGTAACGCTTTACCTCAATCACTCTTTTTACGGTGAGCGCACGAAACACCTCTCTGATGATGTTTCTGGAGGTAGCAAACTCTTCACAAAGTTCGCCTTCTGTTGGTAACGAAGTCCCCGGCAGGTATTTTCCTGAAACGATTTGTGCCCCCAGTGAAGCAATAATACGTTCGGTTTTGCTCAGGTGTTCTTCCACGGGATTGCCCTCAGCACATTGGTCAGATGATCCACATTCTTCCTTTTGGGTCACAGGTGACTCACAAAAAGTAATTAACAATTACTCATCAAGGATTACATTAGAGTACAAAACCAACCTCTTGTACTACAATGCAGATCACAAAAAGTACAATTTGGCTGAATTTAGTTTTTTGGTCAGAGCGGGAGAGTGAGTTTTGAAGATAAATCGCATATCTATTCACGTCTAATAGACTGCATGGATGTTAATCCAGTGAAAGTGAGGGCGGAGCTGGGTATAAACGGGGTTTGAGGGCCAATGGAACGAAAACGTATTCTATCTTCAGAGCAGTACGACTGCGCATTCTGGTATTTCGAGGTCAAAATGACAGTAACGCAGTCAGGTATGCAAGTGCGATATGTTGCAGTCCCCCCCTTTCCTGCTAATAGATTCAGCATGTCGAAAAGATATTCTGCCAGCCCTAGGTTGCGAAGACGTTATAGCCTTGAAGTTTAATTCTTTCATTGCCTCGCAAACATGAGCTGGACATTTATCACATTTATTTTGAGGTATCGGACTTAAAAGGAAGGGGCAATCTGCTTGCATCCTGTAATTCGATCATCCATCCTGGGTAGTAAGGAGGTAACGCACTCACAGTATCAAGACACGCAAGTTCCTCCCCGGTAAGAGTTATATCGCTCGCACCGAGATTATCTTCGAGCTGTTCAATACGTTTTACGCCGTTAATAACGCTTGTTACATGTGGCCTCGAAAGTAACCAGGCGAGCGCATCTCAGCAACGCATCGCCAGGCCCGATCAAGTTCAACGGGTGGAAAATCGAACTTGCTACGACGGGAACCTTCCTCGGTGGGTGCTCCTGGACCAAATTTACCGGAAAGCAACCCGCCAGCGAGGGGAGACCAGACAAGCAGCCCCATCTTCTCCTCGGTGACCAGTGGCACCAATTCACGCTCCACGTCGCGCCCGGCGATCGAATAATACGCCTGAAGCGTCTCGAAGCGTGTAGCGTGAAGCGCCTCACTTAGTCCTAGCGCTTTACCGATCTTGCCTGCGCCCCAGTTTGAAACACCGACATACCGGATTAATCCCTGCCGCGTAAGGTCGTCAAGGGCTCGAAGTGTCTCTTCGACCGGCGTGACAGAATCGCTGGCATGGATCTGGTACAGATCGATATGGTCTACCTGAAGCCGTTCCAAACTTCTTTGCACAGAGTCCATGATATGTCCGCGTGATGCCCCTTGATCATTGGGTTTATCTCCTATCACACCTCCTGTCTTTGTAGCCAGAACCACCTCGTTTCGCGGGATCCCAATATCTCGGAGCGCCTGCCCGACGATGCGTTCTGACTGGCCAAAGGAGTAAATATCGGCGGTATCAATAAAGTTAATTCCTCCTTTAAGCGCGCGAGCGATCAGTTTGTTCGCTTCATCCTGTTTAATTGCGCCTATCGCTGACCACATGCCAGCATCTGCATTACCGCCCAGTGTCATCGTGCCAAGGCAAAGTTCGGAGACAAATAGACCTGTTTGGCCAAGTTGCTTATATTTCATAACAATCCCCTTTCTAATTTCCGTTGTAAAACCCTGCGGGTTTAGTCTTTTACCTGTCGCGTGGTAAATATTTAGCGACGTTCAAATTTTCCGGGCCGAAACCGTCTACGGTCCAAAATAATTCATTCGCCATAGAGATGTGTTGCGATGGTCGCCCGGTGACATTTACACAAATTATCTATCGGCAGGCGTCTGCGCTATCGGTGCGATACAGGATTCAGGCCGCCATGCACTGAGGATTTATCGCGAGTTTAATATCCATGCTGACTCTGCTGCCGCCATGCTGACCGGCGAGAATCAAGAAATATTCAGGTGTATTGAGTTGGCCGCTGTTGATTCTCGTACCGTTGGTAACGCCCCCGAAAACTTTATTCTGCCATTCGTCCTCTGACTGGATTTTGACGATGACCCTGACCCAAAATCCTGCTCCATTCAGAAACAGAATTCCGGCATGATAAACACTCCCCTGAACGGAGGTGGTGCCGATGAAAAAGTCACGATTCACCGAAGAGCAGATTGTCTTTGCCCTGAAGCAGGCTGAGCTGGGTACGCCCGTGCCGGAAGTCTGCCGCAAGCTGGGTATCTCTGATGCCACTTTTTATACGTGGCGCAAGAAGTACGGCGGAATTTTCCCTTCTGAACTCAAACATATGCGGCAGCTGGAAGAGGAAAATCTGCGGCTGAAGAGGCTGGTTGCCGACCTCAGCCTCGATAAGGCCATGTTGCAGGACGTGCTGCAAAAAAGAGCTGACGCTGGCACGCCTGCGCGAATGGGTCAGGGATTTACAGGCCCGGTACGGTGCCAGCGAAAGACAGATCTGTTTTGCGTTACGGCTCAGCCGCAGCTCGTTCAGGTATCGTTCGGTTGCTGCCGATGACAGTGCGCTGCGCCTGCGAATCCGTGAGATCACCGAAACGCGAATTCACTACGGATATCGACGGGTATACGTGATGCTCCGGCGTGAGGGCTGGCGCGATAATCACAAACGGATCTACCGCCTCTACTGTGAACAGGGTCTGTCGCTGCGCCTCAAACGACCACGCCGCAATAAATCCGCACAGCGCCGGCAGCCGCAGCCTCAGGGTCTGTATCCGAATCACGTCTGGGGCATGGATTTTGTCTCTGATGCGTTGTTTGACGGGCGCAGACTGCGCCTGCTGACGGTTATCGACCTGTACACCCGCGAATGCCTGGGGATCTGCGTGGGGCAGAATCTGCGTTCAACAGAAGTGGCTGAGATGCTGAATAGCATAGCGCTCAGGCGTCCTTTACCGCAGTTGCTGAAAACTGATAATGGTTCTGAATTTGCAGGGAAAATGCTGGACAGGTGGGTGTATGAAAGAGGGATAAGGATCGACTTCTCACGGCCGGGAACCCCGACGGACAACGCCACAGTGGAGTCCTTCAACGGCAGGTTGCGGCAGGAATGCCTGAACGAGAACTGGTTCATGTCTCTGGAGGATGCACGGTGCAAAATCGAGGCCTGGCGCATACACTATAACCAGAGTCGTCCCCATTCTGCACTGGGCTGGATGACCCCGTCAGAATTTGCTGAGAAGTCTGCCGGTTGCCAGAATACACAACCAACATGAAGCCGGTTATTCCTGATTATGAATGGATCATATTCGGGGTCAGGGTCAGTCCCTGCTGGCCCCTAAAACCTAAGCTTTTCTTGTTGATAGCATAATACTTGTTTCAGTGTTATAGATGCCTTCTATTCGACGAATACGACCCAAAATTTGATCAAAGATTTCCAGATTATCCGCTCGCAGCTCAACCAATAAATCCCACTTCCCATTAGTGGTGTGCAACGAATGTACTGCTGGCTCTCCGCGAAGTTGCTGCACAATAGCAGAAGCTTTTGCTCCTTCCACAGCCACACTCATCCAAGCCCTGATACGATTCTTCTCAACCCCCGGCTTAATTCGGATGGTATAGCCCGAAATAATCCCTTCCAACTCCATGCTTTCAATACGTTTTTGAGCAGTGGTTCGCGAGATGCGCACTTTCTTTGCGATCTCGGTTACCGATATGCGCGAATTATCTCTCAAAAGCGCTAGGATTTGACGATCTGTGTCATTCATTTAATCAAATTGCTTTTATCAATAAACATATTGCTAATAATCTATGCTTTATGAACAAATTTACAACTATCTAGAGTCATTTAGTTTTTCCATACTGTCTGTCTTTATGACAATCGTGAGAAAATTTTATGACTCGCTTTATCGATCTCGCAGATATGAGCCGCATCGTCAATCTAACCGGCATCGCGCCATTTATTAAACAACTTGTTAAATATATTGAAGATGACTTCAAACGTTGGTCTGAATTCGACAAGACTCCGCGCGTAGCAAGCCACTCGGATATCGGCGTTATTGAGTTGATGCCGACTGCTGACGCCGAACTTTACGGTTTCAAGTATGTTAATGGCCATCCTCAAAATGCTCTCAACAATCAACTTACCGTGATGGCCTTTGGTGCATTGGCCGAAGTTAAAACCGGTTACCCCTTGCTGCTTTGCGAATTCACTCTGGCAACAGCATTGAGAACGGCAGCTACTTCCGTTATGGCTGCTAAATACCTTGCCAGAAAGAGTGCGAAGTGCATGGCCGTTATTGGCAATGGTGCACAAAGTGAATTCCAAGTTATTGGTTTTAATGAAGTATTAGGGTTGACCGATTTCTATTTATACGACGTCGATGCTTCTGCAACCGAAAAGCTGATGGGCAATCTTAATTGTTATCCAGGTATAACTCTGCACTTCTGCCATTCTGTCGATGAGGCGGTCAAGCACGCCGATATTATTACGACTATCACAGCAGATAAAACTAACGCCACCATCGTTAACGCCTCTCAGGTTAAATCTGGGGTCCATGTGAATGCCGTAGGCGGCGACTGTCCAGGCAAGACAGAACTTGAAGACAAAGTCCTGACGCAAGCCGACGTTTTTGTTGAGTTTCCGGAGCAGACGCGGATTGAAGGTGAAATTCAGCAAATGGCGGCGGATTTTGAAGTTACCGAATTGTGGGAAGTCATTTGTGGGATTAAGGCCGGTCGTCGTTCTGAAGAAAGTATTACAGTATTTGACTCTGTCGGATTCGCTATCGAAGATTTCTCGGCTCTGCGCCTAATGCACGATATTGCGGAAAAACATGATATCGGCAAGCACATCAACCTTGTTCCGCAGCCTGAAAATCCACGCGATCTCTATCGATTACTGTGTAAACTGGAGTAATGGTTTATGCAAACGACAAATACCGTATTAATGGTTCGCCCTGCCGCATTTATGGGAAATCCTGAAACGCAAGCAAGCAATACTTTCCAAAAACGGCTGGTTGATATCGGGGATGTGCAGAGCAAAGCGCAGCTGGCTTTCGACAATTATGTGCAGGCACTGAGAAATGTAGATATCGATGTTCACATAATTGATGACATTGCCGAGCACGATACGCCAGATTCGTTATTTCCAAATAACTGGATCGCCATGCTGGAAGACGGGACGCTTTATACCTTTCCTATGGAAGCCCCTAACCGCCGGCGTGAAAGACGAGAGGATATTATTATCCAATTAGACACTGATTTTGTCGTTAATAAACGCATCGACCTTTCGCCGCATGAGCTTGAAGGACGTTACCTGGAAGGCACGGGTTCACTTATTCTCGATCATGATAATTACATTGCCTATTCTTGCCGTTCCTCACGGAGCTCCAATCAGGTAGGTAAAGAATTTGAGCGGCTTTCTGGCTATCGCATTGTCTGGTTTGATGCCCATGACCTTAATATGCAGCCTATTTACCATACAAATGTGATGCTTAGCATTGGCCGTCGTTTTGCTATTGTATGCCTGAGTGCCTTGCCTTCGCTGCATGAACGCGGACAGTTAGTCGAATCTCTTAAAAGCACCGGTAAAACTATAATCGATGTGTCTTTTGAGCAGATGGGGTCTTTCACCTGCAACATTCTTGAGTTGAAAGATAAGGTGGGTAATCCTGTTTACGCAATGTCGACTCGAGCTTGGGAAGCATTTACCTCAGCGCAACAGATTGAAATATCGAGTTATGCTCGACTCGCCTTGGGTCCGATAGACATTATTGAAGACCTCGGCGGCGGCGGCGCACGCTGTATGCTTTGTGAAGTATTTCTGGAAAAGCGTATGGCCTATTGCTAACCCGCTGCTATCACCTAGTGGCCCGACCATTAGTCGGGCCAAAATTCTTTATCACGGCTCTTCGTTAGGAGCATTGTGATTAATTAATCACCGGAGTGGTTTATGCGCAATAACAATATTCCGGCAAAACATTGCCAGACACCTTCCGATACCCGGGATCTAAAGAAACAGCTCGATAATCGACATATTCAACTAATTGCCATCGGTGGAGCCATTGGTACAGGTTTGTTTATGGGCTCGGGTAAAACGATTAGTCTTTCTGGCGTATCAATCATTTTTACCTATTCGATCATCGGTTTTTTTCTCTTTTTTGTGATGAGAGCGCTTGGTGAATTATTGCTTTCCAATCCTCAGTATAATACTTTCGCAGACTTCACCGGCGAGTATTTAGGCCCTTGGGCAAGCTTTGCTATTGGCTGGACATATTGGTTGAGCTGGGTGGTTGCCTGCGTAGGCGACGTGGTGGTCATTGGCGGGTATATGCAGTTTTGGTATCCAGAGCTTTCATTATGGATACCGGCTTTTGGCGCCCTATTTCTACTTTTATTTCTCAATGTACTATCGGTAAAATTATTCGGCGAGATGGAATTCTGGTTCGCTATTATTAAGGTAGTCGCCATCATCGCGCTTATCGCTGCGGGTTGCTGGATGTCGTTCACCGGATATACCTCGCCCGATGGCGTTAAAGCTTCATTCAAAAATCTAACCGAAAACGGCACCTTATTCCCAAATGGCCTGCCAGGATTTTTTGCCGGATTCCAAATTGCCTTATTTTCCTTTGTTGGGATTGAACTAATAGGCGTAACGGCTGCCGAAACTAAAAATCCTGAAAAAACTCTGCCTAAAGCAATCAACTCTATCCCCATCAGAGTTCTTCTTTTCTACGTTCTATCAATGGCCTGTATTATCTCAGTGTCTTCTTTGCATCATATCTCCGCGGATAAGAGCCCATTTGTAGCGTTATTTACTCTAGCGGGTCTTCCAGCAGCGGCCGCGATCATAAACTTCGTGGTACTGACCTCTGCTCTCTCCTCCGCAAATAGTGGAGTATTTTCGACCAGCCGCATGCTTTTTGGCTTGGCCAAAAATAATGATGCGCCTAAATCACTAAAAAAACTTTCCTCATCGAATATCCCATTACGCGGCATATTGCTTTCAGGATTTTGCATGTTTTGTGGAGCCACGATCTTGTTTATCATGCCAGGAGTAATGTCTGCTTTTACATTACTTTCTACGATGTCAGCTATTTTGCTGATATGTATTTGGAGCATGATTATTGTTTCGTGGCTGGTTTACAGGAAGACCCGGCCCGACCTGCATCGGCGTTCAACCTATAAAATGCCATATGGAAAATTCATGTCTTATTCCTGCTTGATTTTCTTCATGTTTATGCTCGTCGTCCTATCTTTCAAATCAGATACAAGAATGGGTTTGCTAATTTCACCGATCTGGTTTGTTGGTCTGGCTATTGCTTATCGAAGAAGAAAATGTGAACAAGGAATGATTGTTTATAGCAAGGGAAGTTGATTAGGGAACTTTTGATTATATCAATAAGTTAAAAAGGAGGTATTAATGAATTTTTTCAATTATAAGGGAATTTTATAATAAATTCTTCAGCAGAATTCATACGGTTCTGCTGATAAAAAAAGGGCCAGTTACATCAATTTGGTCAAATCCGCTTGAAGATAGACAATGCTTTATCGAACTCGGTCTCAGGTATAGTCAGAGGATATAAAAATTGAATGACATTTCCGTGGGTACCACATATTAGTAATAGCACTCCTTCTTTCTAAAGTTTGCTCTGTATATTTTTGGTGATTTCTGCTGAAAGTTTGCCAGTAATCGGGTCATTAAACTCAACGGCAATCACCGCGCCTTTGACTCTGATATCAACATTAGCCGGGCAGTCGCGGAGAATATTATTTAAAACGCTAACAAGTTTCTTACCTGGATATTGAGATCGTTCACAGAGTTTTTCATCTTCGATGATATTCAACATGGCATGAACCACTGCTACAGATAATGTATTATCTGCATAGGTCCCTTCTAATCCTACCGATTTTGCTATCGCATCTTTTGTGGAGCTTGAGTCCACCGCAATTTATGCGGAAGAATGCCTTGACCTTTATAAAACTGTTCCAATAGCTAATCTTTGCGCCCTGCTCCTTATAACCGCATTTTTTTGCTTCACCAGTTGGTCGCTTATACAGGCTTTTGGATTAGATCAGATAGTCGAGATTGTACGCAAAGACCCTTGCAATTTTGTTTTCATAATCACTCGGCAATTTGTTGGTCAATGGGCTGTTGATACCATGTCTGTTTTACTCATCACAAGCCTATTTGCTGCAACACTCGCATTCCAAATAATATTTCCCGCTACATATTTAGCATTAGTCGAGATGGTTTGATCTTGAAGTGGTTTACTGAATTTGGCCACCTGAACAGAGGTGATATGCTCACCTCAGAACAATACAGGTAATCCTATGAAAAGAAGAAATTTCAGTCCTGAATTCAAACGCGAATCAGCCCAGTTGGTTGTCGATCAAAATTACAGTGTTTCTGACGCCGCCAAGGCTATGGATGTCGGCCTTTCTACGATGACGAAATGGGTAAAGCAGCTGCGTGATGAGCGGCAGGGAAAAACGGCAAAAGCCTCTCCGATAACACCAGAACAAATTGAAATACGTGAGCTAAAGAAAAAGTTGCAACGTATTGAAATGGAGAATGAAATATTAAAAAAGGCTACCGCGCTCTTGATGTCAGACTCCCTGAACAGTTCTCGATAATCGGGAAACTCAGAGCGCGTTATCCTGTGTCCACTCTCTGCCATGTGTTCGGGGTTCATCGCAGCAGCTACAAATACTGGAAAAACCGTCCTGAAAATCCAGACGGCAGACGGACTGTATTGCGGAGTCAGGTACTTGAGCTGCATGGCATCAGCCACGGTTCGGCCGGAGCAAGGAGCATCGCCACCATGGCAACCCAGAGAGGCCATCGGATGGGACGCTGGCTTGCTGGCAGACTGATGAAAGAACTGGGGCTGGTCAGTTGCCAGCAGCCGACTCATCGATATAAACGTGGCGGCCATGAACACGTCGCTATCCCGAATCACCTTGAGCGGCAGTTCGCAGTGACAGAGCCAAATCAGGTGTGGTGCGGCGACGTGACGTATATCTGGACAGGTAAGCGCTGGGCATATCTTGCAGTTGTTCTCGATCTGTTCGCGAGGAAACCGGTGGGTTGGGCAGTATCGTTCTCCCCGGATAGCAAACTAACGGCCAAAGCGCTGGAAATGGCATGGGAAGCTCGCGGCAAGCCAGACGGAGTGATGTTCCACAGCGATCAGGGCAGTCATTTTACAAGCAGGCAGTTCCGGCAGTTACTGTGGCGGTACCGGATCAAACAGAGTATGAGTCGACGTGGAAACTGCTGGGATAACAGCCCGATGGAGCGGTTTTTTAGGAGCCTGAAGAACGAATGGGTACCAGTGACAGGTTACGCAAGCTTCAGCGATGCTATCTATGGAATAACAGACTATATCGTTGGATATTACAGCGCGCTCAGGCCGCACGAATATAACGGCGGGTTATCACCCAACGAATCGGAAAATCGATACTGGGAAAACTCTAAAGCTGTGGCCAGTTTTTATTGACCACTTCAGATCCCATTTTATTCATAAGCGGTGACATTAGTGATATCTCCATCTGGCCGTAATAAAGCTGCGAACTTCCGCTCCTCGCTCATAGCCGTCAAGCATGCAATCCGCAGCTGTTCGTCGCTATAAGCTATATTTTTACATCACGTGTAAATCATCTGGGAGTAATCTACTGCCAGCATAAATCCGGATAAGGATTGTATTAAGATATTCGCCCGCCTACACTGTTTTTATATACAGTTTTAATGAGTTTCCTGAGATGAAAAAAGTTATCTTATTCCTCTGCCAAGGTTTAGAAGAGTATGAAGCTAGTGTGTTTACAGATGCTATAGGATGGACGACAACTTACGGATTAGAACCCATAGAGTTGGTAACAGTTGGCTTACGTAAAAAAGTGAAATGTGCCTGGAATTTCACTATTGAGCCTGAATATCAATTGAATGAAATTGATGAAAATAGTTTTGACGCCATTGCAATTCCAGGGGGGATGAGCAGAGCAGGTTTTTATGAAGATGCATTTGATGAGCGGCTTCTTGGTCTTATTCGAAACTTCAACTCCCAAAATAAGATCATCGCTTCTGTTTGTGTTGGCGCTTTGCCCATAGCAAAGAGCGGGGTTCTTCAAGGACGAACTGGTACGACTTATCACCTGAGCAGTGATCGTCAAAAGCAATTATCAGAGATGGGTGTCAACGTTGTTCAACTCCCCATTGTAGTAGATGGAAATATTATTACTTCTCAAAGCCCTGCAACAGCTATGAATGTTGCATTTACATTAATAGAAAAATTGACGTCTATAGCTAACGTAGAAAAAATAAAAGTAGGAATGGGATTTACCCACCAACACTGAGTAGAAAATATACTCTCAGACATAATGTCCGCTCTTCGCTCTCAACTGACCGTTACTTTTAGCGACTTGCTTAAGAAGAGTATTCGGAATTAAATAAGGTCAGTACGATCCCCTCGTGTGGACGGATGTGAAATTACAATAAATTCTACGGGAAACGGTGATTCATTTCTGGCTTGATGCTCCGACCCTGGAGGAATTTCTAGACCGTACTGAGTCCTAACTTCATGTTTTGTACCCTCCAGTTCCATCGTAAGAACGCCCTGAAGCACATAAAAAAACTGCCTAGAAACGGAGTGATAGTGGCGTTTCTCGCACGTGCCAGGAGGCATTTTTTCATGAATAACCAGCATGTCTTGACGATTTACCAGATACCAACCGTCACAACCATCACCCCAGACATAATGCTCCGCACTGTCCTTTGAAATCATCACCATTCTCCTTTTTACATGAACGTTTTATAGCCCAAAATTAGTTATACGCGGGGAAGCGATTGATTTGCAACAAGAGATGTTTCAATTAATTGCCCATACCTAGCGAATCATGGTACAGACTTTTCAGTGCCAAAAGCACACATAACGAATATCGCTAAACAGGTCATTCCTTATAGCGGTTCTAAATCGGAAAATATCCCTCACAAACCGATATAAGGTGCCAGGAGTGCTTACCGCATTATGGCTATGGCAGATAAACAAGGGTTACTGCTGAGAAGCGACTATCTGATGACTCGCAGTCCTCTGGCAACAACCATTTTAAACTCTTCACATTCGGTATGCTCATGTTCTGTACACCGGGCAACATGCTTCAGGCCTTTGCTCAACAGCTGTAACCTGTGAATAGTGCTGTCAATTTGCCGGGCTCGTTGTTCAAGAAGCTTACGGTCGATTACAGTCCGGCCTTCCGTATTTAACATTATGGCCATTTCAGCCAGAGTAAATCCGGCAGCCTGTCCCAGCGCTATCAGCTGAAGTTTATTCAATACATTTCTGTGGAACTGCCTTCTCAGGCCATTACGGCCGACAGGCTTGATTAGCCCTTTTTTTTCGTAAAACCGTAATGTTGAGGGCGGAACGCCGGAAAGCTCGGCAACTTCACCTATATCCAGTTCTTTCATCGTTGACTTAAACCTGACTTTAAGTTGCACACTAGTGGCCAGCTTAACATCCCCCAAAATATAAGGACGCAAAAAATGGATATGGATACCGTCTTTCATGCAGTTATAACGGGTATCGGCGCAACGCTTGTTATGGATTTATGGTCACTATTTCAGAAATACATTATTAGCATTCCCCCTCTGAAATATGCGCTGGTTGGCCGCTGGGTTTTGTGGATGTTCAAAGGGAAATTCAGGCATAACACAATCGTTTCAACTGATTCTGTGCAGGGAGAAATGTTAACTGGCTGGGTATTTCATTATCTGACCGGCATATTGGTTGCCTTTATACCGTTTTTACTGGAGGGACCTGACTGGTTCCACGAACCTTCTCTGGTAACGGCTCTGCTGGTAGGTCTGTTGACATTATTTGCACCGTTCATGATTTTGCAGCCTGCTTTTGGTTTTGGCATAGCTGCATCTCATACCCGCCGGCCGTGGCTGGCTCGACGGCTAAGTGTGCTCACGCATGTAGCATATGGATTTGGGCTTTACATCGCAGCTTTTGCCATTAGAGTTTGAAGGTAACGTATTTGAGTTAGGCCATGAAAGAATGTCTGCTCTTCGCTCATAGGGACTTTGAACTTAACTATAGTTAGATAGTGGCGGAAGCAAACTTTCATTTTAAGAAGAAAATTACGTTAAAGGCCCCCTCGCACTTTTGCCTAAAGTTTTTAAAGAAGACTCGGCAAGCAAAGTGATTTCCTGAAGTGCTGCAACAGGAAATCAACGTAGAAGCGGATTTTTGGCAGCTGTTGGCGGTCAGCGAAGGTCATTATATGCACCGGCTTAACCAATGGCTGATACTCGGACAACAGAGGGATCAGCCTGCCTTGCCGCACATCTTCAGCCAACAGGACTTCGGGTTGCATAATAATTCCCAGTCCGTTTAATGCTGCGCTTCGCAATGCTTCGCCATTGTTGACAGCCATCGCGATATTTACCGGCACCTTGACGGACCTGCCCCCTCGCAGGAGTGTCCATTCACTTCCCGCAACGGGGTGGGCAAATCCAAGACATCGATGCTGGCTCAACTCTTCAGGCGTCAAGGGTTTCCCCGCCCGTTCTATGTATGCAGGAGATGCACACACGATTGACCGATACGCCGCCAGCGGGCGGGCAACCAGTGAATTCACATGCTCGAGCTCACCGATTTTAATCAGGACGTCAAATCCTTCCTCTGCCATATCTATCGCTTTATCGTTGAGCACCAAATCCACGGTCATATCAGGCCATGTCGTAAGAAATTGCGCCGTAGCGGGGGAAAGTGCATGGGCGCCGAAAGAGACGGGGCAGCCTACTCTCAGCTTTCCACGTGGGTTTTGGTGAAGGGCAGATGCCAGTGACTCGCTATCTTTGATATCAGCCAAAATCCGGCGGCAACTCTGATAATACTCGTGGCCAAAATCGGTAAGACTTTGACGACGCGTTGTCCGATTCAGTAAACGAACGCCGAGGTGTTCCTCCAACGATTTTATATGCAGTCCGACCATCGTCCCGCTAAGACGCATTTCATCGGCAACCGCGCTAAAACTCCCCCGTTCTACCACACGCACAAACATCGCCATACTTTCCAGTTTATTCACGATTATCAAGCCAGACTTGTTAAAGATGATAATATACCGCTGTTTATCAAATGCTGTCAGCGAGTTTTAATGGATTTTCACTTAATGAGGAGAAGTTAAAATGATAAATAATCCAGAACTGCGTGAACGCGGAATGACATTGTTTAACGAATTGTATGGTAATGGCGCGGGAGAAGAACTGCGAAAGGACATGGCAGACCTGTGCCCTGATTTTACTGATATATCAATTGAATGGGCTATGGGAGGCATTCTTGCACGTCCGGGTCTAGACGCCAAAACGCGAGAACTGGTTGTCATTGCCTCCTGTGTCACGCTGGGCCATACGGTACCACAACTGCGGGCGCATACTCAGGCAGCACTCAATGCAGGCGCCAGCCGCGAGGAAATTATCGAGGCTGTCTTGCAGCTACTGTTTTATGCGGGAGGCGCGGCGGTGCGCAATGCGCTGGTAAATATACGCGATATTTTAAATGCGCCGATGAAAAGCGAAACGCAGATTTCCTGACAGGATTTTGAAAAAAGCTGAATTACTCATTATAAGCCGAGGTCTTAAAGCTCGGCATCATCAAATGCCTTTCTGTCTGACTTGTGCCAGAAGCGGACGTTGCTAACATCGGAATGTACTAATACTGCGGGGGCAGGTCAGGGCAATATGGCAACGTGCGGTGCTGTCGTAACATCAGCTTTTAAATTAGTATGAGTTTTTCTCTTGTTCACATTTTGGATGCTTAATGACATTACAAGCGACCTATCTTGAACAGTCTGCGCTCGGTGATGACACGGAAGGTATTACGATCATCGACGTCAATCCTTCGGGCAACAACTTTATCGTGCGCAGCCATATAATCTGCAGATGACGTGGCTAGGACTTCCTTTCGACACTTGCATACCTGGTTCTTGCTTGCGGTGTTAGAAACAGAATCGTTCAGTGCTTTTATTTTAAGTGAACATCGATGATGTAAGACTCGTCAGGCATCATTATCTCAGCGAGTTGAACGGTAGCGGGTGAGATGAATCCTTTATCCAATGGATAAAGGATTCTGCTTTTCGCTTACTCTGAACTTATTTTTTTAACCTGCGATTTTACTTCACTATTCAGTCCGGCAGCCGCGTTTAACGCGACTTCATCCATGACGTAAGGTATCCACTTACTGTCAGGGCAACCGCCATGCTTTTTGTAAAAGGTTTCCGCTTTCTGATTTCCGGCCAGCACATCCCATTTTAGTCGTCCCCCGCCCTCAGTGAGAGCCCAGGCAACCACGTGGCGAAAAAGCGCAGAGCCGACGCCTTGTCCCCGGTAACCTGAATCCACAAAAAACTCTTTTAAGACCAGCGTATTTTTTAAATCGTAAGTGAAAGGAATAACCAACCCTACCGCATAACCAATAATGCCATCGCTGCACTCTGCGACAAAAATATGGCATTCAGGCTGTGGCCCAAATGCGCGCGCTAATAGCGATTTTTCATCGACATAAAAGTCGTTGATATAATGTTCGAAATCTGCCAGCGAACGCATATAACTGAGCAAATCAGGCGCATCTCCGGGTAACGCTGCCCGGAGAGTAATAGAGGGATTTAACATTCGCAGGAGAATCCATCGGCAGAGGCGGGAACATATTCTCCCTGCAGGGGAAGTCCTTCGTCAACCCAGCCGGTCAGGCCACCGATCATCTCTTTTACCGAAAAACCCAGACTCGCCAGACGGACTGCGGCACGGTGTACGCCGTTACAGTGGGGGCCGGCACAGTAAACCACAAACAGTGTATCGCGTGGGTACGCGGACATCCGCTCTTCAGTGATGGAGCGCGTCGGGAGAGTGATCGCCTCTGGGACATGCGCTTTTAAAAAAGCCTCACTGCTCCTGACATCCACTAACACATAGTCTGCATGGCCTGTTTTCTGGCTCTGGTAAACATCGGAGCAATCAGTCTCAAAAGCTAAACGGCGGCTGAAGTGCTGCAGGGATTCGGCAGGGGATGCCGGTGGCATGTCTCTGATTAAACTTGGCATGAGCAAGGTCTCCTTTGTAAGTGTCTGATGATTGTAAGAAGCAGCATCAAACTGATAAAGTGGCGGCCCTGACAATAACTGGTAGTTTTCCGCCAATGCTAAAACATCCGGGTTTGGTCGCCATTCTGGCTTATGACGGGCTGTGTGCATTTGAATTTGGGATCGCTATGGAGGTTTTTGGCCTTTATCGCCCTGAGTTTGATTTCCCCTGGTATCAGCACAGGATAGTGTCGGTCGATCCTTCCCCAATACAGGTGTCAGAAGGGATCCAGATTGTTTCACATTATGGGCTGGCGTCGCTCAGCGAGGCGCAGACCATCATTATCCCAGGCTGGCGTAACCGCGATGAAAAGCCACCGCAGGTACTGCTGGACGCATTGTGTGATGCCTCTCACCGCGGGGCACGCTTACTCTCTATCTGTTCAGGCGTTTTTGTTCTGGCGGCGGCAGGGCTACTGAATGGAAAGCGTGCGACAACCCACTGGCGTTATACCGGCGAGCTTGCGGCCCGTTATGCCGAAATAACGGTTGACCCAAATGTGCTTTATGTCGACAACGGGCAAATCATTACCTCAGCGGGAAGCGCGGCGGGAATTGATGCCTGTCTTCATCTGATTTCTCGTGATTATGGTGTGCATATCGCCAACGTTGTGGCGAGACGTTTAGTGATGGCGCCGCAACGTTCTGGCGGACAAATTCAGTTTATTCCTTCTCCTGTGGCACAGAAGCCGCGTGATGAGATTGCTCCGGTGGTTGAGTGGGCGCTTCAGAATCTCGGCAGTACGCTGTCGGTCAGGCAACTGGCCGGCCGGGCGTTAATGTCAGATCGGACGTTTCTGAGGCGTTTCAAGGAGGCAATGGGGATAACACCTAAAGCCTGGTTGCTTCAGGCCAGAATGAATCTTGCCCGCGAGTTACTCGAAGATAATCAGCTGCTTAACGAACAGGTGATGGAATATTGTGGGTTCGCGTCCATAGAGAGTTTCCGGGCCGCATTCCGTAAATCTGTGGGAATCTCACTCTCATCCTACCGTAAGATGTTTGGCAGCAAGACTTCGAAAAGCGCGGAAACTGGCGCATTCGGCTGATAACAACGATGCGCCAGAACCCCGGATGTGTATACCGCCTCTTGATCAGAATCCATTCATCTGGGATGACGGCGTTTAATGGCGTGAAGCGTTAATGCCAGCAGGGCAACTATCATGGACCCGGCGGAAAGCCAGTTAAGGTGGCCTTTTTATTTAAAACGGTGGCGTTCACTGCACAGCGCGTTCAGCCAGAGTCCGCTACTCGCTCAAAGCCGTCCCACATCCTTGCTATGGGCAGTTTTGTGCCAGAAGCGGATGTTGCTAACGCCCCATCGGGTAATGAAGAAGGAATAAGGTGCGACCTTCAGCTACGACTAAAATATCCTTCACAAGGCGAGGTTATCTGGTGTGATGATACCGGCGTGACCTGCCGTCGCTGGAACTGGCGACAGGGGATCAGAACTCGCTTAAGTGTGGAAGCTCAGCAAATGTGGTTCATTCTGGAGAGTCTGCCACAGATGCCGCTGGAGACACTTCACGAAGCCGGGAAGATGCTGACCGACGGCCTTGACAAAATGATGCCCGGTCTGTGGTTTGAAGTTGTTCTCATCGAAGATCACCACCAGTAATATCATTCAGGAGAAACTCTTATGTTTACTGGCTTGTCTGCGTTTCCATTAACCCCAGTCACCGCCAGTGGCGTGGATGAAAAAGGTTTCAGCCATATTCTTTCCCGCCTTACAGAAGCTAGGGTTGATTCTATGGGCATCCTGGGGTCAACCGGAAGCTACGCATATCTGACCCGGGAGCAGCGCAAGCGCATAGCAACTCTGGCAAAACAGCATGCCGGGGACATCCCTGTTATGGTGTGTGTGGGGTCGGTCAGTACCGATGCCATTTTACATCTGGCAGATGATGCGCAGGCAGCTGGCGCGAATGCCCTGTTACTCCCGGCAGTGAGCTACCAGTCACTCCGTGACGAAGAAGTCTTCTCACTATTCGAGACCATTACCCGGCACGTGTCTGTACCGGTGTGCATCTATGATAATCCGGGCACTACGCATTTTACCTTTACGGATGAACTACTCGGTCGTCTCACATCACTTGAGGGTGTTCGCTCGGTCAAGATCCCTGGCGTCCCAGATAGCCAGGCTGCAGCGACTGAGCGGGTGGATGCGTTACGTCAACTTCTGCGCCCTGGCGTAACAATCGGTATTAGTGGCGATGCTTATGCCGGGCTTGGCTTAAACGCTGGCTGTGAAGTCTGGTATTCCGTGTGTGGCGGTCTGTTCCCTGAGATGGCGAAACAAATTACAGAAGCTGCGGCGTCAATCGATCATGAACGCGTTACTGCCCTGACAACCCGCCTCGAGCCGTTGTGGTCGCTGTTCCGTAAACATGGCGGAAGTATTCGCGTTATTGCCGCTGCCGCTGGTGTGCTTGGGCTTACCGACATGGATTGCCTGCCTCGTCCACTGCAACCGTTGTCAGCAGGCGATACTGCGGATATTGCCTATGTGATAAGCGTGCTGGAGCTGAAGTAATCTACCCGCAGGACCCGCAGGACCTGCAGTCTGCCGGTCCTTCTGAAACCTGGCAGGAGATCAATCATCATCGCATGTTTGAAGCAACATCTTTAGGTCCGTTCCTCGCTTAAAGCGGACTGCGCCTTACGCAAACGCCCGCTTCGTGCCAGAAACAGACAGAGTCAGCTATGCAGTCATCGGCATGCCCTGCGATGGCCTGTTACTGTTAAAATCTTAGCAAAGATTTTTCAGAGGAAAGATTGTGAACTCGCCCCTTTCATTACAACAGCTTGGTCCACGCATCTGCATTATGGGCCCTTCAAATAGCGGGAAATCAACGCTCGCTGACGCTATTTCCCGCAAGACTGCCATACCTGTCGTTCATCTTGATCAGCTTCATCATCTTCCGGACACAAACTGGATCCCCCGTGAACCTGCTGAATTTTTTCGCCTGCACTCATTGGCTGTAAATCAGGAAAGATGGGTGATCGAGGGTAACTACACCAAATGCATCGATGAACGGCTCGCCCGGGCGACGGGAATGATCCTCCTTGATGTACCGGTAACGGTGGCCCTGCTGCGATACATTCGTCGATGTTACTCCTCAGCGCCAAGGCTCGGCGCGCTGAGATCGGGCAGGGAAAATGTCAAATGGCAGATGATAAAGTTCATTACCCGTGTTGCACCGCTAAACCACCTGCGCCATAGGGTGCTTTACGACCGGATTACACTGCCGAAGCTGCTGCTGAGATCTCCGCAAGAGGTGAATGAATGCTTTAAAAGCTGGGATTTAGGGGGCTAACGAATTCACGGTCGGCATAGCCATTTATCATGTTTGCTTCAATCAGGCCGCTCCGTGCCAACAGCGGACCTTTCTGAATTTTTTTAAAATGGAGGGATTTACTTTATCCCGACAGACGGGGCTCCATCACCAGCACTGATGGTTTCGTCTGCCGCGTTGCATCCATGCATGCTTTGGCTAGCTTACTCAGATTGAAGGCTGCCATCTCGCTGGTTTGAGAAATGCGACCCAACCAGCACACAGACTTTCATAAATTTGTTAATTTTCATGAGTTTTCCTGCTGTTGGTCTGCATAGCATTCCACGCGAAGAGCTTAAGCCTCGCGCAGCGGTTCGTTGAAAAAGTGAATCAGCGCGTTGAATACCTGATGACGATTTTTTTCCAGCACCATCATGTGTGTGGCTTCGCCAATCTCCAGCCAGCGCTTTTCAGCGGCGCCGGTTGCACGTAAAAACCACGCCTGGGCCAGCTCAATTGGCACGTCGGTATCCCATTCGCCGTGCAGCAGCATCAGAGGAACTTCGATTTCTGCTGGTTCGTAGAAAGGCCGCCCAGCGGTCCAGTATTCACGGATGTCCTGGATGGGGCCGTTGCTCGCCCTGAAGCTGTGTTTTTCCCGCAAAGCCTCATCGGGTTCACCACGCAAGGTTCTTTCCATCCAGGCTTCAAAACCCCCTTCGGGGATCAGGTCCCTTCGTTTGCATTGCGGCGCTCCGCTTAGCCAACGGGTGCGGGCGGCCGAGGCGTCCACTTCCCGCCAGGATCCCAGCACTCCCCCGCTATCCAGCGGCACCGGATTATTACTCAGCCACTGCGGTGCAATCAGCCCGAGGCGGCGAACCTTGTGAGGATTTTGCGCCGTAAACGTACCTGCCACGGTGCCTCCCCACGACATGGCGATAATGTTCGTTCTGGATAACCCGTTGGTTCGCAGCACAAAGTTGACCGCACTGGTAAAGTCCCTCACCGCGACATCCGTACGTACTGCAGGCGCATTCAGCTCAGGCGGAGACAGCATTTCAGTCGGTCTGGTTGAGGCTCCGTAACCCCGGACATCCACGGCATAGACGTCGAATCCTGCACGGGCGAGTACATCCATAAATGAAGCCCCTTCCAGTTCCGTGTCATACAGGCTGCCGGAGGAGTAAGTTGCGCCGTGCATCATCACCACGGTGTTGGCTTCACTGGCCTTCTCACGCGTTGCCAGCGTTTTGTGCAGAATATGCAGCTGTATCGCGCTGGTGTCCGAAGGAATAAAAAAGCTTTCGTTTAATATTTCGTCATTTTTCATGATAATTTTCCTGTTACTGAGGTAACCATGTCAGGCCGCTGGCATCCTGCTGGATCCGCCCGACGGACGAACCGGCAAAATGGGTGGTGAAGATAAGCGCCTGATGGGCCAGTGCATGGTTCATCGCCTGCTTTCTCGACGCCGTGGCCATTTCAGGCGCTTCACAAAACACAGAACTCCATTCAGGCTTTCTGATCTGCACAGGGTGATGCATGACGTCGCCCCAGAAAAAGGCCTGATCTCCCGCAGAAGTGAAGCTGATGGAATAGTGATCGTGGCTGTGGCCGGGCGTACGGATCAGCTGAAAGCCGGGAATGGGAGATGCTTCGCTGGCTGCAAGCCTTGTATCCAGACCAGCCGCCACGACAGGGTCGATGCTGTCAGCAAAAATACCCTTACTCGGATCCTGTACGTTGTCCGGATTGGAGTAAAACTCATATTCAGCGGCAGAAAACAGATAGCGGGCGTTCGGGAAAGTGGGTACCCATTCGCCGTTCTCCAGGTGCGTACACCAGCCAACGTGGTCAACATGCAGATGCGACAACAGCACGAAATCCACTTTTTCGGCCTCAACACCCGCCGCCCTGAGGTTGTCAAACCAGCGGGTATCCAGCTGGTGAAAGCCCGGGTTGGAGGGGCGCGACTTGCCATTGCCGGAGGCCGTATCAATCAGCACCGTGTGGGTGCCGGTTTCAATCAGCCAGCTGTGGGTGCTGATAGCCAGCTGGCTTCCGTCCGGACTGAAGAATTCCTCAGACAGTCCTGCCAGCGCAGTGTCGGCTTCTTCGGTATTCCATTGCGGGAAAAGGGATGCTCCGGGGATTTCAGGGATTGCCATTTCCGGGATTTTGGTGATCTTAGCCCGGCCTACCTGATAAGAAATAACGTTACTCATTCTGCTACCTTTACCTTGCGAGCGGCCTTAAAGTGAGGCCATACTCTCCTCTTGGCGTCTGATGAACAAGATACCGGATGCGAAAGTAAGGTTGCTAAAAATGGGACGATATACGAAGAGGAACCTCAGACGTGGATAAGCTGGACATCATCAAAACGTTTATCAGAGTGGTAGATTCGGGGTCGTTCACCCGGGCTGCCGATCTGCTGGATTTACCCAAATCCACCGTGAGCCGGCAGATTCAGGCACTGGAATCCAGTCTGGGCGTAAAGCTGCTCCACCGGACGTCACGCAGGCTGACGATGACGGAACTGGGAGAAGCCTATTATCAGGGGGCCGTCAGGCTTGTCGAACAGTCTGAAATTCTGGCCAGCAGTATCCAGGCTTCTTCAGTCGCGTCACGCGGAAAAATCCGGGTGGAAATGCCAAATGCAGTGGCGTACTGCAAAATTATCCCCGCGCTGCCTGACTTCCTGGCCCGTTATCCGGACGTGCAGGTGGAAGTGAGCGTCGGTAACAAAACCATCGACCTCATTCAGCAAAACATCGACTGTGTCATTCGGGTGGGGGATCTGCAGAATGACGCGTTGATTGCCCGCTCTCTGGGGACACTGGATATGGTTACCTGCGCCTCGTCTGGCTACCTGCAGCAACGCGGGACGCCGCTGCATCCCCGGGATTTACTGAAGGAACATACGCTGGTGCAAATCGTTTCGCCGCTGACCCGCCGCGTTTTTGAACAACTGTTGTTCTCCCCGAAAGAAACGGTGGCTATCTCCGGGCAGTGGCAGTTTGCCGTGAATGACTCTACGGCAGCACGAACCGCCGCGCTGGCCGGACTTGGTGTGGTAACAACCTATCGCTTCCTGGTTGATGAGGCATTGCAAAATGGCCAGCTCACAGAACTTTTCCCTGCCTGGCGAGGCGAAACTGTTTCGGTGCATATTGCCTGGCCGGAAAGCAGACACCTTCCCTCAAAAGTCCGTTATTTCATTGATTGGGTAATTAGATTATTTCTAAAGTGAAATTTTAAACTTATGAATAAACCCTACCAATATTTGCTTACCAATGCCCGCTGTTCGCTCAAGGCTGCCTGTCAAAGTGGTCAAGCTCTACCACTACTCAGAGGTACAAAAACCACCTTAACGTACAATAATTTTCGATATCCAAACTGACCCCTACTTTTAAGATTTTTGTTTTTGATGCATTGGGTGGCCCTATGGGCCTTAAAGAAGACAAAATCATCATCGTACGAACCGCAGCTAGTATTGATGCTATCCCTGCATCTCATTCCATCAGTATTGAAGCCCGTGATAAGCCTGGCGGCCCATTGGTACCTGTTTATCTGGTACGCGAAGGTGACCAATTACCGAAGAGAGGAACCGTCACGTTTAAAGCACAAGAAACTTTGCGGGCGGGTAGCGTAAATTCATTAAAATTTAAACTTTGGGAAGGTGAAATTACTGACCCTATCAACGATAACCGCTTCATTGGTATGTTTGAAATAAAAGGATCGGATGTTGATGAAGATATGATTGGCACAGGTGCCGAGCTTATTTGTGAATATGAAATTCGTGATTCCGGTAATATCGCCCTTGATGTGTCAATCCCTTCTATCGGTAGCTCGTTCCATAGTGGGCGCAACTTCTATTCGCAACAAGATGCTCAAATAGATTACTCCAGTGCTTCTAAATTAATTACCGAGCAGGCTGCAAGCATTCAACAGCGTCTTGATGAAATGGAGGCGAATGTGGATGATCCAAAGCTAATCCAGGCTCGTGAAAAACTGCAGCAAGCGCAGGCTATTCAGATGGGCGAAACAGATCCTGAGACTGCCAAACAGGCGATGGATGATATTCAAGAGGTGAAGCGCCTCCTTGCGATCGCGAGAAAAAACAATCTGAGTACTATCAGGCAACTAGAGCTAGGTAAAGTGGTGTCACTTTTTGGTGAGATGCTGCGTCAATATGCCCGACCTTCTGAAGCATTATCATTTGATAACTTGGCGAAAACCGCTCAGCGCGCAATTGATGCTAAAAATCCTGATTTTGAAACTTTCCTTAATGAACTGCGCAACAAAAACTTCAGCATTCTTTGGCAGCAGGATTGGTTTATTTCTGATCGCTTTAAATGGCTTTCACAAAACCAATATCTTTTCCCGGATACCCATGAGCATGCGCAATTGTGTGTCGCAGGCGAACAGGCTCTGGCGAGCAATGATGCTGAGAGACTCAGAGATGTTGTGTTTCAGTTGGACTCTATCAGGATTATTTCTGGTGACGAAGACGAGTTGATGGCTAGTGCGAATATTCTGCGGGGATAAGCAAAGTGATTGTACCCTGGCTGCCTGTAGGCTTCCGTTTACTCGATGGAAGAACACTTCGTTTTACACTTTTCGAAGGGGAAGGCTGGCAGATTATCGAGACAGTTGAGCGAAGTCGGGCACTGATTGTACTCGACTCACTCGGACATCGTTGGCTTTCTACAGGGATCATTGAAGCGGGACAATTTCAGTGTTTCGAGTATGGCTCGCAACAATTCCATCTAATACTTGATGTTCAACGTTCTGCTTTGTGTCCCGTTAACCTAAGCAAATCGCCTGACAGTAAAGCTGAAGCACTGGCTTTTGCTCAAGCCTTTAAAGCGACGCGAAACATTGATGCATCATCATCTCTGCATGATGCGTTGTATGTAGAGAAGCTTTGCAGACTGCTTCCCGTTTATAGCTCAGAGGCATTTATTGCGGACGACGTGGTTCTCGGGCAATGGCTGACTGGCGGGATGAGAATTTCCATTCGTGCCACTGATCAATTAAAGCAGGTGCTGACATGGCTGAGCTCGAATCATTTGGCTGATGTTATTGGCTCCGCTGGCTTTAATTCAACGGCTTCACAGAACGCTTTTAAACCAAATAATGGCGAAAGCGATGAGGAACAATGGAGGATTGAAAAACAATGCGAAGAGCGAAGCATAAAAGCTGCTCAACGTGCTAACAACATAGCCCCTTTTGAACTCGCAGGACGACCAAATCTGAGCACTTTTTTTAACGAACATATCATCGATATATTTCGCAATAGCGAACAGTACGCGATGATGAGGATTGGCTTTCCGGCCTCAGTGGTCCTTCATGGGCCGCCTGGTTGTGGCAAAACGTATGCGGCTGAGCGGCTGGTAGAATATCTGGATTGGCCGTGTTTTCAGATAGATGCTTCGAGTGTCGCGAGCCCCTATGTCCATGATACCAGAAAAAAAATTGCTGAGATCTTTGATAAAGCAATTGAGCAAGCTCCCGCGGTAATTGTCATTGATGAAATGGATGCTTTCCTTGCCGACCGTCGAGGGGGAAGTGACCAGCATCGCGTGGAAGAAGTGGCTGAGTTTTTACGTCGCATACCGCAAGTGCAGAGCCACCAAGTGCTCATTCTGGGGATGACAAACCGCATAGATATCATCGACCCGGCCATTTTAAGGCGTGGACGCTTTGACCATATAATAAAAGTGGATTACGCCAGCGAATCAGAAGTTCAAGCGTTGCTGGAAAATCTGCTATCGGAATTGCCAAAAGATGACGATCTGGATTTAGTTGCTTTAGCTTCTGCAATGGCGTATCGGCCCCTTTCAGATATCAGCTTTATGGTGCGAGAAGGTGCTCGTCTGGCTGTCCGGTCGGGGAAATCCAGGGTATCACAGGAATATTTACAAGCGGCACTGGACGCCACGACATCACGTAGTGATAAAGATGACTCACAATACCGGATAGGATTCATTTAAGGGGACAAGGTGCAGGACTATCATAAACAAAACAACAATAAGCGCCCAATGGGCTTCGCTGGGCTCGCCTCTATGGTGTCGGATGTAGATGACATAGTAACGCAGGAAATCTGCGATGTGGGAATAACCTCAAAACCGCAAGCGGCTGTAGCTACCCGTGCCGTCATCACAACCTCAGTTTCACCGAGTACATCTTCGCCGCAACCTCAGTATCAAAAGCCTGCGGCGCCAGAAAAGCCTAACAACAAAAGCCGAAACTGGATCATTGGCTTTGCAGTTATTGCGGGAGTCTATTGGTTGGCAAACCGCCCGGTTGATGCTCCGCCGTCTTCTACTTCAGCCAACAATTATTCGACTTACTTACCCGCTAACGACACCTCGTCTACAGCAAGCAACTCTTCAGCCCCCGAGCCCGAAGCTTCACCGATTGACCAGGTGCCACCTGTAGGGACAAACCTAGTCCTAAGTCGCGCGCAAATACGATACTGCCTTGCGGAGAGTATTCGCCTTGATGCGGCCAGGGGGGTACTCAATCCTCAAAGTAACGCCGACACAAAACTCTTTAACGAATATATTGCCGACTATAATGCGCGTTGTTCTAGCTATCGCTACCATCAAAACGATTATGATAGTGCCAATCGCGACGTACAACAAAGGCAGTATGACTATCAAAATGAAGGGCGTGCTAGGTTCTAATACAACCAATGGCAATACACCGTAATACCTAACCATGAAACGGCTTTAACCGCCTTTTGTGGCGTCAATTTAGGGAAAACTGCAATGTCTTTTACACCAGATGAGGCGTCTTTAACTACGTCATCCTTGCATAGCAACCCGTTTGCAGTGTTAGGGATCACGGTGAGAAATGATCGAAGAACTATTGTTGAGCAAGCTGAGCAGCAATCTTTGCTGCATGATGCTGATGAGTGCCAACGAGCCCGAAGCATGCTGACGAATCCGAAAAATCGTGTGGCAGCAGAGATGGCCTGGCTACCTGGCGTTTCGCCCGATCGCGCAAATCGTTTACTGGACAATTTACTGTCGAATACTATGTCAGTTCGGAGAGAAAGAAATCTCCCTTCGCTTGCGCACTGCAATTTGATGGCCGCCGCTTTTGACGCGGTTTCATGTGAATACGCGGCTGACTACCTGGCAGAGTTTATTCTTGAGTTTGCGACACAAGTCGATGAATGCGATTTGGAACAGATAACAGAACAGATCAATGATGATCGCGTCTGGTCTGGGTTCACAAGCGTCATGAGTGGCGAACTTATTGAGACAGAGTTCTACGAGCGCAAGCGAATTTACAATGGTGTCATTAAAGATGCCCTGAATCGACTGCCGTCAGAAACCTTACTTGAGACATTGGCGATTACAGTCCGTTACGCGACCGCAGAAGGACATGTGGCTGCGCCAGAGCTGATAAATGAACTACTTGATGCTTATGATATAGAAATTCAGTCGGTACTTGATAAAGAAGATGCCAACATACAACGAGTTATCTTGAAAATTCGTGAACAAATCCCGGATGGCGAAGAGTCAGTTTTACCGTTACTCAATGCGTTGGAAAAACTGACAAAAAATTGGGACAGGTTCACTCGACCTATCCAGCTTGGCTCTAAAGCGCGTGGAATCGATCACGAGAAAAGCGTCCAACTCGCCTGGTCACTGCGTAACCTCTCACTCGAATTGTACAATCAGCATGGCATGCTCGATGCAGCTACGCGCCTGACAGAAATTGAACTTGAAGTATTCTCTGAACTGTCTCAATTTATTGAGAAAGTGAAAGAAGACGAAGCTGCACTCACAGAGTTCCATGTCGAGCGAGTTGAAGAGCAAATGAAAAATGATGAATGGAATGAATCCATTACCTTCAGCGCAGTAGTAGGACGAGTTTTCAAAGATAAACTTTCTATTTCACCGTCAGGAATTGACTGGGATGGACGACATTATTCATTGGACGATATCAACGCTCTGCGCTGGGGTGCTGTTCGTAACTCGGTGAATGGGGTGCCGACGGGTACAACCTACACCATTGGTTTTACCAACTCCTTATCCTCCGCCTATGGTCTGAATAATTCAGGTGGTGCCGTTATTACACTTAAAGATGAGAAAGTGTTTAACGGATTCCAGAACGCTCTGTGGCGTGCTGTGGGCATAAAATTACTCATCAATATGCTAAAGAATCTCGATGATGGAGAAAAAATCACCATCGGTAGCTTTATCATAGATGATGCTGGTGTTACGTTGCTAAAACATAAATTCTTTGGCTCGACAGAGAGAGTTCGTGTGGGATGGTTCGATGTTGTTGTTTCAAGCAGCAATGGTGAATTCATTATTAGCTCAAAACATGACAAAAAAACCTACAGCTCCGCCTCATACATCAATGATTGGAATACTCATATTATAGAAATGATAATCAGAGGTGCATTCGAGAAAGGTGTTAGAAATCTTAGTGACTATTTGAAAGATTAATGCGTTATTAGCATCAACAGAAATATGGTTTGATATTTCACTGTGTCGGACAGATTCAAAATTTTCATAAAAGAGTACCAACGAGCCCGTAGACAAATCTAGCCTATATTTTGATTATAAGAGGAGTTTACGGGCATACACCAGGGGGCAGCTCGGAAAACGGAAAATATCCTGCGCTAAGCTGTTTCCTGAGCAGATAGGGCTTGCCTACTGGCTGCAACTGACACAAAGCATACAGAGGGTGAAGCAAGGTCCGCTTTGAGCGAAAGTGAAATATTCTTGTTTCGGAAAAATGTATGTCCCTTCTTGCAACGCAAAAAATTCTCGGATCTAACATTGAAAGCTCGTGATTTTTCTCTGGATGGAGACTCAACTTGTTGATAATTATTACTGATGACAGTTATCAGCAGTATCTTTTTTGCGGACATTTCAATTAATAGTAAAATGTGTGTGTTACAGGAAGTCTGTTTTCGATAGCTACCCTGCTTTAGCGACTATTCCCTGTAACCGTATAAAAAGTAAGATTACACACAGAGCAGCATCGGGTCTTCGTGCCAATTTTTCGGAGACCCAATTTCTCTCTTACTAACTATCAATCTTGAGTTTCGTTTCACACACCTTATCTCCTGCGAATTATCCACTATCTTTACAATTTTATTTCTGCTTAACCGATGCTTTCTATAAAAAGCAATCCATCTCTTTAGAAACCAGCAATTTCTCATAACTTGTAATTAGTTGTTTGTTAGCATAATTGAATCAGGCACTACCTATTGTAACGAAGGTGCTATCGCGCCTCCTCTTGAGATGATGGATTTTCATTTTCAGAGGTTCTTTTTTCCAAAATCTACGCAGCCATTTTTTCAAAAGTTTTGCAGTTCAATCCTTCAAGATCATCCAATTTCAGGGGCTAATTCATAGCTTCTAATGACTGATAGGTTAGCAACGTCTGCCTTTGGAAGAGAGGGACATGCGCACGACATGGTCCGCTTAGAGCGAGGAGCGGAAGTTCGTAATTATTATCAGTACAGCGCATTACTAATACGATCCTGCATCAATCAATATGAGTCTCCACGAATAATCTAGGTACTTCTTAGCCGTTGATAATATTGCTTTTCATATTCGGTCGCTGGCATCCGACCACTCGAACCAAGCCAACACTTACTGTTATAAAATATTTCGATATAATCAAAAATATCACTACGGGCCTCTTCGCGTTTCGTAGATCTTTTCTTAATCCATTCTTGCTTCAGTAACTGGAAAAAAACTTTCTGCAACTGCGTTGCCGTGACAGTTACCACGACGGCTCATACTGCCTTCCAGTCACTGTGATTTCAGGAACTATTGCCACTCATGGCTTGTGTACTGGATTCCTTGTTCAGAATGAAGAAACACCTGTTTTTGAGGATTTTGTCTCCACACGGCGATCATAGGCGCATTCAGGACAACATCTTTTGTGATCCAGGGTTACATTGGCTAGCCAATTTGCGTGAGAACGGGTCATCAACCAAGGCCAGATACAGCCAACCTTCATGATTTCGGATGCAAGTTATGTCCATTACTCCATTTATTTTTACACTGAAAGCAATGAGGTGAGAAGGGATGTTTCATGCTTGATTTAATTATAAAATTGCAGGAAAGTGACCTTGTATCAGCTGATCATTAGTGGGTAAAAAAATGTGGGAAGATAAGTATATTTGTCATAAATGCGTGAATGATAAATATGTCATGCAGCAAATAAGACAAACCGGAAATAACGATCAGATTTGCTCATACTGCAAACGGAAGCGTAGAAATATTCACCTCGAATATATCCTCAAGATGATGAACGAGGTTTTTGAATACTACTATGATATGGATGAGGATATCTATGATTCCGGGCGCGGTGATTGCGCGCAGGATGTCATCTGCGGAGAACTAGGCGTCGAATGGGACGTAGCTGAAGATATTTATCAATATCTTTGTGATGAATATAATCCGCATAACGATTATGACTACATCCGGTATAATGATGGGTTTGTTTATCGGCATATAAATCACTCTAGCGGGGAGCTTGCGCATATCTGGAGTAAAGCCACTAACTCCCTTATGAAAGAAACGCGATATTTTAACCGTGAAGTTAATGATTTCCTGGATTCACTTTTCAGTGATATCGATAAACTTAAAAACAGAGACAGTAATTCACCGATAAAAACTCTGACTGATGAGGTTCATCTTTTTCGTGCAAGGGTCTTTGAGGACCAAGAAGAAGTAAAGCAAGCCTTGGAGCAGCCCGAGAAAAATTTTGGGCCTCCCCCACCAACTTTGGCGCGGTCGGGCCGTATGAACGCACAGGGGATTTCAGTATTTTACAGTGCAACCTCAGTGAATTTGGCAATTGCTGAAGTAAGGCCGCCCGTCGGCAGTATTGTAGTGACAGCCTCTTTTGTACCGTTACGCGAGCTAAAAGTGCTGGACATTTCTGCCCTTGACTCGCTTAGTTTCGGCTTAGGCAGTAAATTTGATCCTCAGACTCGCAAAACCAGTGAGCGCACGATTTTTTTCAGTACGCTTTCCCGGAAGCTGACGCTTCCTACTTTTGGAAAAAGGCAGGACAGTGATTACCTCATCACCCAAGTGGTTGCCGATTACCTCAGTGACCGAAATAAATTCAAGCTTGATGGTGTCAGCTTTAAATCTACCCAGGTAGATGCCAACGGTGAGGATGCTGAAACAGGATATAATGTCGTTCTGTTTAATAAGTCTTCCGGCGTCAGGCATGCCGCAGATAAATCTCGCCGATATAATGTTGAGATGTATGAACACATCGAAGATGACCAGTATGCTTTTGTTCCGGAAATTCAATTGATAGTTGAGGAACAAATAAAACCGAGATATATGGGCTCATTTTCATCCTCGCATGACACAAATGATGCACTACTGATGAAAACCAACAGTATGACTTATCATAAAATTACTGGTGTAAAATACAGAACAAGTGAGACGGAGATTCATCAGGGAGATAGCGTTAAAAAACAAGAGCCACCTGAGAAATTCGATGACCTGATGGACTTCTGATCATCCGTTATATCAGGGTAAATCATTATAAAGATGATGTGAGGACAGTTAAGGAAGGAACTCACCCTGTGTCGCCGATATCGCGTTACTGGCGTCCCTTGATACCAAGCGGACAGATTGGTAGACAGACACGTCAGCTTTGAGCGAAGATCGGACCTTGAATGAAGTACAAACATCCTATAGGTCCTATTATCAAAATGCGTGAGAAAAAATTAATTGATATTTTGGGATAATTCTCTCAAATATGGTTCAACCTCTGGACGTAGCATATGATTCTTCATTGAGTCAAAAAAGGTTTTGGGGGTTTGCATTACATCTACTTTAGATTTATTTTTCCTAATGAGAGTCATTCCTTTGCAATTTTCTAAATATTCCTTAACTAAAGCTTTCTTGCGATTTCTATGCAAATCACCTTTAAAAGCTAGAATATGAAAAATTGCTGCACCAATTACAATCTGTTTCACCGAGCATTCGGATGATTCTAATTCACCCCATGAAATTCGACCAAAGAAAGGATTCGCATATCCCGAAGGATGACCATAGAGGTTATGGCCATATTTTAGCATTTCTGATGGTGTCAATTTTAATGGTTTAAACAACCCAAAGAAAATTGCAAAATCTGAAAAGTCAGAACTCCGCCCCAAAATAACATCTTTGTATTTATCAAAAAAAGACAATTTCTTCTCACTAGCCCTAGATGGGGTTTGAGGGCCAGTGATGTAAAAAACCACGCCAAGAGGTTAATTCATTGTTTATATTGATATGTTAGGTAATGCGTTTACAGTCATTACAGTCGTCATCGAGACTGAGCGCCAATGAAACGCATACCAAGTAGACGGGTTTGAGGTCAATGGAGCGAAATTCCATCCTAAGCGTCACATTAGTTGATAAACCTGTAACGTAAGTGAATTCTCATGCGAATAATGTGGTTATGATAAAAAAGCCTAAAGCCGTCATGATGAGGGAGCCAATGACGTGAACAAGTACAGACGTCAAAGCCCATATATAATTTCCCGCCTGGAGTAATGCGAATACTTCAACAGAAAATGTAGAGAAAGTACTCAGACCTCCACAAAGGCCCGTTGTTATCATTAATTTCCAAAAAGGATCAAGGTGTGGTTGTCGTAAAAAGTACGCCAACGCAGCACCAATAATTAATCCGGCAAGGAGGTTCACCACCAGTGTACCTGGAGGTAGATTTGGAAAAAGACTGTTAAAGCGTGTGGACAGTAACCAGCGCAGAGTGCATCCAACAGAACCGCCGATAATGACGGCAAAAAGCGATTTAATCATGTACCCCTCATAAAATAATTTTTTATCGTAACAATATCAGGATATGTCCTCATTTGGCTGACATTGTTAATGTATATCCTTTGACTACATGCAAGATAAGGGGAGGTCCTATTTATTTGACATTAATACCCTCGACAGTTGCTGAGCAGAAGCCCCCATGACAAGTGACAGAATGACAACACCTACAGTGGGGAGCGTTTTACCGATGAACAAGCAACCAAGGAGTAACACGGCGTAGGTGACGACAATGCCAGTAAGCATAGAAATAACAAAAACGTGAGCTTTCATCATACCCCCAGAATAACCCCGACGTGTAAGCCGGGGTGATTGGCACAATAAGGTCATTTAAAGGCAGACTGTCCGGCAAATTGCGCCGATGAACCCAGCTCATCCTCAATTCTCATGAGCTGGTTGTATTTTTCGATACGCTCCCCCCTACACGGCGCCCCTGTTTTAAGATGGCCGGCACGCATGGCTACTGTCATATCGGCAATAAAGCTGTCCACCGTTTCACCGCTACGGTGAGAAATAAATGCCCCCCAGTTATTGTCATGACAGAGTTGAACCGCGTCAAAGGTTTCACTCAGGGAACCAATCTGGTTGAGTTTAATCAATGCGGCGTTGGCAAGATTTTCATCAATACCGCGCTGGATATATTTCACATTGGTCACAAACAGATCGTCCCCGACAAGTTCCACCTGTTCCCCAAGCGTATCGTGAAGAATTTTCCATCCCGTCCAGTCATCCTCAGCGAGACCGTCTTCAATCAGGGCTATCGGGAAGTTTTTCACCAATGTTTGATAATAGTTAGTCATTTCCTGCGAGGTCAGCTCGGCATTCTCTGTGCGCAGATGATATTTCCCATCACGATAGAACTCGCTGGATGCCGGGTCCATACAAATGACAATGTCGTCACCAGGACGGTACCCTGCTTTCTCAATCGCCAGAACGATCAGTTCCAGCGGCTCACGATTAGAAGAAACGACAGGTGCAAAACCACCTTCATCTCCAACCCCCGTCGACAGCCCCTTTTCCAAAAGAACCTGGCGGAGCGAGTGATATACTTCGCTTCCCCAGCGCACAGCCTCCCTGAATGTTGGCGCTCCGCAAGGGGCAATCATGTATTCCTGGAAGTCAGCCCCCTGCCCGCGGGCATGAACTCCTCCATTAATAATGTTCATGCAGGGTACCGGCAGAAGAGTAGCCCCAATTCCCCCAAGGTAGCGGTACAAAGGCGTATTGGATAGCTGAGCTGCTAGCCGCGATACGGCCAGTGACACGCCCAAAATAGCATTTGCCCCAAGGCGTGCTTTGTTGTCCGTTCCATCCAGAGCAATCATGATGTTATCGATGCCACGCTGATCACGAACATCATGCCCTTTAAGGCTGTCAAAAATTTCGGAATTAACGCTTTCAATAGCGTTGAGAACACCCTTTCCGTCAAAGCGTGCTTTATCACCGTCGCGGCGCTCCATTGCCTCACGCGAACCAGTACTGGCACCGGAAGGGACTGAGGCTCTTGCCATCGCGCCACATTGGGTTATGACATCGACTTCTATCGTTGGATTACCCCGTGAGTCCAGTATTTCACGGGCTACGATTTTCTCAATAATAAAACTCATATAAACCTCGGGTATCAGTAAGTAATAATATGTTTAATCAACACGTCCACGGTCAGGTGGTTGATGAATTCGATAGAATGGGAGGAGAGTGTTCCGAACAGCCTGTTTTTGTGCCCCATAATGACCAGATCAATGCCCGCCCCGGTGACGCAGGCTTCAACGTCCCGAAATCGATTGATCGTAACAATTTCTTTTACATCAACGGGAAAAGTGGCTGACTCCACTAACCGGCTCAACATGGCTTTTGCGTCAATGACGTCGGCAGACTGGCGATCTTTGGTTAAAGAATCGGAGGCGATATCGAGTTCACGGTAATCCGACGTGAGGTGCCCAAGGGTGATCACCGTTCCTTGCTCATGAAAACTTTGCGCAACACTTTGGAGCAGAAACTGACCGTCAGACTCATCACTGAGCAATATGAGAGCGTGCTTATACATTGGCATCGATTACCTCCAGGAGGTTGATATAGCGCTCGTCAACCACGGCAGTATGTCTTTTTTCCTGCTGATAACCCCAGGCAGGGACAAACTCGCGAAGTTGAGCGCATTATTTTCTGAGAAATATAACGTTGAGTTTTTTTGAAAAATATCTGTGATAGCCATCGCTGCAATGTCAAAACCGCCACACTGACATTCTTTCATCAGTGCTGTATGAAGGTCGGGAAGCACCAAATCCACTTCGGACATGGCCGCGACTTCAATTTGTGAAAGGAGCACCGAGAGGCCGTTAATCTGGTAGCGTTTAGCATCCTTCATAAGCAGAGTGTGGGGGCTTTGCCCCCGGATATCGGTTTTAGCGGCAAGTAACCCCTTAACAAAGGGGTCATAGTTGAGTTTGCTGATTGCGATTAAAGCCTTTACGGCGGCAATATCATGAACGGTCGTCGTCGGTGAGCTGAGGACAACTGTATCGCTCAAAATAGCCCCTAACATCAGGGTAGCCTGAGCGCTGGAAATACTCAGTTGGTTTTCAAAGGTAAGGATTTGCCAGAGGATAGTGGCACAACATCCGACGGCGCGTATCCATACATCCGGAGGGTTTTGTGTCATCACAGTACCCAGTCGGTGATGGTCAATGATGCCAACAATATTGCTGAGAGCTAAAGAAGGAGGTCCTTGTTCCGCATCGGTAAAATCGACCAGCCAGACCGGCGTCCCACTCAAGTCTTCGCTAAGTAATCGAGGAGCTTCAACCCCGGCTTGCTGCAAAATGAAGGCGGTTTCTGGGGTAATTTCACCCAGCCGAAATGGGGTTGCAGACTTCCCAAGCATGTTTAACCAGTCTGCGGTGACAAGTGCACTGCAGATACTGTCGCTATCGGGATTTTGGTGGCCAAAAACATAAATCATAGCGACACCTTTAATAAATAAGGTGAGCAATGCATGGATGAGTGACTATAAAGAATTTTTTTCATAAGAGTACCTGACATACGTGCCTAAGGAGAAAAGCAAAAATGTATATCAGGCGTCATCATCCGAACTGAAAAGTCCGGCGGTTGGGAAAGGTGGAACACCATCACCTTGATAAAAATCATAGGTGAAAATCGCGATGTGCGCAACAAAAGTTCCTGCATCTTCAGCCAGAGCTAAATCGTCAGGGCCTTCAGAAAATTTTTAAGGTCTCAATTCGTTGAATGGCGGGTGAGTTTTTTTATTCTGAAATACGTTGCACGAGAAATACCCGTTTTCTCTATGATGAGTTTAACGGTGGCACCTTGGCTGATAAGTTCCCGTACCATTGCTGATTTTTGGTGAGGTTTACGCCCAAACTTAACACCAGCAGCCATAGCAACCAGTCGACCATCGTTGGTGCGTTCGAGGATGCGCTCACGTTCAGCTTCAGCGACAGCCGCGAGTATCTGAATCACCATTTTCCCCATAGTACCTTCAGTACTCAGCCCATTTTCCAAAAAACGAATGGCGATCCCCTTTTTGTAACAGGCGTCCACAATGTGGATCATATCCGCTGTATTGCGGCCAAGCCTGTCCATTTTTGTACAAATGATGATGTCGTCTTTTTCGGCACGGGCAAGCAGCCGTTGTAACCCTTCGCGTTCATCCGTGGCTCCCGACATCATGTCAGTAAAAATTCTGTCATCTCTGATACCAACAGATTTCAGCTCTGTGAGCTGCTGCGTCAGTTTTTGATGACTGGTTGATACTCTTGCATACCCCAGTAATGCCATATTGGTCTCAAAAATCGATATTGATACAACATAGTATCATAAGATATAAATCACGATTTTTGATACTTATGTTTGATGCCATTTTTAGTGGTCTCAAAATTCATAATATTTGAGACTATAAACAACAGGACAGAACACCCTTTACGAAAGGATGCGCGATGAGTGATGACTTTCTTACCCGTGAGCAGACAGAAAACTACGGTCGCTATGTGGCCGAGCCAAATGAAGTTCAGCTGGCCCGGTATTTTCATCTGGATGAGCGTGATCTGGCTTTTATCAACCTGCGGCGGGGAAAACATAACCGTCTGGGGATAGCTCTTCAACTGACCACGGCACGCTTCCTGGGAACATTTCTTTCCGATCATCTTCAAATCCCCTCAATTATCCGTTTTTACATTGCTACGCAGCTGAACATCAGCCGACTGGAAATCCTTTCCCGTTATGCTGAAAGAGAAAATACCCGCTGGGAGCATCAGGGGCTTATCAAGCACCATTATGGTTATCATGATTTTGGTGATTTCCCGTGGACGTTCAGGCTGAAGCGTCTGCTCTATACCCGCGTCTGGCTCAGCAATGAGCGTCCAGGCCTGCTGTTTGATTTTGCCACCGCATGGTTGCTGCAAAATAAGATCCTGCTCCCCGCAGCCTCAACGCTGACAAGGCTGATTGGCGGAGTACGTGAACGAGCAAGCCGACGATTGTGGCGGATGCTGGCGTTGTTGCCTGACAGCTGGCAGAAAGCACAACTGGAGGGTTTACTTGAAATACCTGAGGGACAGCGTATATCGGTGCTGGAGGAGATGCGAAAAGGTCCAGTCACTATCAGTGGACCGGCCTTTACAGACGCTCTGGGGCGATATACCCGACTGCGTAGCATGGAGTTTTCCCGGCTGAATTTCTCTGGTCTGCCGGCCATCCAGCTGCGTAATTTAACCCGTTATGCCGGAATGACTTCGGTAAAATACATAGCCAGAATGCCTGAAGAACGACGACTGGCCGTGCTTACTGCATTTGTGAAAGCGCAGGAAATTTCGGCGCTTGACGAGGCCGTGGATGTACTGGATATGTTGATACTGGACATCATGCGCTCTGCGAAAAATATCGGGCAGAAAAAGCGGCTCAGGACCCTAAAAGATCTTGATCGTGCCGCGCTATTACTGGCACGGGCATGCACCCTATTACTTGATGAGAATACCGATGAGGCAGCTCTTCGGCAGGCTATTTTTCGCCGCATACCAAAGGACAAACTTGTTGAATCTGTCGGCAAGGTAAATGAGCTGGCACGCCCGCAGGATACTCATTTTCAGGATGAAATGGTGGAGCAATATGGGCGGGTGAAGCGTTTCCTGTCCGCAATGTTACGTGACTTACACTTTCAGGCTGCCCCGGCCGGGGAGCACACGTTGTCAGCAATCCATTATCTGGCCGAACTGAGTGGCTCAAAAAAGCGAATTCTCGACGATGCACCAGAGCACATCATTTCCGGCCCCTGGAAACGTCTGGTATACGACAAAGATGGCAGGATTCTACGCGCGGGTTACTCGTTGTGTCTTCTCGAGCGTCTTCAGGATTCTTTGCGCCGTCGTGACCTCTGGCTGGAGAACAGTGACCGGTGGGGTGACCCACGTCAGAAATTGCTTCAGGGAGCCGAATGGCAGGCACAGCGGATCCCGGTATGTCGGGCGCTGGGTCATCCATCAGACGGAACTAAAGCAGCAGAGCAACTGGCTACGCGACTTGATGACACATGGAAATCAGTGGCTTCACGTTTTGCCTGTAACGCTGCGGTCAACATAAGCAATGAAGGTAAGCACCCCTCACTGACGATCAGCAGTCTGGATAAACTGGATGAGCCACCGGCACTGATACAACTGAACCGTCGGGTAAGAGAACTGATCCCACCCGTTGATCTGACCGAGCTGTTGCTTGAAATAGATGCCCGAACCGGTTTTACCCGCGAATTCAGCCACGTCAGTGAATCAGGTGCCCGGGCGCAGGACCTACACGTCAGTCTGTGCGCAACACTGCTGGCTGAAGCCTGCAATATCGGGCATGAGCCTCTTATAAAGCATAATATTCCCGCGCTTACTCGTCATCGACTGAGCTGGGTTAAGCAAAATTATCTCCGTGCAGAAACACTTGTCAGCGCTAATGCGCGGCTGGTTGATTATCAGTCCTCGCTGCCGCTCGCCGGGTTCTGGGGTGGTGGTGAAGTTGCCTCCGCAGATGGTATGCGTTTTATCACACCGGTGAAAACGATTAATTCCGGACCGAATCGTAAATACTTTGGTTCAGGACGCGGTATCACCTGGTACAACTTCGTCTCCGATCAATACTCCGGTTTCCATGGCATTGTCGTTCCCGGTACGCTTCGTGATTCCATCTTTGTGCTGGAAGGGCTTCTGGAGCAGCAGACCGGGTTGAATCCGGTAGAAATTATGACGGACACGGCAGGATCCAGCGATATTATTTTCGGCCTGTTTTGGTTACTGGGCTATCAGTTCTCGCCTCGCTTGGCCGATGCAGGTGGGGCGATATTCTGGCGTGCAGATAAAGCGGCACATTATGGTGCCCTGGATGAGTTGGCCCGGGGATGTGTTGAGCTGACGAAAATAGAATCCCAATGGGATGAAATGATGCGAATGGCGGGCTCACTGAAGCTTGGGACAATCCATGCATCAGAGCTCATACGCTCACTGTTGAGAAGTAGCCGACCATCTGGTCTGGCTCAGGCAATTATGGAGGTGGGGCGGGTCAACAAGACTTTATATCTCCTCAACTATATCGATGATGAGGATTACCGACGACGCATACTCACCCAGCTTAACCGGGGCGAGGGTCGTCATGCCGTGGCTCGGGCTATTTGCTACGGACAGCGTGGTGAGATCAGAAAACGCTACCGTGAAGGTCAGGAAGATCAACTGGGTGCTCTGGGCCTGGTAACCAATGCGGTTGTGCTGTGGAACACCATTTACATGCAGGAGGCATTGTCACATCTTCGCAAATCGGGAGAGACTCCTGAGGAGGAGCATCTGGCAAGATTATCGCCGCTGATACATGGCCATATAAATATGCTGGGGCATTATACGTTTTCGTTACCGGAAGAAATTCTGAAGGGCGAACTAAGAAAATTAAATTTCAATATAAACAATAAATTAAGCTTTTAGCGTGGTTTTTTACATCACTGGCCCTCCAACCCCTAGATGAATTGAATGCAACTTTAAGTAGCCAACGAGAGAGTAAACTATAATTATAATCGATATTAACTTTTTCTTTTAAAAAACACTCTGTAAAGAAACCAGAGCGCTCTAGCATATTTTTGACATAACCATCTAAATCACATAGAACTTTGTTATTGCAATGGAAACAAACATCTTTTATTTTAGCTTCACCACTTATCATTTTTTTTGATTTTTCTTGCCATCCTATAGTTTTTCCAGATGCTGTACTATATTGATATTCATAGATGAAAGACGGGAGTATATGTTCTCTAGTCATTTTCCCTTCTTGACCACAATATATGCAAGCATTCATTTTATCCCTTTAGCAAAGATATAATAACTGACATTCGATAATAACAATTAACAGCTCGTGTTAGCAGTTGTTAACTTATCAATAAACAGTTCCTCTATTATTAGCCAGTACCATTAGAAGAAACCCCTCTCCAAAGGTAATTTTATAAAATATTATCAATATCCACGCCTGGCACGGAGTAGACTGGCTATCTAAGCTAAAGGTCCGCTGAGAGCGAAAAGCGGAAGTTTCATACAAATCTTGAACAGGTCATAATGAGCTTTCCACTCGGTTGCCAAGTTTGTTCCAAGTTACTTAATCTTGCACGCTCTAAATAATGAGAATATAAATCAGTGACAACTACAACTTATTGTATTTTTTTTGGATAACAATTACTTAAGCATTATATTTTATTTTCACATAAGTGGATGCTGATAGTATTTATGTAAAAATCTGATCGGCACATAATAATAAATTTAATAGCTTTGTATTCCTCAGTCTACCCGTAAATAAAGCCGTTTATAACCCATAAATATTAGAGGATGAACAGTAAACCTTTGTGTGACATTGAAGGATTGCTGTTCTATTGTAATGGGCTAGCGCCTCAAGAGCATATTCACCATTCGTTAGCAATCTTATTTCTATGTTTTTAGGTGTGCTCTCTAAAATTGCCATTAAGTTCTCAACCGTATCTGGTCGCTCTGGATTTTTTTCCAAAAGAGTTCTCACATCGAGCATAGCAAGTTTTATGAAACAATTAGCCGTGAGATTAAAAGCCATAACCAGGCTACCATTTTCCGGGTCAGCGAGGTCTACGAACGATCTATCAGATAGACATACTTTTTTATCTGCGTGTTCATCAGTAAATTTATAAACCCAAACAGCCGTTGCCTGTTTTTTATCAGTGATAAACTGGTAAATGATGTCATCTAGCATATTTCTTCCATTATTTTCTGAATCCATCAAAATCAAAAAAATAACCCTCATCCATCTGAAATACTGGTGTTTTTCAACGTCAAAAAGCTGACAAATTCTGTCCACGCCTTTATCATTTCTTTTCTCTATTTTATCGTATTCGGCGCGTAGTTTACTGTTTAATGGATAGTAGTCAGCCAAAGCACCAAAAGTGTTCAAAACTTTTTCTATATTAAAAGGATTCCTTATAAAATTAAGGAATTTCATGGCTAAGACATCGTTTAGCTCGTTTAAAATATCATTGCTATTGCTTTCAATTTTATTAATAAAAGTCAGTGTAGACTCAAGAATTTTCTCCTCATACCTCCCAAAAGCCTCTTCGAAGTTATGCCTTATTCCATTGTCTAGAAAGTCAAAACTAAAGAGGTCAATATAGGCAAGATTACTTGATATTTTATTACCGCTTATTGATTTCAACTCGACCTTGTAATCATCCCGATCCAGTAATAAAAACGAGTAAATTTTCATGCTATCTTTTTTTGAGTTTAAATTGATTGCATTCAATCGTTGCTCAATGCGCGAGAAAAAATGCTGATTTTTAGTCTGATTTTTAAAGCTCATATTGACCCTTTATGCAAGTTGTTCAACTATCAATGTTCACTTTCTTTCAATTAGTATTATTCCATATTGCGATCTTTAAGATTGTTAATACCTGTTTTATGTCCCGCTAATCGCCAGCATGTGAGTAATATTAAGTTCCGTACGGCTTATCACATTGATAAATTATAGAATTTAAAGCAAGCCCGATTACCAGTAAATATTATACATCTAGTTGAGACCGTCGTAAACTGATCCGGCTGAGCGGTATTGAGAATATGCAACAGCCATCGCCTCGATCAATCTTGGAAGTTAGATTTGGTAGTTCAAGTTGGCTTTACAGGCTCTTTATAAATCAGCATTGCACGATACAACCAACTTCCGCTTCTGGGTACTTGGCTGTTTGTATCAGAACCAAAGGCAGCTTTGAGCGAGGAGCGAACATTAGAGGCTTTCACTTGCCCTTGAATTCTCTTGCAACTTAATTAGATATTCAGTTGTGAAATGTTGCTTCCCAAACTCTCCGAACTCCTTAATTAATTCACTCCCCATGAATTCCAAATCTTTATTATTTTGTAAAAACGACAGAGAGGAATCCCATGCCTTTCCTTGTATTGCATCCATTTGTTTCTTTAGTAATTTTTCATCTTGAGCCGGAGTGTTAACTATACCGTTCATAATGGGTAGCAGCTCTTCTATTTTTCCTTTGTCTGTTATGGCAGTTTTATCCATTACTCCATTATTGTAAAAAAAAGAGGTGTCATTTTTACTGTCGATTTCCAGTTCATATTTTTTGTGCCAAAGAATATCCGCAATCACTCCGGCATTGAGTATGCATACCCGGTTAAACAAATGTTCATATATGGCATTGGTACTATCTAGTTTTGTTTTAGGTGAGGGATTAATCGCCGAGTTGCCATAAACACCAACGTGAGATGTCCCAATTATGATTTTCCCAACATCGAAGCCAACGTTACGTCCCATCAACCAATGTCCAAGCTCATGATAAATAGCGCGTTTACACTGCTTATCAGTGCTAAGGGTATTATGAATCATAGATTCCCTTTTTATTTATTTTGGATGAGTGTTGATAACATTTTATTTGATTAAAATATTTATAAGGAGTTGGCTTTAACTATAAATTATGACTTATCTGCAAAAGCAGGTCAAATAAAGCAAGTAACGTCCGCTTCTGGCTGTGAGTTCAACCGATGGATGCAACACATTGGTTAAAACGCTCTGCGGGTGATTCATAGTCTAGCGTTTTTCTTGGCCTCTCGTTGAGCTGCCTGGCAACACTGTTTAGTCTTTGCTGGCTGTGAACCGATAAGTCAGTTCCTTTTGGAAAATACTGCCTAAGCAATCTGTTCGTATTTTCATTGGAGCCGCGTTGCCAGGGAGATTGAGGATCACAAAAATAGACCTCAATTTCTGTCGCTACAGTAAAAAGGGTGTGATTAGTCATTTCCGCCCCTCGATCCCAAGTTAATGTTTTATACAGTTCAACAGGCAGCTGCCGGGCTTGTTTGATTAGTGCGGATATGACTGTGGCTGTCTTGTTATCACTGATTTTGGCAAGCATAACAAAGCGGGAATGGCGTTCTACCATCGTGACAATATATGAGTTTTTAGAGCCCTGTATCAGGTCTCCCTCCCAGTGACCTGGTATGGCTCTGTCTGCAACATCAGATGGCCTTTCGCTGATAGGTATTGCATCCGGAATTGAGCCTAATCCCTTTCCTTTAAGTGATGTCGTTCTGGATTTACGTACTACTCTTCCGCTTCTTAGGCACTGCTGCAGCTCTTTTTTTAAAGCTCCCCGGGTTTGTATAAAAAGCGTTTTATAAATCGTTTCGTGTGACACCTGCATTTCCTGATTATCCGGATAACAGCGTTTAAGCCAACCGGCGATTTGTTCCGGCGACCAGTCCTGATACATCTTCTCTGCAATGATTTTACACAATGCGGGGCATCCAATTAGCTTGCAAGGTTTTGGCCTCAGGGCACTGTCCCACGCGTCCTTATCAGCTTTTGCAGCTCGGTAATGTTTTGCACCTCCATGCCTTTTGATCTCGCGGCTAACAGTTGAAGGGGCTCTTGATAATTTGTCAGCGATGTCCCTGATGCTACTTTTTGCTACCAGCCCCCTGGATATTTCCTCTCTTTCATCAAGTGAAAGAGCCAGCCGGTGTCGCTTTCTGACAGGAGGGCGATAACCACCAGTTTGGTGAATAGTGGGCATAACAGAAGAGTGATATCTGTCGAACATTCTGGCGATATCATGCAGGGGATCACCTTGCTTATACCTGTCCCAGATAATCGCTTTCTGTTCTGGCGTGTAGTAAATGCGCGTTCTTCGTTTCATGGCAACGTCCCCCCTTGATTAAGGATAGCGTTGCATCGACCCGTTGAACTCACAGCACATAGCAGACATAACCAATACTACTTGGTATAAGTTTTCGGAGTATAAGTAAAAAATCCTAAGTTTATATAATGGTGTTTATATAAAGTTAGCGACCCCGGGCGCCGTTGCGCGTATCCTAGAAAGCAACCGGGCCGCCCGCCGGCGGCCGGCAAAATGACAACGCTACGCGAATTCTGGTGTACTCGACCCCCGGCGGCGGCGCAGATTTCACGTAGCGCAACATGGTAAAATTTTGGACAAAAGGTGAGTTATTGATGACAAATCCCGCCGGTGCGGACGCGTTTCCGGTTCTGGCCGCGCTGGAGCCCGCGCTCGCGGCCCGGCTGCGCGACTTCGTGCAGGATCGCGAGGCCTTCTCGCCCAACACCTGGCGGCAGCTGCTCTCGGTGATGCGCAGCTGCGCGCGCTGGTCTCAGGACCACGGCCGGGAATTTCTGCCGATGGCGTCGGCCGATCTGCGCGACTACCTGACGTTTCTGCAGGCCGCGGGGCGGGCCTCGACCACCGTGCGCGCCCACGCGGCGCTGATCTCGATGTTACACCGTCACGCGGGGCTGGTGCCGCCCACCGCCTCGCCGCTGGTCTTTCGCACGCTGCGTAAAATCAACCGCGCGGCGGTGGTGGCCGGCGAGCGCACCGGCCAGGCGGTGCCCTTCTGTCTCGGCGACCTGCTGGCCGCGGACCGCGCCTGGCACGGATCGGCGCGGCTGCGTGACGTGCGCAACCTGGCCTTTCTGCACGTGGCCTACGGTACGCTGCTGCGCATCGGCGAGCTGGCCCGGCTGCGGGTGCGCGACGTCGACCGCGCCGCGGACGGGCGCATTCTGCTGCACGTCGGCTGGACCAAGACGGTGGTGGAGGCCGGCGGGCTGGTCAAGGCGCTGAGCGCGGCCTCGACCCGGCGCCTGGAGGAATGGATGGCGGCGGCGGGGCTGGCGGCCGAGCCGGACGCCCTGCTGTTCTGCCCGGTCCACCGCGCCAACCGGGCGACCGTTACCACCGCGGCGCTGAGCGCGCCGGCGCTGGAGGCCATTTTTGCCCGGGCCTGGGACACGGTGGGGCCGGCCACGGCGGCGGCGGCCAACAAGGGGCGCTACCGCGGCTGGAGCGGGCACAGCGCGCGGGTCGGCGCCGCCCAGGACATGGCGCGTCACGGTTATGCGGTGGCGCGGATCATGCAGGAGGGCACCTGGAAAAAGACCGAAACGCTGATGCGCTACCTGCGCCACATCGAGGCGCAGCGGGGGGCGATGGTCGACATGATGGAAAACGGCGGGGCCCCCCCGGCCGGGACGTGACGGCCGGGGAGCCCGCTGCAGGCGGGACACCCCGGCTGCCATGCGGCAATCAACGTCGACGTTGCCGGCACGGCAACGCGTGCCGTCACCGTGCCGGCCCGTCTTCTGCGGGAACCGCTGACGCACCCAGCGCGGTGACGCCCAGCAACGTCATCCTTCTGGCCACGTAGGCCAGCACGGCCTCCCGCTGCGCCTGCGGCATATGGCTGTGGGTGTAGGTGTCGACGATGAGCGGGTGGGTCCCTACCACCTCGGCGAGCCACTTTCCGGCCAGCGCCGGGTTGATCCCCATCCCCGCGGCCAGCAGGATGAAATCGGCCCCGACATATTCGCCGTAGGCGGAATCGAGCCCCGGCGCCATGCCTGCATCATTTTCCTCGCATGCCAGCAGCGGCAGGGCCAGGTATTCCCCGAAGGCGGCCGGATAGGGCACGACGCTGATAAAGTCATACACCGGGGCCAGGCTAGCGGCCCCCTCCTGCGGGTGCAGGATCCCGAGATTGCGCAGGTGAAAATCGTTGTTGCCCAGGACATAGGCATACACGATGCGCAGAAAGACGTCGCGCTTGCCCTGCAGGCTCCGGCTGACGTGCGCGTTCAAAAACCGTGCGGCCTGCTCGTAACTGACCGCCTTTCTGCCCGCCACGTGGCCGTATTTATCCTCTATTCCCATCGCGCCGTCGAGCTGCTCCTGATGCAGGCGCCGGCTCTCCGGGCCCAGACGGTCGTAGCGCCGGATAATGAACGCTAGCTCGTCCGGCTGGTGTTCCTCGCGCCGAAAGCGCAGCAGGCCAAAGGGTGGCACCGGAAATTTCAGGCGCTGCATGACGCACATGGTGGCATGTTCGTTTTCGGCGAGGCCGGGGTAGGCCTCCGGCGAGGGTTTGAGGATGTAGGTGCCGTCATTGTTCACGACGTTGAATTCGCCGTCCACCCGGCGCAGCGACAGCTTGGGCTGGTAGCCCGAAATGCTCATGCCCTGCTGGACGCGGGGCAGGTCCTGCACGAACTGGCGGCGGGTAAACGGCAGGGTCAGCCCCCCCCCCGGCGCGCCCAGCAGGTGGCGGATCCCCTTGGTCGAATACCCGGTTTCCTGCTCCCGCGCTTTCAGCAGGGACAGGTTTATCAGGCAGCGGGTCGGATTCATGGTGTGACCTCCCTGAAGACGATAGCACCGAGCAGGTCGTTGCCGTTATGCATCAGCAGCCCCAGCAGGTCCCGGTCGTCAATCTTCTGAATTTCGGAATAGCGCTTGCGCAACCAGCCTTCCGGTGCCAGCCCGCGGAAAAAGGGGTGCAGCTCTCGGCTGAAATAGGGTGCCGGCGTGACGGGCATGCTGAGCGAGACCGCCGGGCCGGCGTAGTGGGGATGGTAGACGAAGGCAAACCCGTCGCGGTCCTCCTGCAGAAGGCCCGCGGCCCGGCCATAGAGCCAGACTTCTATCTTTCGAGCCATACTTGTATCCCCAGCTCGGCGAGCAGTGCGTGAAGATTCCCGGCCCGCGCCATGGCGGGGTTGGCGATTATTCTTTTAAAGGTCGAGACGGAGACGCCAATCTGCAGGGCCATCTCTTCATAGGTGAGACCCTGGCGTTTGAGTTCACGCGCCAGGATTTTCCCCAGCGCCGCCAGTTCAAGCGGGTGCCGTGGGGAAGGTGAGGACAGCAGGCCCTCGCCGCTGCTGGAAGTGGTTTTCAGCTGAGCCATTAAGAGATTTTTTTCTACTTGTGACAGGTTACTTACCCAGTCTTTTATATTGTCTGAAGTCATTTTTGACACTTTCCGTATTTTTATATCAAAGTAGCGCTAAATCTGTAGCGCGGAAAGGTAAAAAGGTTCAAATTTGAGCTTATACGCAATTATTATTTTTTTTGTGTTCTATAAACAATCAATAAGATAAAGAAGTGTCATTTTTGACACTTTGTGGAAAGCTAATTTATTAGGTGCGGAATAGAGAATTACTAAGGTAATTCTCTAAGCTCATCACGGTATACCGTAATTTCTCTATTTTTAACCTAATTTGAAGATTCGTTAGTGCCTGAGGCCCATTAAATAGGGCTAAAATTCGATTATTTTTTTTATATGTGCCACGAAGGCGTGACAATGTCTTATAAATCAGTGAACTAAAGGTGATATTGGTTTTCATCAATTCTTGTGATGATGAAGTTAAAGCAGATATGAAAGAAGAACATTTACATATGCTAATGCATACTACTTAGTTACAACATATATAAAAAGCATAATAATTACTCAATATGGATGTCATACCACCCTTTCTACTAATCAGTTAGTTTTATAACAAGAGTTCGAGGAAAAATGTACTTGTTCGAATACAAGGATGTTGTAACTACAGTAATGTATATGCTTGTGTATATACATTAAATGAGTTTTACGTACTCGACTATTTTATCCATAGCGTAGATTTTCAGATGAACTGGCCTCACAATTAGATTGTTAACTCACTAAGGGATCTTACTTCTTTCACTTCCCCTTTTGAATAGACCCGGGTTTCGTAAACACTTTTTTGTCTCGTAAGAAAGGCCTAATGAAGGAGTGTTTATGTCAGTCAAAACGTTCACCGAAAAATTTAAAATTCAAGCTCTAAAACAGGTCACCGAGCAGGGATACCCTGTATCATAGGTCTCATCTCGACTTTGGTGTATCCACTATAATAGTCTTTACGCCTAGGTTAAGCGCTACCAGAAACCCGAGCGGCAGCGTAAACAGGGCGATGCAATTCAGCATGAAGTAAAGCGCCTCAGGCAAGAACTTAAGCGAGTAACTGAAGAGCAGTACATTTTAAAAAAGGCCGTCGCGTACTTTGCAAGAACGTCAGGCTGGATAAGGAGGCGCTTCAGGTGGCTTGTGAGCGAAAGTACTGACGACAGAAACGAAGCGGGAAGCGGTGATGTATGATGCAATCGGTCTGTCGCAACGTTATGCCCGTAGATTCAGAGACTTGTCCCTGTCGACTCGACGCTATGATGCTCAGCATCCAGCTACTGATGCGCATTTATGGGGGTGCGTTACTTGAGCTGGCACTGGAGCGCTGGCGGCTCAAGATGGCCTACTCAGTTTTATTTATTGCGATGAGCTAGAAGGACTAAACGCCTGTCGTAGCCAAGAAGTCACAAAACTTCAACAAGGCATTAGGCAGGATCAGATCCTCAAGCAAACTTACCATTGAGCCGAGTATTTATCCTGAAAATATTTTTGAACCGTTTAAAATACTATTTAAATGGAGTTATGCAATATTAAATAGATATCACTTTAATATTATTATGATTGTATTTTTAATGAACCTTCCCCTGTTGTGGTGGCTGTTGTAGGATTTTGGTTGTTCACCAAACAATGGGAGATGCCACTTGAAAAATGCTGCTGTTGTCATCAGAAATTACACTTCTGCTTTTCCTGACCCCATTTTGATAACGAAGAATGATACTGCCGTTATCAGCCATTGTGACCTTGAGTATCCTGGATGGGTATGGATAACACTCCCCTCAGGAAAAGCCGGGTGGGCTCCCCAACAAATATTCTCCCCCCTCAGCTCCAATGAAGTTATGTGTCTTGAAAATTACACCGCGCATGAATTATCAGTCAGCTGCAACGAGAAAATTACTGTCATCAAGTCTCTGAACAGCTGGTACTGGGCGCTCAAACACACAGGAGAGTCTGGTTGGGTGCCAGAAGAATGTGTAAATCTTCTGAGTAGCTAATCAACTTTGAGCATTTTCATGGACGAAAAATCCCTCTATGCCCATATCCTTAACCTGTCCGCACCGTGGCAGATACAATCTCTTTTTCTTGATGAACAATCTGGTTCAGTGACGGTCATTGTCGGCATTGCTGAGCACACACAATTGACCTGTCCAACCTGCGGTAAATCCTGCTCCATACATGAGCACCGACGTCGTAAATGGCGTCATCTCGATACCTGTCAGTTCACCACGCTGGTTGAGGCGGATGTCCCCCGCGTTGACTGCTCTGATCACGGTTGGCAAACTCTGCTGGTTCCCTGGGCAGGGCCAGGTAGCCGCTACACTTTGCTGTTCGAAGCCTTTGTTCTCGCATGGCTAAAAGTTAGCACCGTGGAAGCTGTCAGAAAACAGCTTAACCTCAGTTGGAATGCAGTGGACGGCATCATGATGCGTGCAGTCAAACGAGGCTTAGCCCAGATAAAGCAACTTTTGTCAGCCCGCCATCTCTGCGTGGATGAAGTCGGCTTCAAAAAAGTACACCAGTACGTCACTGTTATCTCTGACCGGCAGGGGCGGGCCTTGAACCTGACCGATGATCGCGGTGTAGAGAGCCTTGCCAGTTATCTTCGCAGCCTTAGAGATCACCAGCTTGATGAGATAAAAACGCTGTCGATGGACATGAACATGGCCCATATCGGTGCAGCCCGCATCCATCTCCCCAATGCCGTAGATAAAATCGCCTTCGATCACTTTCATGTGGCAAAAATGCTGTGTGCCGTCATTGATAAAACCCGTCAGGCTGAGATCAAACAAATCCCGTCGTCAGACCGAAAAGGTGCCCATCGCTCTCGCTATCTGTGGTTTTACAGCAAACAAAATCGCCACGGGCGTAGGGCTGAGAGGTTGGAAGTTGCCCGGCTAGTGTTACCCCAAACGAGCCAGTGTTGGGTAATGAAGGAGCTTGCACGCGATCTGTGGCATCGCCGCTATGACGACCATAGTCGTAAACTGTGGCAAGAATGGATGGCTATGGCCAAAGATACCGAGATACAGCTCATGGCCAGCGTTGCCCGCATGGTGGCAAAGCGCCTTTACGGCATCCTGAATGCAATGAAAAACCGGGTATAGAACGGCAATGCGGAGTCTCTGAACAGTAAAATACGGCTACTCAGGATCAAATCAAGAGGCTTCAGGAATAAAGAACGGTTCAAACTGGGCGTGCTGTCCCACTATGGAAAGTTGGATATGAGGTATTGAACGAGCGGAATAAGCAACCAAAACTAGGCTGCTTATTAATTTACTCAAAGTGGATGAACAACTTCTACTTCATGTTCATGCTGGAAAACATATGGATCTGACAATAAGCGAAATTTATCATCGTCGAGATAGGTGACAGCCACATGGTAGTCGTTACGCGCGAAAGCTTTAACCGCCTCAATATCTTCCCAATATGTTGCAAGGAAAAAATGTTCCCAGCTTCTTTGAGTAACTCTTTTTACAAAAGCACCTTTGTTACCCTCGATCCCCTGAGAATGTCTCACATCAGTTAAATCAAGATGTGTAGCAAAACCCTCAGCGTGTTCAAGCAGTACACATCCATGCCATGTCCTTACAATCATTGTTCTTCTCCAGCGAAAGTTGGACTAATAACTTAACTGAAAAAGACAAGGTCGATCAAAACACATCCGTGAATCCACCATGATCGGGGAAGACCCATTTTTAACTCTAAAATATATAGCGGCTACTTTCATAACATTTGGTAAAAGTGATGCTGCTTTCATAATACGTCCCTTTGACTTGTACGCTATTCGTACATAAATGGAAAAAGGCGAAGAAAGTTTCACTAATATTTATGAAAGTGACCGCTTAACTCACGGTTTTTATGAAAGCAACCGCCTTTCCCGCAAACATTTATGAAAGTGACCGCTTTCAAGAAGGCGCTAATCCAAGCTTTGGTGAACGGGTATGGATTATGAACATGATCTCTCTCCCCTTTTTTGTCTCTGTGTAGTCTATGTATCCTATTTTCTTCAAATCAGTCATAGCCCTGCGGATCGTAGCGTTCTGGTCTTTTACCTGTGATTCCATCGCAAGACGCTCCCTGAGACGTTTCATTGAAACAAATAACGTAGATGGTGGCATGCTCTCAAAGTACACATACAGGGACTGGGCAGCTTCTTTACGGGATAACTCAGAAAGGGCTTTTAACCCAAGCAAAACCTTGTGGTCGTATCTGTAAAGCTCCCAAAGGCTTGGATCTCCGACAATTTCAACCAGATCTGCGTCCATATCTAATACCGCACGTTGAACCAGATGCGTCACCAGGGAGCGTTTGCCGTCCTTGCTACGAAACGCCAGTGTTACACTTGATAAGTTGAACAGAGAGTCGCTGAGACGCGTTCTAGCCCGTCCGTTGATATCTGTAGGCTTCAAACCACACATACGTGCAAACTCAGAGAACGGTAAAGTTATCTTTTCACTAGAATAACCGTATTTTGAAAAGGCAGAGATTATCCCTATCCACGTTTTAAAATCAGTGGACATACCAAGCTTTGCGCCCTGAATCTTGATATTTGTATACCCTTCCTGTCTGGCGACTTCTAAGCTGGAAAGTTCCTCTGACGCATCAATCAGAAATTCCCGCTTCCCCTTTTCCTTGGGTGAAACAGGGGTAAACACGCTTAGTCTGAGCAGAGCAACCGGCTGAACTGTTTTACTGCTGTTTGGAGTCAGTTCATAAGCTGTGCCTGAATCTTTCTTGATTATCGCGAATGGACTTTCTGGTGGATTGATATCATTAAAGTTTTCCATTTATCCACACCGTATTTAAAATTTGAGGACTGTTTATGAAAGTAACCGCCTAAGGGTTATGAAAATAACCGCCTTTATTATGAAAGTAAACGCTAAATTTATGAAAGTGACCGCTTTTTTTATGAAAGTGACCGCTCAAAGTGCAGATTTAATTAATGTTTTCAATAGAATACGAGGCTGGTGATCTTTTTTTCTTTAATATGATCTGATTATGATCTTAAGAATTATAATATTAGGTGTATATGTGGATAACTTATTGATACTGAAGAAGCTGGCAGGATCCAGTATTCATGGCAGATTACACTATCGGGACTGTCTGTCCTTCAATCACCATCTTTCGTTATTGTAACGCCCAAAATTCTCACTATTGGCATAACAGAAACCGTCGATATCAGGAAACAAAGTTAACTAGCGTACATCAAAGTTATCTTCAAGGAGCCTTAAGCAGACGCTTTTCATTTCAGGAGTAAGACTAATGGTCAGAAATGCACCCTTCTCTTTTTCAAATACCACACTGCTCATAAGATCACTACAAACAGTGCCATACAAAAATTGGGAACTTTGAGCAGCGATTCTTTTTGTCACCACGAGCGGTTACCAGACAATGGGTAACGATGACAATCCCTCTTTATCTACACAGCTTGTGCCAAATATTTCGTTGCACACTCTTTCTTCCGGGCGTCCTTCAAGACCAAGAATAGTATTCGAATGCCATCCTAATAAAATGCCCGTTTGGTCAGTTTTGGACCTGCATTCGAACCATAAAGCCACCAACATATTTCTTGATACATCGATCAGCCTTGTTGCAGCACCATGATGCTGAAGCTTTGCCAGTAACTTAAAGTCACTCAACTTTCTACCGTTCTCATAGCCATAACCCTGATGGCAAGCGATGGGCAGCAGTTCTCTTTCATAATCACGCATTGTTTACTCAGAAGGCGTATCTTCCCAGCGTCTTTCTTTCAAGAGACGCCGATATGCGGAACTGTGTATTGGCTAGCGTACATCGCCCTGCCCTCTCCACATGTATATGCTTCGTCTGTCACCCGAATGACCCTCAATGATTTTAAGAATTTGGTTAAATTTATCGGGTACGTATATTTCACCAAACAACGCAGTCTGAGTTTTATGCACTTTATTAACCGTTATTACAATTCTAAAAAGCAATCAACTTAATATTAAAATGATTGTATTTAACGTGTTGAATATGATGGCGTTGAATCAGGCACTAATCCTTCTTCCCTCCTATCATTGCGCCTTCATTTAGTACGTGTCTGATACCTATGTTGATCAGAGCTGCGCGAGAAAGCCCCAAGTCTTCTGCTTTTTGATCTAATTGGTCAAGGATATCTGGGGTAATAGTCAACGTGATTTGTTGTTTTTTCCCTTTGATGACCCCTTTCTTTTTAGTTGACTGGCTATCTGGAGCACCCTCAATAAAAGCATCTAATTTTGCATTGGCTTCATCTGTTTTTCTTGGTGGTTTAGTAATTGCCATTTCATATCACCTTAATATTAATATGACTTATTATTGATTGCTAAATAGGATGTTTATGAGGGTGGTAAGTTCCAGATTGGCTTTAACATCTTGAGGCTTATATTCAAAGACGCACTGACCAGAACCCGCAGCATTGGAGAATGCTTTACGGCCAACAATGTGATCAGGGATAAATTCAAGCTCCGGGTAATCGGTAAAGATGGCGGCGGCTTCTCTGTTATCTATTGAGTTACGATTTGCATCTGCAACGTTAATGATTGAGTAAGCTTTCAAGCCGTCACGCACACTACGAGCTTCTGTTATTAGGTCTGAAATGTCCTGCAAAGCCCATACATCAAAACTGCCAGGCCGGTAAGGAACCAACAGAACATCCGTTAAAACTAGTGCTGCACGCAATGCGGTTGAGTCCCTGCCGCCGGCATCAATTATGACATCATCATATTTTGCTTGTTGCTGCATAAGCTGTGAGCGCAGGATTGGACCATCTGCATAAGCTGAGCATGCTATACCTGGTTGGATTTCATTTTGTGCTCTTATGCTGATTGCTGTTTGTGCTGTCTCCTGACGGTCAGCATCGATAAGTAAAACATCCCGGCCTTGCATGGCTCTGGCGGCTGCAATATTTACAGCAAGAGTTGTCTTACCCACTCCGCCTTTAGTATTCCCTACTGTTAGAATCATTTTTCACCCTCATTTTAATATTAAAATGCTGTGTTTATAATGTGCATATAGTAGCAAAAAACCTTTACTGTTAACCAGCTTTTTTGCATACCTTTCATGCAAAATGATGTTTCTTTAATATTAAATTGATAGTTATATGATTGGGTATTTATTGTGTTGTGATAAGGGGGTAAGTGTGTTGGAAATCTGTTGGTTTGAAGCCCTGCAAGGGTTAATCGCTTTGGGTACAAGATGCTTTGCACGCTATAGCCTTATATTGAGGGGTTGGGGAATTTCATTCCTCCGGAACTAGTTATTGCGTCCGTGGATAACGTGTCAGGGTAAGCTCTTCTTGGTCAGCCCTAAAAATACACCTAGTCGGTTTTTTGCTGTATGTGTGTATCACTGCTAAAAGGCGAATCCGCCCCCTCTGGAAAAGTACTTAATAAACATTGAACCAGTTGGGCAAGGAGATTTGAAAAAGGCAGTATGCTGAATAAGTTGATAAACACACTTTTAAGTTTTTATAAAATTATCATGATTGTTTTTTAATATTAAAACAATGTCTTTCTAATTGTTTTTTGAGTTATTTACCGTATAGGTGCTCCTGGTAAATCCTACCATCTGGTCATGTAAGGAGGGGGGAGAGCATCTCCCGCTTCATCTTCTAGCCTTTATCAATGTCCCGTCCTGCAAATCAGACTTTTCCAAGCCCTGCAGTGTTAATCCTGTCGATGGCATGCATTAGCGTGTCGCTATTAGGGCGGGGTGGCGTTTCGTCCAACACGTCTATCTTTCCGGGTTCATTACAAAAATCGTTCAGCATGATCCCCGCTTTCTGAAAACGGTAACCCTCCCGCCAGATGCTATCTAATGCTCTTATCGCTGCAGCCACAATATCGCAGGTGTTCTGCGTGCCAGTCGTCTGGTGGGCGTCGTTCCCGTACTGCGGCTTGTTGGCGTAGGGACTGGTTCGCAAAAGCGAACTCACTGGCCTGCAACAACCCCGTAGGCCGTTGTTGGGGCAACTTTGCTACATCTGTATCGGGTGGCCGTGCGCCGGCATCGAGATAGCGTGACGGTGATCGTCAGTCACGAGCAGGGCAATCCGTGTTTCATTTTTACAGCATTTCGCTGCTACAGGGCGAGAATTGTGATTTGCAATGGCCATTCAATATGACGCTTTCCCTATTCGAAAATATTGAAGCCGTGATGACCCTTACAGGGTGGCCAACAATTTGACCCGAGTAGAATTTTTGCGAGAACAGGGGCAGAGTCGTGACTATCTGGTTACCTATAATACGCTCGCAGAAAATCCTTAATCCGTTGTAAAAAATCATTTAAATATTGTGCGCGATTGCAATGGGTATGTGTAATGGCGCGTAATAGTACTATCGAAAGTGCATTTGGGGCCCAGTAGCGGCAGCAGGACAGATTGAAAACTTATGCTTCAAATCATTCCGAGTCTGCTTAGATAAATCGCGCCACTGATTGAAACGCTAATACCCTCATGTTTAAAGCTCAAGAAATTGAATAATGTGCAGCTTCTGCACTTTTGAATATATATCTATTAAGTATCAACAATGTTGAAACTGTCATATCTTTAAGGTAAAGTATCATCATTGTTGATACGCCGGAGGTGGGATATGGCTCAGGTCACAGTAAAGAAATGGGGCAATAGCCCTTCAGTTCGTTTACCTATTGCCATTATGCAAGCGGCAGCGCTCAGCGTTGATGACACTGTTGATATTCAAGTGGAGGATGGGCGAATTGTGATAGTACCGGTACGCGCTAAAGAATACTCTCTGGATTCACTTTTAGCCGGTGTTACCGCTGATAATGTTCATGATGAAATAGATTTTGGCGCACCTGTTGGCCGAGAGGTTCTGTAAGATGGTAAAAGGCTATACACCTGACGCTGGCGATATAGTGTGGCTCGATTTCGATCCCCAGGCTGGACATGAGCAGGCAGGTCATCGCCCCGCAGTTGTACTCAGTCCCGCCACCTATAATGGTCGCATAGGATTAATGTTGTGCTGCCCTATGACAACCAAGATAAAAGGCTATCCCTTTGAAGTGATTATTCAGGGAAAGAGAGAAAGCGCTGTTTTGTCCGATCAGGTTAAAAGTCTGGACTGGCGCGAAAGAAACGCCAGCAAAAAAGGTGCGGTAAGTGCTATTGAACTTGCTGAAATACGGGCAAAAGCCAAAGCACTAATCGGAACATGAATAAAAAAAGGAGCCGAAAGGCTCCTTTTTCTTATTCATGTATTCGCCAGTACCCATGCAATATTCATCACGATTGTCCGCATGGTCGGCCATTAAAAACTCAAAATAACACAACAGCCTAACGTCAACGACCTGGACGTCGCCCTTTGGGGCGCTATCACTGATGCCTCCGGGCATACGCCCTTCGCGCTTCGCTTGACCTCCGCCCGATGGGCTGCGCGCTGCGCTTGCCCTTTTCTGACGCCTTCCCTTTCCTGCCGTTGAACTTGTCGGGCAAATTCCGCCGGGCCTTGAAGGGATACCAAGCCTGTGCGCCCTGACAAGGACCGCCAGCGGCTGAAAGGCGGCACCCGGTCTTTCCGTCATGCTTCCTTCAAGCTGCGGCCTTGCCTTTCTCCCTGTCATTGCGCCCGGTCGGCGAGGTTTCCCAGTCCATCGGCGGAACACGCCCTCACAAGCGCAAAAGGAAAGGAAATGGCGTCAGAAGATGTTTTACAGGCACGGGTCAGACAATCCGACAAACTGAGCAAATACATTACCCTCAGTACGGCTCATATGACTCAGGCAGATAGTGTGCTTTTAAAGAAACTGAGTCGTCCCTATCGCGATCGTCATGATGAATCAAAGTGGATTGATGAAGCGTGGGTATTTGATACGCAGTATGGCTTTATCCTGCAACTTTCCCAGCGCGATAAACGTCTTGCAACACTGCGTGATGAAGGGGGGTCAGCCACACTTTGCGAGCTGCTTGAAGCACTCACAAAAGACACCGGTATCTCTTTTGTTCTTTTTGATCGCGATGAAGAATTGATGAAACACCTTCTAGCGTTCGCCTGGTAATTTTCCACGGCTGTACTGTCAGCCGTATTTCAACAAACAGGGGTAAAGGTTATGTCCCGTTTAGTTTCCGGTTTTCGCTCAGTCAATATGATCCGTAAAGAGCGCGCGCTCACCAACGACGAAATTTTCCGTCACGTTCCGAGCATTTTTTCAGACGACAAGCACGATTCGCGCAGCGAACGCTATACCTACGTGCGACACGTATAAGTGTCTATTTTATTGAAACAATAGAGCTTTGGCTCTGATTATCATTGTCCAGTCATTGCTACCAAGCGATGGAAGCGGACTCGCTGCACGACCAGCGGTAGCCTAAGAAGACATGCATTGATGGTAACAACATTGTGTGGAGCTCTTCTGACAATGTAGCCCCTGAATTACAGGCGTTGTTTTGCTGCGAGGCAGAAAACGGAAACTCGGAGCAGTACCGGGTCGAGGCGCTAGGCTGGCTGGCATGGGCAACATATGTGAACTGCTGATAAATATCGTTAAGCGCAAATGCCAAAACTGCTGACAGGCATAGACCAAAAGGTAAGAGAGCGGTTATCTCGCTGTAAGTTCGGGATACGTCGTCAACGCCTCTCCGGTAGATAGGCAGGCCCTAACCCAGTCGTGTGATAAGCAGAGAACGTGGTAAGCCCGTATTACCGCCGCAAGGCAGGCAAACCGTAAGGAATGTTGTTGGTGGTGCGGGTAAAGGATTGTGGAAAAAGCGAATGCAGTTCTGTAATGGAACTGACAGGAATTGCGCTAAAAGCAACATTATTCCGCGCGAAAGCGAGCTGACTTCCACATGGTCTTTCTTCACAAGAAAATTTGAAAAATCTTACCTAAGGAGATAACAGCAGATGACAACGCAGCGGTTTTGCGCGGGTGCAATCTCCCACAACGCGAGACATTGGCACAATATTGATTGGGCAAAATGTCATCGGGAAGTGCGTAGACTACAGATGCGTATTGTGAAGGCAACACGGGAAGGCAGATACGGCAAAGTTAAAGCTTTGCAGTGGATTCTGACCCACTCGTTTTACAGCAAGGCAATTGCCGTTAAACGGGTTACTGAGAACCGAGGTAAGAGAACGCCAGGTGTAGATAAGGTTACATGGTCTACACCGGACGCCAAATCACAAGCCATGATGTCGTTGAAAAGACGAGGATATAAAGCACAACCATTAAGGCGTGTTTATATTCCCAAATCCAATGGTAAGCAGCGACCGCTGGGTATTCCTACAATGAAAGACAGGGCTATGCAGGCTCTCTATCTGCTCGCCCTCGAACCTGTAGCAGAGACAACAGCGGATCGACATTCATTTGGATTCAGACCAGCAAGATCCACTGCCGATGCTATCGAGAAATGCTTTACAGCACTGTCACCGAAGCGGGCAGCAGTATGGGTTCTTGAAGGTGATATCAAAGGCTGTTTCGACAATATCAGCCATAGCTGGCTATTGGATAATGTACTGACAGATCGTCAGATCATGAACCAATGGCTAACAGCCGGATATTTTGAAAAACAACAACTTTTCCCCACTCACTCAGGAACGCCACAAGGAGGGATCATTTCTCCTGTTCTGGCAAATATAGCTCTGGATGGTATCCAGGCTGCCCTGAGTGATGTTGCTAAAAGGCGCTGGAATAACGGAAAGTCTTTCTGCCCTAAAATCAACTTCGTACGATATGCAGATGACTTTATTGTAACAGGCTCAACCAAAGAGCAACTGGAACATCAAGTTTTGCCAGTGATCACGGAATTTATGGAAAAGCGAGGGTTAACGCTGTCGCCAGAAAAGACCAAGATCACGCATATAGATGAAGGTTTCGATTTCCTCGGGCAAAACATTCGGAAGTATAACGGAAAGCTTCTTATTAAACCGTCTACTACGAATGTTAAGGCGTTTCTGGACAAGGTCAGAGCAACGATCAAAGGAAACTGGATGCTGCGTCAGGACAAACTGATAGGGCTTCTCAATCCGATGATTACTGGCTGGGCAAATTTCCATCGCCACGTTGTATCTTCTGCGACATTTAGTCGTGTGGACTATGAGATTTGGTTGTCTTTATGGCAATGGTCTACCCGCAGGCACAAACATAAAGGGAGAGTTTGGATCAAACGACGTTATTTCCACACTGTGGGCAATCGAAATTGGGTATTTGCGGCTTATTCAGGGAATAGATCTCCTGATGAAACGCCGAAGCTTATGACTCTTCGTAGAGCATTCGATACCAAAATCGAAAGACACCGGCAAATAAAAGTAGATGCAAACCCGTTCGATCCTCAGTGGGAAACGTATTTTGAGGCCAGAATTAATCTCAAGATGCAAAACACACTGAAAGGTAGAAATAAACTCATCAACTTGTGGTTGCAACAAGGACGACGCTGTCCATGCTGCAAAGAACTGATTACGTCGGAGTCTGGGTGGCATGTCCACCATATTGTCCGACGAGTCGATGGTGGGAATGACGGGCAAGCAAATTTGGTCATGCTACATCCTAACTGTCATGCACGGGTTCATTCTCTCGGACTTGCAGTAGTGAAACCGGTTCCTGCAAAGGGACTTTGAAAGGCTTGAGCCGTATGCGGGGAAACTCGCACGTACGGTTCTTAGGGGGGGATGGGTCAGTAATGGCCTGTTCCTACCCGACATCCCGACAATCACCCTTCTGGACAAGCTGCGCGCCGAAGGCTTTGAACCGTTCTTTGCCTGTCAGACACGCGTGCGCGACGAAGGCCGCATTGGTCATGCGAAACACATGCTCAGGCTTCGTCGACACGGCGAGATCATGGGCGCAGAGGTCCCCGAAATCATTCTGTTAAACAGTCATGACGGGTCAAGCAGCTATCAGATGATCCCGGCGTCTTCCGCTTCGTTTGCCATAACGGCATGGTGTGCGGTGACACGTTCGGTGAAATTCGTGTGCCACACAAGGGCGACATAGTCGGGCAGGTCATCGAGGGGGCATTCGAGGTACTTGGCCGTTTCGACGACGTCACCGCATCGCGCGAAGAAATGAAAGCGATACAGCTAAATCGCGACGAACAACGCATCTTTGCAGAAACGGCGCTTGAATACCGCTATGAAAATCAGCATAACCCGCTGACGCCGGAGAAGGTGCTACAGAGCCGCCGCCGCGAAGACGACAGCAACGATATCTGGACGGTCTATCAGCGCACGCAGGAAAATCTGATTAAGGGGGGCGTGTATGGCATCAACGCAAAGGGGAACCGTGTCAAAACGCGCGGTATCAACGGCATTGACGGCGACATCAAGACAAACCGCGCCCTGTGGTCACTGGCTGAAAAAATGAAGGAACTGAAATCCTAATCACAACCTGCAAAGGTGGCCGACTGTGCCACCTTTTTTTGCTTCTGTGTACGCGTTACTTTCCGCACGGCCTCGAGCCATGCAAAAAGTCATGAACGGCCGGCATCTATCCAACCTTGGCCGTTCTGTTACAGATCTCTTAACTCACTTTTGTTTCTTGCGACGGTTGCGCGCCTGAATTGCTGTTCGAAGTTGAGCGCGAGGGTTTTCTGCTTCGCGTCGTTTTCCCTGCGTTCTTTTTCAATATTTCCGCAATGGCCTTTTCGCTTACCTGTATGTCCAACCCTTCCAGTGCTTTCTTGATATCGGCAGCACCGTACCCTTTTTGAGTCGACAGATTCACAATGTCATCACTCAATGAGGTCAGCATTTCCTCACGTGTAATTCTGTTCGGTGTCAAATCGGGGAGATCGGCCAGCGACAATTTCGCGTTATCAATCTGGTCCTGCGTGAAAAACTTTTTATTCGACATGTTTTCGGGTTTCCTTCCTGAGAAATTTCTAAAAGTATACCAGCTACAAACACCTCGTCACCCCCCTAACCTCCATTCCCTTCGTCGCCATGACAAATCGATGCGGGTACGGTATAATCCAGTTCACAGTAGTAAAGTACAGGACAGGATATACTTTGTAATACCGCCACCACGGTGGCAGCAATAAAAAGGGACCTGGTCAGGGCAGAGCCCCGACACCCCAGAATTGGTAAACCCCTAATCGAATCGAACAATCAGGCGTCGAAAAAGATGAGCAAAAGCGAAAGCAGAAATCGTACAGCCACGCTTCCTCCAGTCAGATGTCTGCCAGAAGAGCGCGACGCGATCCGGCAGAAAGCAACCGACGCCGGGCTGAGCCTGGGCGCCTTTATGCTGCGCTGCGCGATGTCCCGCAAGATAGTGCCGCAGACCGACCATAAGCTAATTATGGAACTTTCCCGACTGGGCGGTCTGCAAAAACACCTGTTCACCCAGGGCAAGGGGATCGGCAGCAAGGAGTATTCCGAGGTGCTGCAGGAACTGAAAAAAGCCATTTTACGCATCGACCAGAGATTCGATTAGTGAACATCATCATCCCACCGAAACGTCGCGACGGTCGCTCCAGTTTTGTGCAGCTGGTCGGCTACGTTTCCGTGCGTGATGATATTTCCCTGAAAGACGAAATCAAGGAAGACCAACGTTTCAAACGTCCGGCACGGGCACGCGGCAAGGTGTTCGAACGCCTGGTCGAGTACATGAACCGCACCGAAAACCTGGCCGAGTCCCAGCTTGTTTCCGTTGACGCACGAGGCGAATCTCGCGTGTCGGTGGACGGCGTTGTCAGCCAGCACAACCTGCTTTCCTTTGAGAGCGCGGCGTCCGAAATGAGTGGCGTGTCCAAGCAGAACGACCGCATCAAGGACCCGGTTTATCACTTCATCCTGAGCTGGCAGGAAGACGAAAATCCCACTGACGATCAGATCTTCAAGTCGGCGCGGTATGCCCTGCGCCGTATGGGTATGCAGCTTCATCAATACATGGCCTCGATTCACCGCGATACCGACAACGTGCACGTTCACGTTGTCGCAAATCGTGTAAACCCCCTAACGTTTAAAGCCGTTTCTGTTCATGGTGATGCCGACAGGATGCAGCGCATTTGCCGTGAGTTGGAACTCAAATTTAACTTCAAGGTTGATAATGGTAGCTGGGTTCGCGATGCCGATAATCAGATTGTGCGCGCCAAGCGCGGCTACAAGAAGGCCCCGCGCGGCGCTGCAACACTGGAACATTTCGGCGATCGTGAAAGCCTGTACACCTACGCGGTGACGCACTGTCGCAAGGACATCAATGCGATGTTCCGTGACAAGTCGGCGACGTGGGAACGTATGCACGACGTGTTCGATAGTGCCGGCCTCAAACTTGAACGACGCGGCGAGGGCATGATTGTGCGTGACAGGTTCAACCCCGGACAGACGCCGATTAAAGCCTCGCGCCTGCACACCGGCATGACGCTTTCTCGTCTTGAGCCAAAGGTTGGGGCCTTCACGCCGTCGCCTGTTAACGATGCCCCTATACTAGACAAACCCGTGCACACGGCCTACAACGATCAACTGCACATGCGTGACCAAGGCGCACGGCAGGCACGCCGCATTGCCCGTGCCGAGGCGCGTCAAAAGCTGAAAGACGATTACCAAACCTATCGCAAGTCCTGGGTTAAACCGGACCTGCGCATGGCCGCGCGTTTCCGTGATATTGCCGATACGTTCCGCGTACAGAAGGAGCGGATACGGTATGGCGAGGGCGACCCGCACATGCGCAAGCTGATGTATAACGTGGTGGAATTCGAGCGGGAAAAATCGATGGCGGGGCTGCGTATTCAGCTCAAAGCCGAACGCGAGCAGCTGCGTGAAGAAGGGAGGTTCCGACCGATGTCCTATCGCGTCTGGACCGAGCAGGAAGCGCTGAAAGGAAGCCAGGCGGCGGTGAGCCAGCTACGCGGCTGGGCCTATCGAGAAGGGCGCAAAAATCGTTATCCTTCCCGGACGGAAAACGTTATTCATTGTGCCCCGGCAGACGATACCCCGCTCCTAAAAGCCGACGGATTCACTGTCCGACTTCACCGCGATGGCGCGGCGGTTTATAGTCGTCAAGGCCGAGATTCCATTATTGACCGTGGTAATTCTATCGAAGTTTACCACCCGTATGATGGGCGTGCCGTCAACACACTGACTGCAGTCAATATGATGCAATGGAAGTCGGGCGAGCACGGTAAATTCGACGGCAATGGTCTGTTTGTTGCGATAGCCGTCGGTGCCGTTGCTGAACATAATCTCTATCAGGAACGTAAGATCTGTGTAAGCGATGCTTATCAACGTGGTGATGTCGAGAAAGAGATCAATAATATTCAATCACGCAAGGTGTCGAATGCGTATTACGAAGATCTTGCCCAGGCGCGTTACGAGCAGCGCCTGCGTGAAGAAAAACGCCATGATGACGACGACAATTATCGGGCCAATAACAGCAGCACGTTCAAACCTTAACGTGCTGGTTCTGTCGCATTAACGACACCAGGTCAGTAAAAATTGAATTGCCTGTTTTTTAGGCAGTCAGCAGATAAAACTGTTCTGCCGGAGATAATCCGTCCCCGGACGGATACTGATATTGCCCTTTGCGTATCATGTGAACCAGCTCAATACCGGCCAGAATCGTCTGTGCCCGCCTGAACGATTTGAATCCCGTCATCAGTTTTATCCGGCGTTTGATATTACGGTGATCCTGCTCAACCCGGTTGTTCAGGTACTTACTTTGTCTGACCGTAATGCATCATCTGCTGATTTACCGGCGTTGAGTGTGGCCAGCGCGGCCGTATTTGCGCCGCTTTTATCGAGGGTTACCATCTCCGGTTCACCATGGTGGCGGATGGCTTTGCGGTAGAAACGCAGGGCAGCGGCAGCGGCAGCATCACGCTTCGCCGTCAGCAGGAAATCTATTGTCTGACCTTCAGTATCGACCGCCCGCTACAGATATTTCCACCGGCCTCTGACTTTGATGTAGGTTTCATCCATTCGCCACCGGCGACCCACGGCACGTTTATGCCTGCGGAACGCCCTGTCCAGCCGGGGCACCATGCGGATAACCCAGCGGTGAAGCGGGGAATGGTCAAAAATAATGCCCCGCTCGGCCATCATCTCCTCCATATTTCGCAGGCTGAGGGAATAAGTCATGTACCAGCGGACGCAATGGGCGATAACATCGGCGGGATAATGCAGGCGTTTAAAGGCTTTTCGGATCAGGGACATGGTCAGGCAACATTACAAAAAAACAGCATGTTACCTGACACTTCCTTAATGCACAGAACCCGAATTATCTCCGGCAGAACAGTTTTATCTGCTGGCTGCCTGAAAAACAGGCAATTCAATTTTTACTGACCTGGTGTCGTTAATGCGACAGAACCATTCATAACTGCTATTCAGCTCGCGAACTACTAGGGTGGTTACAACGGGAAATCATAGGAGGCATAGATTATTTACAATAATGCGCATATTTGAAATGGCCTGGTTCATGAGGCACGGAAACGTCTAGGAAATCCGAGTCTATTCAAAGCCTTCAAAATCCTGTCTCGCAGATACCATGCTACCTCCCTTTGAATGGCGGTATCTATTCAATTGCGCTATTAACAGACAGGATTATGTAAATGTCATCGCCCAAGTTATTATTCCTGCCACTATAGTTGTGAAGGTTAGTGCAACGAGAAAAATAGCATCAATCACTTGTTCTAAAAAATGACGACGTCGTATTCTAGGAGTTCGTAGATGCCAGTAGGAAAGGATGGTTGAAAGCAAATATAAAATTGCGTTGGCAGCAAGTAGGTCGTCACCAAGGGAGTCCTCTTTACGGAGTGTAGTGATAACCTGAAAAATTCCTATTACCGTAATACAAACTCCAACCATGGCGGCGGAAGTTGTAAAAATATGAACGCAAATATCTTCATCCAATTTATTGCTTATTTTTTCTTCCAATTTAGCCTCCGGTATGTGATCAATCCATTTGTCTTTAATTTAGAAATTAGAGTTTACGGTCAATGTGAAATAGGAGGTTATCACCAGTGCGTAATGAGGGATGCTGCAATCTGCTTATTTCGCTCATTCATTGACTCAGGGCTCCCCGTTAAGTGGATCACCACAATACGCGAAGGTTTACCGTAGCGATGATATTCCGGGAACCACGTTTACCTGCACCCGTCTTATCAGCAATAAACCAGCCTGCAGGAAGTGCCGAACGCAAAAGAAACTCGGCTACCTTGTCCGCTTCCATCCAGTCCATCAATTGCTTTTATGAGGTTGTCGTTAATATTTTGCCTGTTAACATGTGATGCAGCGTCTGTGCCATCATTTCAGGCTAGTCGTATCGCGTTCGTCTTCTGGCAAAGCCCCATTCAACTCCGATTCCCAGCGATCGAGGCGGGTAACCTTGTCACCATTATTGCGCAAGTAAGCCGTCAACTTTTGAGGCCCTTCCAACATGGATAGTAATAAATTGGCCGCTGTATTATCACTCATAGCTATGGCTGCATGGCTAACTCGCCCACAGTCATACCGTCAGCAAGGTGTTGTTCAGTTACAAGTAAATACTCAATCAAGTCGCGTTGACGATATTGTATGCGACGATTGAGCTGTTCAAGTCCAGCGTCAACACGTGACAGTGCCATGCCGCATAGTAGGACTTTATATGTACTTATTATTGGGAAACGTTCTTTCAAACGGTAGCTTTCCAATATTTTGCCACTTGGGATATCCAGTTCAGCATAGCCCATTTGTGCGCTAAGCTGAGCTTCAAACTTTTTACTTTAACTACGGTCGCATGCTCGGCAAAAGCTGGGAAACAAAATGCAGTAAAAATCTGAACGAAAATGGCGCGCCCTGCAACATTGATTGGTCGGATAAAACGATAGAAATAGAACAAACGCATGAGCAGCCGGTCATCAACAAGACCGCACACATCAAGGAAGAGGTCGTGGTTCGCAAGGATGTCAGCGACCGCGTCGAAACCATCAAAGACTCCGTTTGCCGTAAGGAGGTTGATATTGACCAAGCTGATTCGGTTGTGCTCAGAGAGTACGGACTTCAACAGATGTGCCCGCGAGCGAAAGTGTTATATCACAGGCAATGTGGCTGGTACTCCATTTGTCTCCGTACCGGTAGACAAAAAAGAAACTTTTCGTAAAAAACTGAATGATAAAGTTATCGACGTGAAGAAGAAGCTTTAAGTCGGTTTAGCCAGGTATAGATGAATGCTTAAGAAAGAAATGCCTGTCGCTGACGTGATGGGTATTTCTTTAGGTTTTATTATTCCTGCGACGAACAAAGGTATTTGATACTGAAAATACAAAGGAGTACAGGAAACTAAAAAGGACGAAGCGATGAAAGAGGAAAAGAGTGTACATCTGGTGTCGAAAAATAAGTGAACCGGTTTACTGTTGATTTTTCAGTCATGCATATGCATGCATAATATTTTCAAAAGTTTAATGCTTGTCGTCGCAGAATTTTTATAGCTACTGACCTTATTTCGCAGAGACGTACACATAATGAAGGGATTAAACCCGGATTAAGCCAAAATCAGTCGTTGGTTTTTTATTTTCCAACTCTCGTATAACAAAAGTTTGAAAAGTAAATGCAGGTAGCTCCTTGATATTTCTGACCCAAATGAGTTTGAAGCGGTCAGGAGGAATGACGGGTGCGCGCACATTGCCCGGAATATCCATAAGAATGGTGGCTTTATAGATAACATGGCAATAATTCATGGCTTCCTTAAACAGACTTGCCCCACCTACTATGACCACTTCATCCCTGGATTGTAGTCTGGCCATTTCCAATGCCGCCTCCAGAGAAGCTGCCCATTGCACGTTAGAATCGGCCAAGGGCATTGAGCTGATAACAACGATGTCTTTGGTATTTTTTCCAAAACTGAGTGATTCCCAACTTTTTCTCCCTACTATCAGGGTTTTGTTAAATATCACCGCCTTATAGCGGTTAAATTCAATTTTTGTTTTCCACGGAATGCTTTGGTTATGTCCCAACGTTCCGTCCTGCGAAATTACATAAACCATGGAAATCAGCATTTTTTCACCCTTAACAATAGAAAACTTAAGGTAAATTAATATAAAAAAACCGTTAGGGATAGTGAAATTAAATACTTCTAGTAAATTGCGCCACGTTTAACTGCAAATCTATAACGTTTTTAACGTTAATTTCTTTCTTTGCATTGCTAATGGCATAAGCTGTGGGAGAAAAGCTTCTTGTCTTAAAAATTTATGATAATGGCAATCTTAGTATATAGCTGTCTTAACCTTCCAAAATTCCAAAGGTAATATTATTTAAGGTTTTTTATTCTGCTAAACCCTTCCTTTTGACGTTAAAAGTATGTAAAAATAGTATGTACTGCTTAATTGTCAAAAGCAGCCGCATCCTCACAGTTCTAATAGTCAATCATGTAATAATAAAAATGATCGAGATAGGCAACTATCGATTTCCCCCTGGTTATTTAGCTTTACTTGGCCCGTGTAGCGGGCTTTTTTTTATTGTAGAGAATAGTCTTTATCCATTAATCATCAATTCGTTTAATGTCATTACTTTAAGGGCTATAGAAATCATGAAGGATTTGACGCATGCCTTTAATATTAACGGGCTTCTCTTGCGCAGGGAATTGGTGAAGCCGAACGCTTTATCAGAGAATCACCTTTTGAAAATATAGTAATTCATGTCACTGTTTATCCAGACACCCCAGACTTACTAAGCTAACGAATTTTGAAAGCCACACAAAGGCCTCCATCAATCAAAAAGTGTCACGTTTTGCTTGATCTCCCAAGCAGTAAAAATGCTCTTAATGAATACTTTTTCATCTACAGCTTCATTTTCTTAAAAACAATATTAAACATAATAGATAATCAAAAATGTTATAAAAGCTGAAATGAACTATATTTTTTATCATCCTCGCACGGGATGACGATATCGACAATGATTTATGGCCATTACAAAAAAATGCCATCGATAATCCAGTAACTTCGTCATTCAGTCAGTGGCGTTTTTTAATCATCATTACATCTTCTACTGCAAATCATGCCGTGCGCGGCTTTCAAGTCGGACATTTAATTCATCTCAAGTTTAGCAGCGCCGCATGGCGTAGTGGCAGCTTGTTAATTTCCAAGTGCCTCCGCGCAGGCAAAACCTCTCCTTTTACGCCTTTGCCGAGTTTTAGCCGCTAAAACTCCCGCGGTCGATTGGCGTGCATAGCTATTCACGCCCGCAAAATTCATTTGCCCGATGTTGGGCAATTTTCGGTTGAGAAAAGGCGATCTTCCAACGATTTTACGGCAAAAAAGAACTGAGGAGCGTTCGGGCAGCATAGGCAACTTATATTATGGTAAATAGGGCCATGCTGATAATGTAAATAGGTACCCATCCCGAGTCCTAAAAAAGCTCTTCCTTCCACCCTACTAGGACAGTGAGCATGGACAAAAAACAACCTGACGTTAATGCACGACGATTCAAGGACAAGGGCATTTTCGGTGAGCGTCTCTATGCCTTGAGAAAGATAAAGAAATTGAGCCAGCGGCAGCTCAGCAACGCGACGCACGTTTCCCACGTGACCATATCACAGTGGGAAAGTTCGGACAGTCATCCCAACGGAGCCCACCTGATGGCACTCTGCCTTGCGCTGGACTGTACGCCGAACTATCTCATGTACGGGATCGGTGCCGACTCCTCCAGTTCTCCAGAACAGCCCGAATCCCTGTGTATTCGGCATCCGGTTCTGAGTGGTCTTCAGGCTGCAAGATGGACTGATCTGCTTCCCGTGGCGACACCTGAAGACATTGAAGTATGGATTGAATCAGATGCGCCACTCTATGGCGACGGTTTCTGGATGCGGATAACCAATGATGCCATGGAGTCGCCTGTCGGATTAAGCATTCCCGAAGGTGCGTACGTATTATTTGATACCGCTCGGAAAGTCTTAACAGGGGATTTGGTTATTGTCGGAATGAGAGGGCACAGCGAGCCTTTATTCAGAAAACTTGTCACAGACGCGGGGACGCAATACCTGAAAGCATTGAATCCCATATGGCCCATGTCCATCCTGAATGAGCATGTTGATTCGATATGTGTGGCTGTTGAGGCCAAGATCCTCATTGTTCATGACATGACCCCAGTAAAATAGACGATGTCTAACAAATTTTGCCAAGGTAAGCCTCTTGACTGGAAGCGCTGACTGTAACGGATGTTATGGTAAATACGGGCTTTACTGATACTGTGAAAAGACATCCGCTGCGAGTCCTGAAAACTCTCTGCATTTTATTAGGACCGTGAATATGCACGAGCAAAAAAACGATGCTATCGCTCGGCTGCTTGACCCCTTCCCAAAAAAGATGCTGGGCTGCCACGTCTATTCGCTGAGGAAAGGCCGAAATCTCAGTCCGCGACAACTCGCAGGGGCCGTCAGCGGTGATCTGATCTTGATTAAGTTGAAGAATGCCAGCGAGCCGGTATTCAGGCAGCTCATCATCGATGACGATGTTAGGTATTCGAAGGCATTGAATCCCTCATGGCCGGTCTGCGTGCTCAACGCAGAAGTTGAATCAATTTGCGTGGCCATGGAGGCAAAGCTGCAGCGGATGAGGGGGAGTCGGGGGTAAAAGCACTTTGGCTGGGGCAAATTCATAGAGCACCTGCGCCGCAGTCAGTGAAATTCAAAATAGGGATGTTTTGGTAAATTGGCTCGTAAACTTGTTCAAAAGGGAAACGGCATGCCAAAGCGCGTGTTTATTGAAAGTAGTGGGATTTTCGAGAATATTGGTGCCGTGACTATGCTTATTAATGAAAAAAGTCCTATTTTCCCCCAGGCGTTAATCGACTCTATATTAGAGATGCATGATAAACGCGGCAGCTCCGATGTCACATGTCCAGAAAATGTCGAGCTGGTCACTTAGCTGCTCAAAAAATTTTTATAGCGCCTCATCCGTGACTACTGTCCGGATGTCGATGGAAAAGAAAGAAAACAGTAATGTCACAAAATAAGGCTGTATCTCAAGAAATCGGCATGGCGGTCATAATGCTGCTTGAAAAAATCGAGTTCGCAACGCAGGCACTTCTCAAGATGCAGATTGAAAAGTTGATGACAGGTAACGGTGATCGAGAAGAAGTTACGCTGACGATTTCGATGCTGAAAGAATTTGCTTAACTCTCGTTTCGAGTGGTGTTAACTAATTTTCCTTCAAGTTAATAATCAAAGGAAAGTCTGTGAGTAAGCTTCAGGGCTTTTGAACCCTGAGCCTATCAGGTGATATTAGGATACTTGCTATCAAAAAAGTCCTAAGGCCGCAAAATTATTTTTTGATATCCATCTTCGTTGTCTTGGTGTTATTTTTTATCAATCGGATCGACGGAGCCTAAATCGGTTCCCGTAACCGGATTGACTGTAGAGTCTGAGGCTGTACGCGCTGCCAGATTATCGAGATTGGCCTGCTGCTCCGAAGAAAGTGTAACGCTGGCCAAGCCGTCACCGCCGTCGACGGCCGGAGTTGGGTCAGTTACATAAGTAAAGTTCTCGTCGGAATTCCAGCTGCCCCGCACTTCATCTCCTTCAGACATGTTGTAATAGACGCTCGCATATTTTTCAATGGGTGGAAGTTTGCCAGGAGGGAAATTATTGCGAATAGAATAAAGTGCTTTTTCAAATGATATCTGGTGAGCGACTTCACGCGTCATTAGAAAACCAAGCGCATCTTTTACCCCCGGGTCATCAGTGACGTTGATGAGACGTTCATAAAGAATTTTTGCTCGCGCTTCGGCGGCTATATTCGAACGCAAGTCGGCGGTGACTTCTCCGATAGTATCAACATAGGCCGCCGTCCATGGCACGCCTGCAGAATTAGTTAGCGCAGGACCTCCGCCATACAACAAAGATGTGAGGTGGCTGTCATTACCGTTGCCAGTGATTGTACGATATAAATCGCCCTCTTTTTCCGTGCCCTCCGCCAATTCACCTTTAGCGCCTTTATTGAGCATGCCAACAAGCGAACCTATAATTTCAAGATGGCTCAGTTCTTCGGTCGCAATATCCATAAGCATATCTTTACGACCGGGATCTTCATCTCCAAGTCCCTGCGTAAAGTAACGGCATGCGGCAGCCAATTCTCCCTGCGGTCCTCCAAACTGTTCCAGCAACATATTGGCAAGACCTGGATTTGGCCCTGCTACGCGTACCGTGTATTGCAGTTGTTTAACATGTCTAAACATAGCTCACTCCTAATAGAATAAAGGGTCTGTATAAACCTGTTTTAAAGGTTTTCCTCAGGCGCGAAAGCCTATTTCTTGGCTTCAACATCAGGTGCAGACGAACGCACCATGAATTGCTCTGTAACATCAGGCAGATGAGTCAATGGCCAATCGGCCATGGCTAGTTCCTATTCACGAATTTGTTCGAAATACGGGTTCCCTCAATATCACCAACCAATTCAGCGTCCGCTATAAGTTAGGTGTATCTGGCTATCTCCAAATTTTCGAATACATATGCTGATGGCCCCTTTTACTACTTCATCGTCTGCTAGCATGCCGCCCATCGCCTGACCGAATGCAGCAAGTTTTCCTACGGCATCCTTAAGTGCTGAATGAGAGGTGTCATAACGATCAATAATAGACTGGACTAAAACCTGCTGTTCTCGGGTTTCCTCGAAATGCTGCTCAATACGGGATTTAAGATTTGAATAATGTTCCAGATGGCCTGCCATTTTTTAAGCTTGCTTTCTGCCTACTTTTCCACAGTATATGCATCTTTAACCCAGGCCAAATAATTTTCTTCATGTATCATGTAGCATATCCATGCTATGGACCCCATGAATACGAATGAGAAAAATAGGGAGTAAATTTATTGATTTTGAAAAAAGCAGAACACCCTATTGAACTCAAACATGTTGTTTTTTAACTAGCAAATGCTATAGGAGCCGTTCATGCAACTTTATCGCCATTCTACGATAATTTTTAACCATTCTAGTAGACTCCTTAGTGTATGGGATCTTATACGTTTAATGCTAAGCCACAATAAGTGTAGCAAAAAAATCAGGATACTAGGAAAAAACAGATAGCCCAAAATATTTACTAGATAACAAGCTTAATTTTCTAAAAAATATTAAGTTAATAAGGTATTGCCGGAATATTTTAAGCGATTGGAGTGTCTTTATAAAGTAGAGCCTTTACAATTGAGAAGTGAAGGCGAAACCTCATTGGTCAAAGTCTATGATATTTAAAGCATTATATGTTTTGCGTTTATTTTGTAATAGTGGCCATCCAAAATTCTAGCTTCAATACCCATTTGGTCAGGATGTATCCTTTCGATTTAAATCAGTAATCCATTGAATTAAAGTGTTTTTTATAATATGGAATTTTTGATTGTGAAGTGAAGATTTACCTTACCAGTTTTTAGAATCGATTTTTCCAGTAATACCAAAAAAATATATTTGTGATAATTCCATTTGAATCTATCATTTTAATTATACGATTAAATTTTTTAATGTCGTTAGATTATGTAGGAAATAATTTTGTAAATGATGAATATATATTTGGAGAATATCATGGCTGAGCATCGTGGTGGTTCTGGTAACTTCGCTGAAGATCCTGAAAAGGCATCCGAAGCGGGAAAAAAAGGTGGGCACAATAGTGGAGGTAACTTTGCCAAAGATCACGATAAAGCATCTGAGGCAGGGAAAAAGGGAGGCGAAAATAGTCATGGCGGCGGCCGCAAGTCTAAATGAAACCCTTTTTTAGCGCATTTCAGCCTCATCATAGTCATATGTTGAGGCTTTGACGCATAATTCTCCTCACGGAAAGATATTAACTTAATCGTATGTCGTATATATTTATTTAAATTTAATACATTTTTTCTGAATATGAGTGGAGAACTTTAATCTTATTGGAACCAACCAAATGCAACGTGTCTACTTAAGACAAGGTAACGTTTAAAGTTAACGAGAAACCCAGAAAAATGTTAAACCGTTAATCACTTCTAGAGCAATTTAACGAGTGCATTGTATCCCTCGATGCAAATCAAACCCTATAAGGTGCCCAAGATTATTCACTCTTTTAATGCCGCTAACTCGGTCATATATCTTCATTACCCAGCAAATTAGCGGATCTCTCTAGTGCATGAAAAGCTGCGGCTTGCATCACCTCTATACATCCTCCTGAAAAATGCTTCTTTTCCGTGAAAATTTTACCCTACCTAGATATCAGGCAAACCGAGCTGTACCTACTGGTGTCCCTTCCTCTTTGCCGTCAGGACCGGCATAACCGCTCACAACGAGTGCGGTTTGAGTTTTAGTTTCACAGCCAGCCCCTAAGCCATTTCTGTTGCCATTTTTGCGCTGGCGGCAGTAGGTGCTAGAGTATCAGGATTCGCCCCCAACATTCCTGCCTTCGCTTTGTCATTGGAGGTTACAAACCCACTGGCCTAATAGGCCCCTCCAATTGAAGAAGCCGTTAAAGCCGTGCTAACAATCCCCCCGTACATGATTCGTTATGCTTCGCAAGCTCTTGCAAAACTCTCTTGGCTGCTTCACGTAGTCTCTTGTCCATATCTTCTCCTAATTACTTTCCTTATCGGATTGCCGCTTTGAATTCTGGGACGTCAACGTGTTCAACAAGCCATTCATCTTTATGATTTGCTGTTTTAATTCATACATATCTATAGAAACTATTTTATCCATTTTTTCATTTAATTGGCTTATCTCCAAGTCGGCTTTAACGTTAATATCAGATTCCATTTCATTTCTTATCTGGTCATTTTTTGCCTGCCTTTTTTGATTCATCATTATTGCAGGGGCGGTATAGGCTGACTGGAATGAAAGGAACAAATTTAACAGAATAAAAGGAAAGGGGTCAAAAGCAGCTTTCTTGATTAAAATATTGTATCCCGTCCAGCCAGCAATCATACCCGTTTGCGCCAGGATGAATTTCCAGGTAGCAATCCCACCCGTAATTTTCTCAGCAAGCCGATCGCCAAAGGTCGATTTACTTTCGCTATCTTTCGGATCACGGATCAGTAACTCATGCTCTTCCGTACTTTTCCCACGTAATACAGAAAGATGTTCCTTATCTTTATCATCCAGTAAATGCGCCATTTTTTCTCCTAAAAATGTCTTGTACTCATACATGATTAAATTACTGCATTAAAACGTTGTTCCAAACCAGACTACATAAAATATATCAGCTTGAAAAATAACAGTAGCCTCCCAGAGGGTTCTCACTCATTTTAAAAAATTCTAAATGTGACGGACATCAAATTATTGTTTAAAAAAAGATTTTCGGACTTATCTTGAGGCTTACCTCAACTAGCAGGCACTAAAGATATCTCTACTTTTGAAATGTGAGTTGACACCCAGTGATGTTGTAGTGGCACACTGAATTTAACCTCCTTACTACTATCAGTTTTTAAATGATTAGAGTCAGCTATTTATTAGTATTTATCATACAGCCCTTCATAGGCATTGCCTAATAGCCTCTCTGCACATTTTCATCGGTCCAAGTCTTTAGCTAATTCCGCTTCTGGCACATAACTACCATAGTGATCAGAAACGGCTATGAGCGAACAGCGGACATAGCGGCTCTTTATGAGAACTGGTTTATAGAGTATTTGATAGAGTCTGTTGTATGTTCTTGCACATAAAAACACTTAAAGGATCTTCTATATAAGGCGGGAAAGCCTCACAAACTACATATCCACACCGGCGATACAGAGCTATAGCTGGTTGCTGATGAATACCTGTTTCCAAACGTAATTGATGGCAAATATTCTCCAATGCGAGTTTTTCAAGAAATGAAACGATTTGGTCTCCAAGTTTACGTCCCCTGTATTCTGGACGAATGTAGACCCGCTTCACCTCACCAAAGCCCTCTTCCTGAAAGACTAAAGCGCCGCAACCAGCTGGGAGCCCATTATCATCTCGTGCAATAACACACCGCAGTTTTTCATCTCTTACAGTGGAAAAGTCTAGGCAGTGATTACTTTCGGCGGGATAAAGTTCACTTTGAAAAGCATCAAGTTCATTCACCAGACAATTTAACTCAGAATCGCCTTTGTTTACTTCTAAAATGTAAAACATTGGACCTCCCCGATTTCACTTTTGTCTGATAAATCTACCACAACATTTCAGTCCTTTTTAAAGCCTTCAATTAACAAATTTCTATAAGAACGAAGAGCTTTAGTGACCTATGGCATGACTGTCCGCTCTTGGCACACTGCTGACTGTCATGCCTGCTTAGAAAACAGGCTTAGCGTACAATAATTTTCGATATCCAAACTGACCCCTGTTATATCTCCTCATAAAGCTACCATCACTAGTTACAACATGCATAAGCCTGAAACCATATTTTGATTCCTTAAGCCACAGTGGACTGTCAAGCCTGCTTAAGAAACAGGCCTAACGTAGGATATTTTCCGTTTTCTAGGTGGAAATAATTGTACGTTTAGAGTCTTATTTAATTAACCGATATACCCTCATCCTCTCTCAGAACCTTCCACTAACAGTCGCCCCATTTCAAACACCGCCGCTGACCGCCAGGACTTCACCGCTTCGGCTTTCTGGCCGCTAACAAACCAGTGAACGCCATCCGTTCGGATAAGCGCAAACAGAAAGGACATATCGTAAACGTGAGCTGGGATCACGGTCCCTCACCGGCCAAAATGCCCGCCGTTATGGAATGGTTGCCGCTAGAACAAAGCCAATTCGCTACGGCAGCCATAGGTCAACATAATGCTTGGTTTTATCCTGTTTCCATGGCGTTCCTTTATGGATTCCGATGTATGAAACACTATCGATGTAGCGTGATAAGTTCCACGGCCACGGCAGCACCATGTCACTTGCCAGCGACAACGGATAATCAGTGCTGTCCAGTTCGCCCTCTTTCATCTTCTCGTAAGATTGCTCCTGGATAAGCCCCTCAAAGAAAAACTCTTGTGGGGTCATATCCGGGCGGGCATCCATTCCTTCTTCTGCTACCGCCAGCAGGAAGTCACTCTGTACTGGCCGGACGATAGCGCGAATAAGATCAGGCAGTGGCTTAACGGGCAATTTTTCAGCCACAGAAAGCAGGAGATCGAAGCGATTTTTTTATTGTCGGCAGCAGCTTTTTCTTTCTTAATTCGGTTCCAAAAGATCACAGTCCGCAGCTCTCCTAATTGGGGTCCACTTGGAAAACGGAAAATATCCTACGTTAAGCCTATTGAATAAGCAGGCATGACAGGCAGCTTTGGGCTATAAGCGGAAGAAGTACCATACTCTTTACAATTCATTTCAGGTTTATTAAAACTAAAAAGGTCACATTGGTTTATTGCTATAAATTTTTCGTAGCAATGTCTCAATGGCTAGGCCAAGCCCACCTATTTAGGAGGTTTTGAAGTGTGTCTTAATGAAAAATATTTGCCTGACTACCAGTTCAGCGAGAAACATTCGCTGAACATTTTGGCTCCGCACGCGGACATCATGTCAGCAATGTGCCAAAAACAGACCTTACTAAGTCCGCACTGTATTAATTGTTAAGGAGCAGATCACAGCGCACGATCCTGTAGCAGGCGCGGCCGAATTCAATCAGTGGCTGACGACGAAAAAATATCCTACATTTTCGTTGCGTGGTTACATTAGCGGCTTGGCAAAACAGTCAGGAGATTCTGGCAGACGTCTATCCGCTTTACTGCTAGAGCTACTCCGTGCGAAAAACTTGGAAGAGCATAGCCGGACGATCGCCCGAAATGATCTGAAAGTGTTTCCTTACGGCTGTGTACTGCTGCTTTGCCACGATGAAATTATGGCGTTGAAAGCCACTGACCGGCTTAGTCTTCGCAACGAGCTTATTTTGCGATATTCTGAAGCGAGATGAGGCCGCCAATGGCCGTACGTGCTTCGTTAAGGCGGAGGCACCTGACCACGCTATATACTTATACGCTAACAGAAAAAAATGGGGCTCCCTAGCATGATTGTGTCTTCATTCATTCCGAGATGGATGAAATTCCCCAAGTTGCAACTTATTTCGAATTATTGCATGCTCATCCTCAGTAAATGTATACTTTCTCATTATAAGAATACGGAGCAGAGCGCCAACTGCTGGCAGCAATGAAATGCAAAAAAATAGCCCATTTAATGTCCATTCAGACTGCTTTACATTTGGTGTGTAATTTAGAATCAGCAAAATAAAACCAGACAGGCCACCGGCTATAGCTACGGAAAGTTTCCCGACAAAAGTCTGTCCGGAAAATGTTATAGCCGCACATCGTTTTCCAGTATGGTAGTAAGAATATTCAACTGTATCAGCGATCATTGCTGATATTAATGGGTTTGTCATCATAAATATGGCAGTGATTACTGTTAACCACACCATCACCGCTAGGGGACTTTGATATCCTGTAAACCAAAATCCTATACGTGCAATGATTTCAAGAAGGCATAATATTATAAATAGGTCCCTCTTCTTGAAATAACGTGTTAACAATGGCGTTCCTAAGCACGCTAGAGCACAAGCAAATGTAATCGTTCCAATAATAGATACAAGCCCCGCATCGCCCATATTATAAGTAAAAAAGAAAATATAAAGACTATTGACGATATTGTAAAACACATTCAGAAAAAATGCGCTGAGTATAAAAAACAATGGTTTGTTTTTCCTAGCCACTATAAAAGTTTGCTTAAGAGTAACTTTCTCGTGAGAAGAAACTTTAATCCTTTCTTTAATGTTAAAAAACCCATTCAACATTAAGATCAAACCTAAACTCATCAGTGTTATTGCACCTAAAAAGTAACCATGGTCATTGCTTTTTTCTGAAAATAATTTGCTAATATAAGGGAATAATACTAAGGTTGCGCCGATGCCTGCATTGACACCTAGCATGGCACAGGTCGATGTTTTTGCACGTTCTTGAGGTTCATCGGTCATAACAGAAGTCATTGACCAGAATGGAATATCAGAAAGCGCATATAATGTTCCCCACAAAATATAAGTAACTCCCGCATATATTGTTTTTGTCATCAGGCTAGCATCAATGTTATAAAATGCAGCGGCTGTAACAAGAAAGATAAGAAATGGAGCAAATAATAGGAATGGCCGGAATTTTCCCGAACGCATATTGAGAGTATCCATTACGCCAGCTATAAGTGGGTCATGAACAGCATCCCAAACTCGGGCAATTAAGAAAATCATACTTGCCGCTACGGGAGAAATACCCATTATATCGGTGTAAAAAAATAGAATAAAGCTCCCCACGAGGCCGAAGCTAAAACATTGACCCATGCCATAACCGAAATAAGATGCAAGCTCTTTCAATGGAATTTTCACATCCGAATGATTATATTTCATTCTTAACCTTTTAACATATATAAGAAGCTTGGGATTTATGATTTCCGTCATGGATTGTAAAACGGTGCACCATGACGGCATTTATTTAATCGTTTTGCATAATGAAAGATTTAATTAAATCCGTTTCTGAAGGGTCGTATACACTACCATCTTCATTTAATAAATCATGAAACCAGCGAGACTGATAATCTTTATCAATACGTTTTATTTCTGGCCATGGCACATGGGTTTGTGTTCGCCCCTTAACAAGGCCCCATTGATAACAGCCTATTCTCTCTTCTTGGAACACCGGTAATTGTTCATGCATATGCGATTCCGCATGCCGGGCCAGCCACTCCGTGCAAAAAATTGGTCGCTTGAAATTTTTCAAATACGTTATAGCTTCAATCAGTAAATTCTTAGGTACATATGCATGAAAAGATATGATATCTGAGAGTTCCAGCGCGCGCTGGTCAGTTGGATGTTTGTAAAGTGGAGTAGTTAACTCAATAATATTAGCAACATGCCACGCGCCCACGGTTAATGGCTGTATGGGGTTTATTTCACGCGCCCAACTAAAGGCTTTCTCCATCAAATTATGACTATATTCATCCATTGAAGGATCGAAGGCGGCTTCGCCATTTAAAGTAAATATCATCCGGTTAGTAGGTTCATTATAAAGATCCCATATGATGATCCTTTTATCATGTGAGAAATAGCTAATGATATCCTTAACATATCCTTCAACTTGCCACCATAGATTAGGTTGCATCACAATATTACGACCGGGACTCGCTGCTGCCTGACTATTATGCAAATCAGGTACAGGTTGCTTTTGCTGCCCAATGAAAGGATGATCCCCCGAAAATCCGCAATCATCCATCAGAGTCATCATGACTTTGATGTCATTTTGCTTACAGATAGCAAGAAATTGTTCGATACGCTTAATTAATCCGTCACGATCATGAAGCCAGACAATGAAAGGCAAATTAGTGCGCAAAGTGTTGTAACCAACATCTTTAGCCCACTGTAATTCCTGAGCGATACATGCAGGATCAAAAGTATTTTGTTGCCACATTTCAGTCCAGTTAACAGCGGTACGCGGTAAGTAGTTAAAGCCACGTAACCAACCCTGTTGTTCATGCCATTCCCACACCTTTTCACAAGACCACTTGCCCACCATATCCTAATTCCTTCGTTAATTAATGCTAGAAACTAATATATTACTAATAATATTAGTAGTAATCTTTCTTCGCTTCAAAAGTGACACCTCTCACAAAAAAAATGAAAAGTTTATTTTAAGTTATTGTAATTAAAGGATATAGTTTGTAGCTATGATTTTAAGCACGCTCTGTAGATTTGACTAAAGCTGGGAGATTTGCAGGAGGGCGCCTGTCTATCAGGGAAATCTGTTAACATAGAATGTAATAAATATTGAACGGTGAATTATTAATGAATCTACCAACTAAAGTTACCATGAGTCACATAGCTGCTAGAGCGGGTGTATCACAATCAACTGTTTCACTTGTATTAAATGGTTCTTATAATATTAAGTTGTCGGATGCTACTCGAGAAAAAGTATTAGGTGTTGCGCATGAAATGGGATATGTCCACAAAGCGGCGAGCCGCCCTTTAGTTGCTGCTAAAATAGCTATGGTCATCACCAGCCTAGTCAACCATGATCCTTTTATTGAAGCGATAAGTGCTGCCCAACAAGCCGCAAGACAACATAACAAGCTGTTAGCAATCTTTGATCTCGAAAACGAACCTGAAAATTGTGGCGCGCTTGAGGATGAAATAAGCCATGGAGGCTATCAGGGGCTGATTTATGCTTCCTGCATGACGAGACAACTGACGCCGATATTTCCAAACCTATCGATTCCTCGGGTCATGTTGAATGGTTATTGCCATGAATTATCAGGCGTACCTTGCATTCTCCCCGCTGATAAAATCGGCGCATACAAAGCTACTTTTCATCTGCTTGAACAAGGGTATACAAGGATTGCAATTCTTGCTGGTGAAATGTGGATGGATGCCGCCAATGACCGTATCGAAGGTTACAGGCAGGCATTGATAAACTATGATATTTATCCGGAAGAGCGCTATATCCAAGTAACAAACTGGTCTCTGAAAGAAGCCTATATTAAAACCATAAAATTGCTGGAAATGAAAACACGTCCTGAAGCGATTTTCTGTAGTAGTGACTACATAGCATTGGGTTGTTATCAGGCTATTTTTTCTAAAGGTTTGCGTATACCGGAAGATGTTGCAGTTGTCGGTTATGACAATCAAAGTCTTTCTTCTGAATTAACGCCCGAACTAACATCTGTAGATTTACCGTACGGTGAAATGGGAGAAATAGCTCTTCATACTTTATTAGATATTGCTAACCAACATTCAATAGTAGATTTAAAAATGAAAGTTGAAGGCATGTTGGTTATTCGAGAGTCATCAATTCGACCTAAAAAAATTAAAAAAGTGTAACTTAGTATAGAGGAAAAGTTAAAATAAAGAACTCATGGCCCATTGACATGGGTTAAAGTTTTTTCTCACAACACCACATATTATAAATATAGTATGATGCCCCGTGGAAAAAATATAAAATATTATACGGACAGCGTGTAACAAGAAGATTATTAACCAGGGAGCGCTGACAATGTGACTTCATAAGTCAGCCAGAAATATAGTAGGCCGCTTGGAAAACGTAAAATATCCTACGTTAAGCCTGTTTCTTAAGCAGGCATGATGGGCAGTTTTGAGCGAAGAACCGACATTCCATAACTTTCTCAGCCAACCTGACGAGTATTCCATTCGTCACGGGTGATTTCCCAGAGTTCGGAATCCAGCAGACCGCTGACATACTCTTTCTTTTCAGTCCTGATGAGCCGCATACCACTGCTGTCTGAAATACGTTTTGAACGGCTATTGAGAGCCGCTTTAGGTGCTCGCAACACGGTCTTATTTAACGAATTAAACCAGTATCCGTAGCTGCAATACTGGCCTCACGCATAAAGTCCTGGCCCTGATGCTCCGGAGCTAACCAAAAACCACGGTTATTATCCTCAACGTCATACAGACAGATTAAACCCATCAGTTCGTCAGGCGTGTCACGGTGTCTGATAGTCCAGAACCAGCTATTCCATTTGCCATATCAGGCAAAGCAACGTTATTAACGTAATTCTCGGCACCGTTATCAGGATAGGGCCATGGTACTGAAGAGACCATGTAGCGAACTATCTCCCAACGTGGATAAAGCATCTGAATTTGTAAGGCATCTTCGGGGGCTAATGGCTTTAACAGCAAACGTTCTGTATAAAGTATGGGTATTGGCATCCGCACTTTTCCTTCCTGAGATTGATATCTATTTCCGTTTTATCCGTTCAATAACTACCTCAATTTATCTGGATGTGCAGAAAATACCCATGCAATTGGAGGTGCAGTTAGCAAATGGTCAAGGTCCGCTCTTGGCACTCAGCGGACCTTTTCTCACGTGCAGCTGGGCCCAAAGACTATGCTACTTTCAAGATACAGAGCCTCGCTCTCGGATGACTTACAAAAGATAATGCATCCTGCTGGGTTGGCCTCCAGTTTCAGTCTTTCCTCCCTCCTCAATCAAATCCCCCACATGCCGGCTTCGTAAATGACGTCGCGTTGCCCCCCCTCAGGTCTATGGCATCTAACGGTGCACGAAGACACGATATTGCCATTTTTCACGTCCTGCATCCCTTAAAATTTAGCGCTAGCCCCTTGTCCGCACTGTAGCCGGGCTGCTTTCCCTGAAGGTGCGTCGCGCGGCTAACTGTACCGACAGTTGCACTAATACTCTTCCGAACGGTTAAGATTAACCCGATTCGCGGGTAAAACCTTTTTTGCCATCAATCTTGAGCAGCAGTTCAATCAGATCGAGCGGAGGATTCAGCTGCCTGACCCGTCTATTAAGATCTATTATGACGTAACAGCGACATTGGCACCTCCAGTTTCTGAAGCTACTGATAGTCAGAGAAGGATATTTATCGTCATTGCCGATATGTACTTCCACATTTCCTTCAAACCGTTATGCCACAGCTTTCTAGCTCATTAAACTGAGCAGCTCGTTATTACTGGCCCGTATGCCCATCGGTGGGATACCTCACTGGTGCCATCGTAAAATCAGGGCACTGATACAGTCGTAACCTATCTAGGTTATTGGCTGGAAATTATGTAAAAAGAAATCAGACGACGGCGAGAAAATAATTTATGGGAAGTATTTTTGGCAGACATGGAAGACAGCTTAGAACAAGTATTCGGTGCCGGAAAGATCGATGTATTTTGTAAAGCAACTGCTTGGTGATATCTGATAATTCTGGATTAGGCTGCCTAGGTTGGAAAGGCTATGGCCTTGATTTACTTATTGAATAAGAAGATACGACCAAGCATGCCTATCAGTAAACGGTTTGCCTGAAAAGCGTGATGCAAGCAGATTTTTTATCTAAGTCCGATTTAATCAACAAAACAGTGGCGCTACTAATCTATTGAAATTAAAAGTAATTTATATGTAATTTGAAAGTAAATTACTTTTATTTCATATGTAACATAAATTTCAACAAAAGGTGTTGACTTTTATTTTGTATTAAATCAAACTCATTGGAGTTTTACTTCACATCAAAAATATATATGGATTTAAACTCCTATATATTTTGGTCGCTGTGAATAGTTATAAATAACATGCTTGATTTTATGTTCAAGCATGTCTTGACGCGTACTTAAAAGATTAATGCTTCATTCAATTTTGAAATATAGAAGTCAAAAAATAAAAAAATAATCACACACCTCGTACAAAATAAAAAAAGAGTGCCTCATAATGAAAAAACTGTTTTTATTATTTTCCGTTGTCTTAACTATACTAATCTCTTTCAAATCCCAAGCTCTTACTTTAAATGGATTCGGTGGCTATCGTAGCGGTAGTCATGCCTATGAAACACGTTTAAAAGTAAGCGAGAATTGGAAATCAGGGTGGTTTGCAAGTTTAGAAACAGATAGTTTTAACAAAACTCATGAAAACAACAATGAGCCTTTTGGATTAAGCTATAATGAAATAGACACAAATTATACAATTCACCTTACAGATAAACTATCTCTTAAACCCGGTCATTTGCTTCACTGGAGTTCAGCCGGCACACGTTTGGGACCCTACCTTAAACTGTCATATGATGTTAGAAAAGACCTTAATCTAGGGATACGTTATCGTTACGATTATAACCTTTTTCATTCAACAGATTTAAACGACAATAATTCCAGAGCACAACAACAACGATGGGATGGTTATATAACCTATCAGATGAATGATAAATGGATGACTGCATGGCAAACAACAGTTTATACATATGTTAATGATTATCGATATAACAACAATAAAACATGGGCTACAGAAAATGCTTTTGTAATACAGTACAAATTAACTCCAACTGTTGCGCCTTATATCGAATACGATTACCTTGACAAACAAGCATCATATAACGGCAAAAAGAACATTACAGAAAACAGTTACCGTGTAGGCATATCAATTACTCTTTAACAAAAAACAATTTAAGGTATTTCCAAAAATGAAAAAAATATCCTTTTCAATTGCTTTTTTCACTCTATTTTACCTAATCACTTGCAATGCTTCAGTATTACCTACTATTCCTGTGCCTTTTAAGTCAGGCACTGGTGTCATTGATAATAAAAAAATAATTTATATTGGCCTTGGGAGTGCTGGTAAATCGTGGTTTAAAATGGATCTTAATCAAGATGATAAACAATGGACTCCGATAGCTAATTTTCCTGGAGTGGCACGAGAACAGGCAACCTCAGTATTTATAAATGGTAATATTTATGTATTTGGAGGCTTTGGTAAATCTCAAAGTGGCTTAACCGAAGTGTTACATGACATATACAAATATAACCCTGAAAAGAATGAGTGGTCAGAGCTGATGTCGCATAGCCCAGTTGGGCTAGTAGGACATAGTTCATTTACCTATAATGGGAAAGCCATTATTATGGGCGGTGTAAATGAAAATATTTTCAATGGTTATTTCGAAGATCTTGCTAATACCAATAATGATGCTGGTTTAAAAAATAAAATCGTTTCAAAATACTTCGGCAAACCCGTTAACGATTATTTTTATAATAAACAAATTATATCTTTCGATCCAGAAACAGAACTTTGGGGCAGCCTAGGTTCTTTCCCATATGCCGGCACAGCCGGTTCAACAATAATTACTGAGAAAAACAATAAAATACTTATAGTTAATGGTGAGGTTAAACCTGGATTAAGAACACCTACTGCATATGAAGGCGAAATTAGAGGTAACCGTATTGATTGGCATCCTGTTGCATCGGTAGCAAATCCAGACGGCGTCGCGGGTGGTTTTGGTGGCATTTGTAATGGTTCTGCCATTTTCGCCGGCGGAGCAAGTTTTCCAGGCTCTTCGAAAAATTATGTCCAGGGACATTATTACGCACATGAAGGTCTGCAAAAAAAATATAGCGACACTGTTTATATATTTAGTAAAAACAAATGGATTAAAGCTGGTAATCTGCCGATAGGAATAGCTTACGGCGTGTCAATTCCTTGGAATAATGGACTCTTGATTATTGGTGGTGAGACTACCGGTGGAAAAGCAAACCCAGATTCTATGTTTTTACAAGTAAGCAAGGAAAAGTTGAGCGTTGCCTATTGATGCAATTAACCTTCACATATGAATAATTTCCTTTACCATGACTAGGCCGATTTTTTATATGGGTCTTATTATTGTGACAAGATTTTAGCGCTTATGTAACTATCCCGCTTAAAATGACTTTACCTGTATATGCTTACAAAGAGGCGGAGTAACTGCGCCTCTTTGCAAACCCTACATGAACTTGTATGAAAATTTATTATATACCTAAGAATATAATAGGATTATTTTTATTAGGCATAACTTTAAGGGAAATACAATGTGGAAAATATTAACCCCATCGGGTTGGGTGAATGGCGTTATTCAAGCTGATGGGAATGGCAGAATTGCTAAAATTATTAAAAAAGAGGGAGCTTTTAACGGGTATGTTATTCCGGGATTTATCGATTTACATGTTCATGGCGGTGGGGGTAAAGATATTATGCAAGGCGGAGATGCTATCAATATAATGAGCCAAACTCACGCCCGATTTGGCACGACTAGCCTTCTCGCTACAACCATGACATCTAGCCCTTCCTCATTGAAATCAGCCTTAAAAGATATTGATTTTTTTATGAAAAAACCACGGTACATCGGATGCTCTCGAGTATTAGGCGTACATTTGGAAGGACCTTTCGTTAGCCCTGACAAACTGGGTGCCCAGCCACCCCTTGCACGAAATGCCACAAAAAAAGAAATAGACCAACTTCTTGATTTGGCAGTAATTAAACTTATTACTCTTGCAGCAGAAATAGAAGATAACCGGAAGTTAATCCCATATTTAATTGAACGTGGTGTTTGTGTCCAACAGGGACACACTGCCGCCACTTATCAACAAAGCATGGACGCCATATCACTAGGTGCTACCGGGTTCACGCATCTTTTTAATGCCATGAGTGGCCTAGATCATCGCTGCCCAGGAGCTTTGACTGCAGCAATGGCACATACCACTTATGCCGAAATAATACCTGATTTTGAACATGTTCATCCCGGGGCAATCCTTGCAGCACGTCGTGCTATTCCCAAACTGTATGCAGTAACGGATTCTTGCTCCGCTGTAGGAATGCCAGCGGGTGAGTATACGCAAGGCGGATATGCAATTTATAAATGCGCAGGTAAAGCTGCCGCTCGATTGAAAAACGGCACATTAGCTGCCAGCACACTCACTATGGATAAGGCATTGCTTAATTTTATTGAATTAGGGTTAACATTAGAAGAAGCATCTTTACGCTTATCCACATATCCAGCTGAATTTCTTGGGATTAAAGATCGCGGCCGCCTTGAAATTAACGCATGGGCAGATTACGTTATACTGGATGAAAGTTTCAAACTTCAGGAAACCGTTATCGAAGGTGTAAGTGTTCCCTTGTGATATCTTACTTTTACGCGCGTCTTTCAACTATAGGCATCAAATGAGATATTTAAGACGCGTTGCTGAATGAATCGACCTGAAAACAGGTCGATTCAATTTAATAAATAACTATTAAATAACGACTAACTCTCCAAACCGCCATTGTCTTCCGCAATGCCTCCAGAAAGTAAGCCTTGGCAGAAGATAAGCAAACAGTAGTCCTATAAACCAATAGCATCTCGCATTCTGTTAACAACAACTTGCTTTTGCTCTTTTGTCAGTGCATGTAACGGCAAACGTGGATCACCCACATCAATACCATGCAACTGCATCGCAGCTTTACCCGCCGCGACACCACCAAACTCAACCAGCACACGAATAAGTTGGATAACACAGTCCATGCCCTTCTGCACAGCTGCCTGATCCCCGGCGTTGAAATCTTTAATGATTTTTTGGAACAAAGGTGCGGCATAGTTATACGTACTGCCGACTGCACCGATTGCCCCTACAGCCAGGCCGCCGGGTAAATGTTCGTCCACACCAAACGGAATATCAAACTTTCCGCCGCTGATGCGCAGACAGCGCTGGAATTCGTACAAATCTGGGCTATTAAATTTTATGCCGGACAAGTTAGGGATCTGAGACTCGGCTTTTATCAGGAATTGTTCCATATCAAAGTTCACGCCGGACATGCCTGAATGGTAGTAATAGAAACCTTTAGAAGGCGCGGCGCTGGCAATCGCCTGACAGTAGGCAATCAGGTCATCTACGCTGCCCGGCTTAAAGAAACAGGGTCCAATCACCGACGTCGCAAAGATGTCCAGAGTCTCGGCGTGGTGCGACAGTGCAATTGCATCTTTGATGCTGAGTGCACCGGTATGCAGAGTGATACTCAGTTTACCTTGCGCGGCTTTCACCCAGCGTTCCGCAATCTTTTGGCGCTCTTCGACTGAACAATGGATACCCTCTCCGGTGGTTCCGCAGACGTACACGCCCTGCACACCCTCGTTAATCAAATGTTCTGCAATCTGATCGATAACCTTAAAATTAACCTCACCCTGTGCGTCAAAAGGCGTATGTGGAGCGGCAATCAGACCTGTTAGTTTGTTCATATGCTTCCTCGTCAATTTCCAATGAATGAGCGGTCAGACCGCGGTTAATCAGTAATTTTGGCATTTTCAGGATGATTAATTGCCTCATGAAACCAGCCACAAATATGTTCGATACGGGTAATAGCCGAACCCACTGTCACTGCATGTGCACCTGCTTCAATCGCCGCCGCCGCAAGAGAGGGTGAGTTGTAACGCCCTTCTGCAATCACCCTGCATCCTGCTTGCGCTAACTGGCGAACAAGTTCGATATCCGGCTCTTGCGGCACAGGCGTTTGCGTATAACCTGACAACGTGGTGCCGATAAAATCGATACCCTGTTTTTGTGCCCGTAGTCCGTCTTCAAGGCAAGATGCGTCAGCCATTGTCAGGCATCCAGTTTCACGTACCCGCTGATACAGCGCTTTTACCGCAACAGGACGTGGGCGCAGGGTCACATCGAAAGCGATAATGTCCGCACCGGCAGCGCTCAGTGCGTCAACATCTTCCAGCCACGGTGTGATCCGGACCTCAGAGTCAGCCAGGTCGCGTTTAACAATACCGATGATGATGGCATCAGTGACCTTGCGTACTGCCTGAACATTGCTGATGCCTTCAATTCGTAGACCGACAGCACCACCGTCGAGAGCTGCACACGCCATTGCTGCCACAATCTCCGGTTTATCCATGGCACTATCAGGAACTGGCTGGCAAGAAACGATCAGACCTTGTTCAAGCTGGTTACAGAAATCGCTCAGGTTGCGAATGTTTGTCTTTCCCATGGCTTTAAACTCCAATATTATATTAAAAGTGAAGCGTAACTCCAGTGATGGTAGATGTTTTGTTCGCAGGACGCAATGAAGTGATATGTGTTAGTTATCAGTCAAAGGTTACGTGTTGTTAAATTTTAGTGAGGATCATGCAAATGGGTAAAGCGTTAGCACTGGATATTGGTGGAACAAAAATTGCTGCAGCCCTCGTGGCAGAGGACGGCCAGCTCTCAGACCGCCAGCAGATCATCACGCCACGAGGTGATGCAACACAACTGTCTGCGGCACTGGAAAAATTGATTACTCCCTTTCGTGACAGAGTAGATTTCATTGCAGTTGCTTCTACCGGCATTATCAATAATGGCCGCCTGACGGCACTCAACCCGGCCAATCTTGGCGGTCTGGCAGACTTTCCCTTACAAGACTGCATTCAGTCGATGGCCCATTTACCCATCATTTTGCTTAATGATGGCCAGGCGGCTGCATGGGCTGAATATCAGGCTCTGCGAGATGAGTGCAATAACGCCCTATTCGTCACGGTTTCAACCGGGGTCGGCGGCGGGATTATCTGGAATAAAAAATTATTAATCGGTCAAAACGGGCTCGCGGGGCATATTGGTCATACCGCTTTTGACCCACAGGGGCCAATGTGTGGTTGTGGTCGCCGAGGATGCGTTGAAAGTGTCGCGTCGGGATCTGCAATCGGTGCCGTTATGCATGAAGGCAAAAAAACGATATCCGCAGCCCGGGTTTTTGAGTTAGCCCATTCCGGCGATATTCAGGCACAACAGGTGGTGAACCAGTCAGCGACGGCAATCGCTTCAATGCTGGCAGATATTCATATCGCACTGGATCTGGATGTCGCGATTCTGGGTGGGAGTGTAGGGCTGGCGGAAGGATATCTGGAAAAAGTGATTGCGACACAACAGACGCTACCGAACGTCTACCGCGTCCCTCTTCAACTGGCACACCATCGGCAAGACAGCGGGTTAATTGGTGTTGCGTTGTGGGCCAGAGAAACACTCTGAATTCGGTCATTACTTTATCTTTAAACGATTACTCATCATGAGGTGCTTTATGTTTCACGGTTCTTTAGCACAACCGCTTTTTTTTGACGGATTACCTGAACGTATCCGATGGGTACTGGACTATCTTGCGAAGACATCGTTACAGGAATTGAGCTGTGGCCGCCACGACATTGACGGAGACCTGATGTTTATGAACGTCATGGAGTTTGACGCTCAGCCCGCACAAAATAAAAAAGCGGAACTGCATCACGTTTATGCCGATATTCAGGTGCTCATTAGCGGCATAGAAGGAATTGAATATTCTCCGTTCACTCCCGAAAAAAATCTTGGTCCCTATCAGGCCGATGATGATTACCAGCTCATTTCCGATATCCCACATAAAAGCCAATTGCATATGTTTCCTGGTATGTTTGCTGTATTTTTACCCGGAGAGCCTCATAAGCCAGGCTGCCAGATTGCAGGCTCCGATACCATCAAAAAAGTCGTTGTTAAACTCCATTATACCCTGTTGAGCTAGCCCTCCGGAGAGCTTTAAGCTTCACGAAATGAGGCAACTATGTAATGATGTGCACCAGATAAACCACTGTTTCCTTAATTTTTCTCCGAGGTAGCCGCGTGAAAACTGGTGCTCATCATTTTAAACCAGGTAAAATTCTTGATGCCTTGGGTGCAATTCAAAATAGTCTGACACGTTCCTCTCAGCGTATTGCCGTTTATGTCCAATCCGAACCCGCCAAAGTTACCCAACTTTCTCTCTCTGAGCTGTCATCACTGACCCAAGCTGGTGAAGCGACCATTATTCGTTTCTGTCGTACTTTGGGCTACAAAGGTTTTCAGGACTTTAAAATGGACCTGGCCATTGAAGTGGCAACACGATCCAGCAATGAGGAAAGTTTGCTAGATGCCGATGTTCAAGATGCCGACAGTGCTCAGGCAATAGCGAGCAGATTACAATCTGCCATCAATAATGTGCTGACAGAAACCATTAATCTGCTGTCGTTGGAAAACGTCGAGCAAGTGGCGAAACAGATGCGATCGGCAGACCGAATCTGTATTTTTGGATTAGGCACCTCCGGAATAACAGCCGAAGACGCGAAAAGTAAGTTGATGCGTATTGGTTTACGCGTAGATGCGGCGACAAATAACCACTTCATGTACATGCAGGCTTCACTGATGCAGCCCGGCGATGTCGCCATTGGTATCAGTCACTCGGGAACCTCCCATGAGACGGTGCATGCATTAAAGCTGGCGAAAGAAACGGGGGCCTTAACAGTCGCATTGACACACAACATGGGTTCGCGGCTCACTGAAGTGGCTGATTATGTATTGATCAATGGAAATCGCCAGGGACAATTGCAAGGCGATTCCATCGCTACCAAAATTTCTCAGCTGTTCGTTCTAGACCTGATTTACGCTTTGCTGGTGAAAGCTGATCCCATTCAGGCGGAAAAAATTAAACGAAAAACTACCCAGGCAATCAGTCAACACAATACCAACTAAACAATATTCTCCCACCTTATCTTTTAAAACTGCGCTGATCTTTTATCAGCGCAGTTTTAAACCTCTTCATTCTACTACTTGTTCTTCTGACGCCAGAATTTCGCCCCCTTTATCACATTTTCATCAGCCAGCGATTGTAATGGCTGGCTGATCTTATACACTCAAAATGGAGTTTAACTCCTATTTATATTTTTTAATGGAGCAAGGCGCTGTGCTTTGTGATTGTAACTGTCACACGTTTTGAAATGACGTAATCATAAATAATTAAGCGCCGACTTTGTCTGAACCACCCGAAAATCAATTTCTGCCCGTTAACTGACGGGCTGTGGAGATAGCAACGATATGAGCAATTCAACAGCGCCTCGAGCGAATACGCCAGATATCAGGCCACCTCGTTGGTATAAACAGTTAACACCATCACAGTGGAAAGCCTTTACAGCCGCCTGGATTGGCTATGCTCTGGATGGTTTTGACTTTGTGATAATTACGTTGGTGTTAATGGACATCAAGCAGGAATTTGGTCTGACACTGTTGCAGGCAAGTAGCCTGATTTCCGCCGCTTTCATCTCACGTTGGTTCGGCGGGCTAGTATTGGGCGCGATAGGCGATCGCTATGGTAGAAAGTTTGCCATGATCACCAGCATTGTGCTTTTCTCATGCGGAACATTATCCTGCGGGCTTGCACCGGGATACACCACACTGTTTGTCGCTCGGCTGGTGATTGGTATTGGTATGGCGGGAGAATATGGCTCCAGCTCGACCTATGTGATGGAAAGCTGGCCAAAGAATATGCGCAACAAAGCAAGCGGGTTTCTTATTTCCGGGTTTTCTATCGGTGCTGTGGTGGCTGCGCAGGCTTATAGCTTTGTCGTGCCGGCATTTGGCTGGCGCATGCTCTTTTATATCGGTCTATTGCCGATTGTTTTCGCATTGTGGTTACGTAAAAACCTGCCTGAAGCAGAAGACTGGGAAAAATCAAAACAAAAACAGCAACAAAATAAAGGAAACATTGATCGCAACATGTTAGATATCCTTTATCGTGGCCGCCTCACCCTCCTCAATATATTGCTCACAATATTTGCTGCTGCTGCGCTTTATGTCTGTTTTACCGGTATGATATCTACCGGCCTGATAACAATTTTCGGCATACTTTGTGCCGCCATCTTTATCTACTTTATGGTGCAGACCAGTGGCGAACGCTGGCCAACAGGTGTGATGCTGATGCTGGTTGTGTTCTGTGCTTTCCTTTACTCATGGCCGATACAAGCCCTGCTACCGACTTATCTGAAGACCGAACTGGGATATAATCCGCACACAGTCGGTAATGTGTTGTTCTTTAGTGGGTTCGGTGCAGCGGTCGGATGTTGTGTTGGCGGTTTTCTTGGCGACTGGCTGGGTACCCGTAAAGCGTATGTCACCAGCCTGCTAGTTTCTCAGTTGCTTATTATTCCGCTCTTCGCTATTGGCGGCTCGAATATTCTCGTTCTTGGTGGCCTGCTGTTTTTACAGCAAATGCTGGGGCAAGGAATAGCTGGATTGCTTCCTAAGCTGTTGGGCGGCTATTTTGATACAGAACAGCGGGCTGCAGGACTGGGCTTTACCTATAACGTTGGAGCATTGGGCGGCGCAATTGCGCCGATATTGGGCGCCTCTATCTCCCAGCACCTAAGCCTTGGTACCGCATTAGGTTCGCTATCCTTCAGTCTGACTTTTGTAGTGATCCTGCTAATAGGATTCGATATGCCATCTAGGGTTCAACGCTGGATCCGTCCTTCCGGTTTAAGAATGAACGATACAATTGATGGGCAACCTTTCAGCGGTGCGATAAGAACGAACAGGAAAATTCATAAGGCACGTAGTCTATAGTGGCTATTGAATGTGATCATCTATTCTGAGGTGAGAATGGCGCATAGAAGGCCCTTAGGGAAACACTCAGCTGTTGATGTTGGTTTTTTCTTATGCGGCCTTTTTTTATGGGTGTAGTGGCATACTGCATTTGGCCGCCTGAACACAGATGATGTATATGCAAGAGTAATGAATCCTCGCTCAGCAATGCGACGCGCATTTTGCTCTTTGTCACCACTGGCTGGGTGACTCATAACAATCGCAGGGTGTGGTCCTTTTCCAAGTCCGTCAGGAATGTATAGATTGCCGCAAAATTTACATGGCGCGATCTGTTTTAAAGAATACTCAATGGCGGCTTTGAGCGAGGTATAGTCATTCGCACCCTGAGAATTACACTATTAAGTGATTCAGGGTATGCGCTTACTGGTTACGAATATTGAGCGAGAATCACGTGATGATCGCCGCTTTTCTTTCGAGCCAGTAGGTGCTCCACGTTCGCTAACGAATACTCAGGGCATGCAGATAAACTGCTGGCTATATTTCTTTCGAAGAGCGTGGAATGCATACCAATCCCCGATAAAAAGGAGTTGGTGATGACTGTGACTAATCAATTTGCTGCGCACGTTGGTCTGGACTGGGCAGATAAAAAACACGATGTCTGTGTTCAGTTTAAAAACGGTGAACGCGTATTCCATGTGATTGAACATACAGCAGAAGCCCTTGATGTCTGGCTTACAGAGTTACACCAGAAGGTTAAAGGCAGAATCGCAATAGCTCTCGAGCTGAAGAAGGGCCCCGTGGTATATGCTCTTCAAAAATATCCCTTTATCACCGTTTTCCCCGTCCACGCTTTGTCCCTGGCTCGTTACCGGCAAGCCTTCTCCCCCAGCGGCGCTAAGGATGACCCGCAGGATGCCGAGCTGGCATTAGAGTTAATGCTGCGTTATCCCCAAAAGATAAAAGCTATTGAACCCGACAATGCGGATATCCGGTTACTCCAGCAACTGGTTGAGCAGCGTCGTCAGCTGGTTGAAGATAAACGTCGTTTTGTGAACCGTATAATCAACACGCTTAAACAGTATTATCCTCAGCCCCTGGAGTGGTTCTCACATCGGGGTAGCTTACTGTTGTGTGAGCTGATTATCCGGTGGCCCAGTCTGCAACAACTGAAACGAGCCAGGCGCGACACGATCCGAAATTTTCTGAATGCCAGAGGTGGCCGCGCAATGGCCCTTACCGAGCAACGTGTTGCGAGTATTGATAATGCGATCCCATTGACGACAGACCCGAGTGTTATAGAGGCTAATGCCTTGATGGCAACAGCACTGGCGACACAAATTAAAGTCGTGAGTGAAATCATCAAAACCTATGACGAACGCATTGAAACGCTGTTTGACACATTGCCAGATGCGGGGCTGTTCAAATCACTTCCGGGCATGGGGCCGTGTATGGGCCCACGGATGCTTGCTGCACTTGGTGATAACCGTGACCGGTTTAACAGCGCTGAAGAAATTCAAAACTATGCAGGTATTGCACCGGTGACCGAACGAAGTGGCCAGAAATCATGGGTTCACTGGCGATGGCAATGTGGCAAGTTCGTCAGGCAGACCTTTGTCGAATGGGCTGCGAAGACGATTAACTCATCATACTGGGCCAGACTTTATTATCAGGGACTGCGAGAAAAAGGAAAATCTCACCAGTCTGTAATCCGGGCTCTTGCCTTCAAATGGATAAGGATCATTTACCGCTGCTGGAAGACCAGAACCCAGTACGACGAAGCGAAGTATTTGCTGGCTCTCGAAGCGCGACACTCGCCCTTACTGAAGCCATAAAAAGCTTGTCGAATGTCTCAGGGCGTGAAGCGGACGTCCGTTTCATGCCGCACGGGACTGCCGCATGAACTCGCGGGACTCTATCTTGGCGCGAGGCAATCCGGCCTGGCACAGCACGGCGAGAGTGAACGCCATGTCCTCCCCAGCTGTCTCGCTACGGGTTTCTTTGAGAACTATGAAGAGGGGGCTGGGATAGCGCCCCCTGTAGCCCATTCAGACTGTGATAACCGGACGATCGTAGTTTTTGGCATAGGCGTTTTCCACGCCGGTCAGAATCTCCACGATATCGAAATAGCGATCCCAGAAGGCCGTTTCACGCAGGTCTTCCACCAATAATTGGTAGGAATGATGGTCCGCTGCGTCCCACATCCAGATGTCGGTGACACGGGTGGAATAAAACTCCACGTCGAAAAAGCGCAGCGAGACGTTCGCCGCGTGCTTCTTGAGGATCGGAGTGAAATGCTCTGCCAGAAGCTTGAAGCGGTGATCGACGGGGAACCCGAGCCATTCAGGCGAGGTCTTGACCAGCATAAAGACGGTTACGGTCGGTTCGAAGGGCAATTGTGGATTGGTCATCATGTGTCCTTGTATAATCATGTGGAGGACATATAATGCGAGCATAACCTCATATTTGGCAACTCGCATTCAATCCATGAAACAGACGACGACCTCGCAGCGCCCGCGTCCTCGGAAAATGCCTCGCCAAGGCCGTTCCGCCGAGACGGTGCGGGCGATCATTGAGGCGACGGCTCGCATTCTGGAACAGGGTGGACTCGGTGCGTTCACGACTAATGCAGTCGCCGAGTGGGCCGGCGTCAGCATCGGCTCGCTCTATCAGTATTTTCCCGGCAAGGAGGCGCTGATCGGGGCCTTGATCGTGCGCGAGACATCGCTGCTGATCGCCGAGTGCGAGGCGATAGTCGCTGCTGCGAACGGTCGAGAGGCATTGCAAGGTGTGATCGCGTCAGCAGTGAACCATCAACTGCGCCGACCGGCCCTGGCCAGGCTGTTGGATTTGGAAGAGGCACGACTGCCCTTAGATGAAGATACCCGGTGCGTAACACGCCGGCTGCACTCGATCCTGTTGTCTATCCTGGCGCGGACCGATCTCCCGCAACAGCCCGATCTTGATTTAGCCGCGCAGGACGTGTTGGCGATCATCAAGGGTATGGTGGACGCTGCCGGAGAACGCTGCGAACAGGATCGGGACGCTCTTAGCTCACGCGTGGGCAGAGCCGTCTTCGGTTACCTGGAGAATGCCGCCTGACGATTTGGCGATCCTATCTCCAACAATGGATCGCGAAGAATACCTTTGCTGATATCCCGCATCATGCCGGAATCGTTTTCCATCACCCTTAAGCCTTCGTAGTGTAAGTCATGATAGGGTTCAAGCCTTAAACGCGCAGTTTCTAAATTCATCTGACACTCCTTTTACCTGAAGTCATTACTTCCGCTTACTTCTCCACATAAACCACCATATTACGATGTAAGGCTGTGTCCGCTTCTGGCACAAAGCAGACGCTGTACAAACATCCCCATTACGATTGATCGCGCTGAATGCTAAGTTCATAAACTACACAGGGCACATCGTAATGCTGTTCTATTGCTTTGTAAGTCATGCCTAATCGCTGCATCACTCGCTGAGAGGGAGTATTTTCAGGATCGGCAACAGCCACTAAATATGTTGCGCCTATCTGCTCAGCTGCAAAATTAATAATTACTTTGGCCGCTTCTGTTGCATAGCCTTTGCCATTCTGTTCTGGGACGAGTCGCCAGCCAATCTCTAAAGGTGCACCCTCAACGTTTGCCAGGTATTGTAGGCATGCTGCGCCAACGATGGCCTCAGAAGCCTTCTCTTTGATAGCCCACCATGAAAATCCGTATTTCTCCCAACGCGCCTGAACACGCCTGATACTTTCCCAGGTCTCTTCTGGTGTCTTAACAATACCCTTGCTGATATAACGCATCACGCCGGAATCGTTATCCATCACCCTTAAGCCTTCGTAGTGTGAGTCATGATAGGGTTCAAGCATTAAACGCGCAGTTTCTAAATTCATCTGATAATCCTTTTTCCGTGAAGGTGTTAACTGGATGCCACTCTCTATCAATCAACGTATCGCGCTGTTAACAATGTCCGCTCCCCGCACACAGCTGCCGTTCAAATGATACCCTTCACTTGAGATATCTTGGTCATTTGGGTGTGATGCTTAGGTATGTGGCAACCGATCGCCCGTAACGGACTGGGGATTGCAAAAGCATGTTCTGAAAAGGTGGTTTTTTTTAACGCCGATGATTGTGGAGAATGCCGGCAATCCACAATGTAGCGAAAATTGGTGAAAGGGGGGCCGTTTTCGCCCCATCAACGCGGCGGGACGCACGCCTGACGTTCACGGGGTCGCCGTCGGCAAAAGAGGGAGCACCAGAGGGCAGTGACCGTCAGCGTTGAGCGAAAGGCGTGGTTAAACCAAACTCCCCAGTATTTGCTTTGCGGGCAGGTAGTCATAGGACGTCACTTCAATCTTGTTATGGCTAAGATCGCTGAAATAGACGGACATCGATACCTCGTGATCGCACACAGTGAAGGGGATGTTGTGACGGTTTAGGATCGGTATGAGCCCTAAAAATACGGGTGCCTCAACGCCGAAAGCCATCGTGTGACCAGGATGCTGGGATTTTCTGAGAAAAAGGGAAAGTGACGCCCCGTGATTCCTGATGACCAGCGGCCCCCCTTGTTCAAACCAGAAGTACTGAGTCTCATCGCGGGAGAAGCCAAGAACCTCGTGATACCAGATTTCTGCCTGCGTAATGTCTTCAACGTATACGTGTATGTGATCAATCTTTGTTATCTTCACAGCAAACTTTCCTGATTTTTATTATCTGAAATACTCCTTGGGTCATCTTAAATAAACAATCTTCAAAGCACAAAGCAACACAATATTGACTTACCCCCCAGTATGGTCCTTTTTTGCGTGTAACTTCTCCTTCTGGCACAGGGCTGCTGTTGCAGCCCTGACAACCTTACACTTCAATCGACTCAGAGATCTCTAACGCATCATCGACTTCAATGCCCAGATAACGCACAGTGCTTTCCAGTTTCTTATGACCTAACAGAAGTTGGATGACCCGGAGATTCTTGGTCTTCTTGTATATCAGGTAAGGTTTTGTTCTTCTCATGGAATGTGTGCTGTACAGCGAATCTTCGAGACCAAGCTTTCCTACCCATCCATGAAAAATACGGTTGTATTGCCGTGTTGAAATGTGTTGGCAAGAACCGACCCTAGATTGGAACAAGTAGTCTTTACTGTGCAGATTGCCCAGCTTTATTAACGCTGCAACTGCTTCTCTTGTCCCTTTGGTTATCTCAAATTGGACGGGGCTACCGGTTTTCTGTTGTAACACCGTTGCTCTGCTCGAAACAGAACTGCCATATGCAACATCTGATACTTTGAGTTTTACCAGTTCACAGCCCCTGAGTTTACTGTCTAAGGCCATGTTGAACAGGGCTAAATCGCGCGTTTTACCTTCCAATTCAAGTCTAATTCGAATCCCCCAGATATAAGATATCTGAAGCGGTCTTTTTTGTCCGATGATACGGTCTTTTTTCCACGGTGACGTGTTCATGCTCAAACCTCCTGCAATGTGGGAGACTTAAGTATGATTGTCCCTCATGGGGTCAGTTTGGATATCGAAAATTATTGTACGTTAAGGCTATTTTTTGACCTCTCTACTTTAGCTGGCCTCAGCCGACGAAACTTACCGGAAGCCGGTATCCGGTTGCTTTTCCATATATAATCGCCTGTCAGATTGAATAGACCCGGGTTTCGTAGACACTTTTTTGCCTCATTGGACTGCCCCCGCCCCGGTAGACGATCCTGCCCTATAGTTGGACTGCCCCCGCCCCGGTAGACGATCCTGCCCTAT